>NZ_JCASIH010000001.1:0-505030 GCF_059685935.1 Telluria sp. ZT3P39
TTGGCCTTGCGGCGGCGCATGCTGGCTACCATGTGAAGTATGGCAGCAAGAAGAAATCCGGATCGACGCTCTCAGTGCACACACTGGCACGAAGTTATTTGATGGAGAGTACGCGACCTCGATTACCTCCACACGCGTTCGAGACCGCCCTTATTGAACTGATTACCTTGGTGCAGGAGGTGAGAATTTGAGGGGAAGGGTCAGGACCTGACCCCGATTTTGGAAGATGACCCCGATTTTGGAAGACCGTGCGGGCGGCATTGTGCGCGAACGTCGATGTCGCCCGCTGGCCGCCCATTATCCGGCGGTTGGCGCGGCGCGGCCCAGCCAGGCGCCGTAAGGCGGCAGGGTCACGCGGCTGCCTGTGGCGCTGCCCGGCAGGCCGAAGCTGTCCAGTGCCGTGGCCTGCGCCGCCTCGGCCCAGTCGAAGCTGACCGGCTCCGGCCCCAGGTTGAACGCGGCCAGCACGCCATCCATGCCCTCCAGGTCGCGGCGCAGGGCCAGCACCGGCTCCGGCGCGTCGAAGAAGACGATCTCGCCGCGCGTGAGCTGCGGCATGGTGCGGCGCCAGGCGATGAAGCGGCGCGCGAAGTTCAGGGGCGAGTCCGGGTCGCTGTCCTGGCGGTCGACCGCGACCGCCGCATGCGGCGCGGCCACGGGCAGCCATGGCTGGCCGCTGGTGAAGCCGGCCTGCGGCGAATTCGCTTGCCACGGCATCGGGGTGCGGCAGCCGTCGCGGCCCTTGAACTCGGGCCAGAAGGTGATGCCATACGGGTCCTGCAGCAATTCATACGGCACGTCGGCTTCTTCCAGGCCGAGTTCTTCGCCCTGGTACAGGCAAGGCGTGCCCTTGAGCGAGAGCTGCATGGCCAGCACCAGCTTGGCCAGCGCAGGCGTCGGCTTGCCGTCGCTCCAGCGCGTCGCCACGCGGATGGCATCGTGATTGCTCACCGACCAGGAGGCCCAGCCGTCTTTCACGCGCTCGTTGAACTCTTCGACCTGGGTGCGCACATGCGCCGCCGTGTGCACCGGCGTGAGCAGGTTGAAGCTGTAGGCCATGTGCAGCTTGTCGCCGCCTTCGGTGTACTCGGCCATCTGCGCGAGCGCGTCGTCGGAGCTGACTTCGCCGATCGAGACGGCGCCGAATTCATCGAGCTGGGCACGCACGCGCTGCAGGAAGGCGATGTTCTCCGGCTGGGTCTTGTCGTAGACGTGGGCCTGCATGCCGTAGGGGTTGACGTCGGTGACGGTCGAGGTGTCGCGCACCAGCGCCGGCGGGTTGCTGCGCAGCTGGCGGTCGTGGAAGTGGAAGACGCAGGCATCCATGCGCACGCCGTCCACGCCGCGTTCGAGCCAGAAACGCTGGGCGTCCAGGTGGGCCTGCTGCACTTCCGGATTGTGGAAGTTCAGCTGCGGCTGGCTCACCAGGAAGTTGTGCATGTAGTACTGCTTGCGGCGCGTGTCCCACTGCCAGGCCGAGCCGCCGAACACCGACAGCCAGTTGTTGGGCGGGCAGCCGTCCGGCAGCGGATCGGCCCAGACATACCAGTCGGACTTCGGATTGTCGCGGCTCTTGCGGCTCGCGACGAACCAGGCATGGGTGTCGGCGGTGTGCGACATCACCTGGTCGATCATGATCTTCAGGCCCAGGCTGTGCGCCTTGGCCACCAGCTTGTCGAAGTCCGCCAGGCTGCCGAACAGCGGGTCGACGTCGCAATAGTCCTCGATGTCGTAGCCGAAGTCCTTCATCGGGGATTTGAAGAAAGGCGAGAGCCAGACGATGTCCACACCCAGCTGCGCGATGTAATCGAGCTTTGCGGTGATGCCCGCCAGGTCGCCCACGCCGTCGCCATTCGTATCGAGGAAACTGCGCGGATAGACCTGGTAGATGATGGCTTCGCGCCACCAGTTCGGGTTGTCGTTCTTCAAGGTCTGGGTCATGGCTGGTCCGTCCGAAAATTTTGAGAATTCTAGGCAATATACAGCAGCAGAATATACTTTACAATCGGCCGGACTCCGCTGAAACCCGATCTTATTCGTTTCAATTCAATGAGTTAATGCGTTTTTTCCCGAGCCGCGCTTCAAGAAAAAGTAGCAAAACTACGCCGATTTTGTAACTCCTTTGTTTCGCAACAATATTTTTATTGCAAACTGGCTCAGCCTCGGCATAGGATCGCGGTTGTTTCGATTTTCGAGGAAGCCATGAGTTCTCCACCAACGACGGTAGCCAGCCCGGTCGCGCGCATGCCGCGGCAGATCCTCTACATCATCGCCAACGAAGGCTGTGAGCGGTTTTCCTTTTACGGGATGCGCAACATCCTCACGCCCTTCCTGATCTCGACGCTGCTGCTGTTCGTGGCCGAGTCCGAGCGCACCGGCGAAGCCAAGCACGTCTTCCATACCTTCATGATGGGCGTGTATTTCTTCCCGCTGCTGGGCGGCTGGATGGCCGACCGCTACTTCGGCAAGTACAACACCATCTTCTGGTTCAGCCTCGTTTACTGCGCGGGCCACGCCTGCCTGGCGATTTTCGAAGACAGCGTCAAGGGCTTCTATTTCGGGCTGTTCCTGATCGCCTTCGGGTCGGGCGGCATCAAGCCGCTGGTGGCCAGTTTTGTCGGCGACCAGTTCGACAAGACCAACAAGAGCCGTGCGAAAGTCGTGTTCGACGCCTTCTACTGGATCATCAACTTCGGCTCCTTCTTTGCGTCGCTGCTGATGCCGCTGTTCCTGCGCGATTACGGTCCCGCGGTCGCCTTCGGCATCCCGGGCATCCTGATGTTCGTCGCCACCATGGTCCTGTGGAGCGGCAAGAAGAAATACGTCCACGTGCCGCCCGCGCCGAGCGACCCGCATTCCTTCCTGCGCGTGGTGCGCAGCGCCGTGCTGGCGAAGCAGCCCGGCGCCGGCCGTCCCGGGCTGATCGTCGCCGTCCTGGGCGTGATCGGCGCCGTCTATTCGCTGGCGCGCACCCCGGACTGGGGCTTCGTCATCGCCGCCTGCCTGGCGCTGGTGCTCCTGATCGCCTTCGTCGGCACGGGGGCCTCGATGCAGCTCGATCGCGCTAGAGGCGTGCATCCCGACGCCGCCGTGGATGGCGTGCGCGCCGTGCTGCGCATCCTGATCGTGTTCGCGCTGGTGACCCCGTTCTGGTCGCTGTTCGACCAGAAGGCCTCGACCTGGATCGTGCAGGCCAATACCATGTCCACCGACGTCAGCCTGCTGGGCTGGAGCTTCAGCGTCCTGCCGGCCCAGATGCAGGCGCTGAACCCGCTGCTGGTGATGATCCTGATCCCGTTCAACAACCTGGTGCTGTTCCCGCTGCTGGCCAAGATGGGCTTCGAGCCGACCGCGCTGCGCCGCATGACCGCCGGCATCGCCTTCTCGGCGCTGGCCTGGATCGTGGTCGGCAACCTGCAGGTGCAGCTCGACGCCGGCGACCCGGTCTCGATCGCCTGGCAGATCCTGCCCTACGCACTGCTGACCCTGGGCGAGGTGCTGGTCTCGGCCACCGGCCTGGAATTCGCCTACAGCCAGGCCCCGGCCTCGATGAAGGGCGTGATCATGGCGCTGTGGTACCTGGCGGTCACGGTCGGCAACCTGTGGGTGCTGATCGTGAATTCGGGCGTCAAGAACGACGCCGTCCTGGCCCACATCGAAAGCTCGGGGGTCGGCGTGCTGGCCTTCCAGATGTATTTCTTCGCCGGGTTCGCGCTGCTTGCGGCGCTGGTCTTCGGCCTGTACGCGCGGCGCTACAAGATGGTCGATAACTACCGCGGCTGATTCATCGTATCGATCACCACGGTCGTCGGAACATCGATGACCGTAGTGTGGGCGGGTCTTCCCGCCCGCGCGTTCAACTATCCTTCATTCATCCACTTTATCGACGGGTCACTGCCGCTTGAACGCGCGGGCGGGAGACCCGCCCACCCTACATGACCCAACTTCGATACGCCGCCCTCGCCGCCGCCCTCCTCGCCTCCTCCGCCCACGCCGCGGTCCCTGTTGACGCCTGCAATAAAGAAGGATTCCAGTTTGTCCTGCACGCCTCCAGCGCCACGCTCGAAGCACGCGCCGTCTGGCTCGACAAGCGCCTGGTGAAATGGCCGGGCGCCGCCGCCGCCGGCACCTACCGCCTGTATCACTCGGCCAAGGCGGCGATCGTCGCCAAACCGGGGGCGAAGGTGGAAGGCGCGGACGGCGCACTGGCGCTGGACGTCTTCAGCGGCCAGGTGCCGGCGGCGGCCGCCACCCGCTTCAAGTGGGTCGCTTCCGGACCGGTGCTGTCGCTGCGCGCAGCCGACCTGGCCCGTTTGACAGACCTGCACCGCGGCCAGCTGGTGCTGGTACAGGAAACGCCGGACGGCCTGGTCGTCGCCGCAACCCGCATCCAGGTAGCGGGCGCCCTGGACGACATCCATGCAGCGGCCGAACGCATCGCCGACCTTGGCGCCACGCCAGGGAAAGGGCGCACCGCTTTCCGCCTGTGGGCGCCTACCGCCCGCGCGGCCGCCGTCTGCACCTATGACAGCGGCACCGGCCGCGCCACGGCCGTGCACGACATGGCCTTCGACGCGCGCACCGGCGCCTGGGCAGCGAAGGTCGCGAAAGACCTCTCCGGCAGCTATTACAAGTACGCGGTGGACGTGGCGGTCGACGGCATGGGCCTGGTGCGCAACCTGGTCACCGACCCGTATTCGGTCAGCCTCACCACGGACTCGAAGCGCAGCTATATCGCCGACCTGAATGCCGCCAGCCTGAAGCCGAAGGGCTGGGACCGCACGCGTGCGCCGAACACGGTAAAAGCGCAGACCGACATGGTCATCTACGAGCTGCACGTACGCGACTTCTCGCTCAACGACCCGAGCGTGCCGGCGAACAAGCGCGGCAAGTACGCAGCCTTCGGCGAAGCCGGTTCGAACGGCATGCGCCACCTGAAGGCGCTGGCCAAAGCCGGCATGACCGACATCCACCTGCTGCCGGTCTATGACCTGGGCAGCGTCCCGGAAAAAGACTGCGCGGTGCCCCAGCCCTCGGGCACGCCGGATGGCGAGACCCAGCAGGCCTTGACGCGCAAGAGCGCCGAGACGGACTGCTTCAACTGGGGCTACGACCCCTACCACTACAACGCGCCGGAAGGCAGCTACGCGACCGATCCATCGGACGGCGCGCGCCGCATCGTCGAGATGCGCCAGATGGTGATGGACCTGCACCGCGCCGGCCTGCGCGTCGGCACGGACGTCGTCTACAACCACACCTTCATCGCCGGCCAGAACGAGAAATCGGTGCTCGACCGCGTGGTGCCGGGCTATTACCACCGCCTGAATGCGGCAGGCGCCATCGAGCGCTCGACCTGCTGCGACAACACGGCCACCGAAAACACCATGATGGCCAAGCTGATGATCGACTCGGCCGAACTCTGGACCCGCCACTACAAGATCGATTCCTTCCGCTTCGACCTGATGGGCCACCAGCCGCGCGCGGCCATGGAGCGCCTGCAGCGGCGCGTGGACAAGGCGGCCGGCCGCCACGTGCAGCTGATCGGCGAAGGCTGGAACTTCGGCGAGGTGGCCGATGGCGCCCGCTTCGTGCAGGCCTCGCAGCTCTCGCTGAACGGCTCCGGCATCGGCACCTTCAGCGACCGCGCGCGCGACGCCGTGCGCGGCGGCTCGGCCGGCGACTCGGGCGAGGCGATGGTGCGCCAGCAAGGCTATATCAACGGCCTGGTGTATGACCCGAATGCATCGACAGCCGGCCACAAGCCGGCCGACCTGCTGCGCGCGGCGGACCTGATCCGCGTCGGCCTGGCCGGCTCGGTGCGCAGCTATCCGCTGCAGACGCTCGATGGCCAGGTGCGCAGGCTGGAAGACATCGCCTACGGCAACCAGCCGGCCGGCTATGCCAGCCAGCCGGGCGAAGTCGTGAACTATGTCGAGAACCACGACAACCAGACCCTGTTCGACATCAACGTGCTGAAACTCCCCGTCGCCACCTCGACGCTGGAGCGCGCGCGCGTGCAGGTGCTGGGCATGGCGATCAATGCCTTCAGCCAGGGCGTGGCCTATTACCACGCCGGCATCGACACCCTGCGCTCGAAGTCGCTGGACCGCAACAGCTTCAATTCGGGCGACTGGTTCAACCGCATCGACTGGACCTACCAGGACAACTACTACGGCACCGGCCTGCCGCAATCGGACGACAACGGCAAGGACTGGGCGCTGCTCAAGCCCTACCTGGCCAATGCCGCGATCAAGCCGCAGCCCGCCGACATCGCCTTCGCGCGCGACGCCTTCCGCGACCTGCTGGCCATCCGCGCCAGCTCGACCCTGTTCCGGATGCGCACCGCCGGCGACATCGTGCAGCGCCTGCGCTTCTTCAACACCGGGCCGCAGCAGGTAGCGACCGTGCTGGCGGCCTCGATCGACGGCAAGGGCTATCCCGGCGCGCGTTTTGGCGCCATCAGCTACCTGGTGAACGTGGACAAGGTGGAGCAGCGCGTGAGCGACCCGCTGCTGCGCGGCAAGCGCCTCACGCTGCATCCGGTGCACACGGCTGCCGGCGCGGCCGACAAGCGCGCCGCGCAGGCAAGCTTCGACAGCGCCAGCGGCACGTTCACCGTGCCGGCGCGTACCGCCGTCGTGTTCGTCGCCGAGTAGAACTTCCCACGGGGAGCGTTTCTCCCTGGGGAAGCTCGCCCATTATCGGCTGGCCAAGGCAGGCGTCCTTTACTACACTGGACCGACCGGTGTCGCCACGCACGCGGATTCGCCGTGCATGGCAGGTGAATTTCCACGCTGCATGTTAAGCTGGCAGACACACAGATAAAGGGCGGGTCACATGAACGGATTGGTGAAGACCGGCATTGCCGGCCTCGACGAAGTAATGCATGGAGGCATTCCCCGCAATAACAACCTGATCGTCGAGGGGCCGCCGGGCTCGGGCAAGACCACCCTGGGACTGGGCTTCATCTACCATGGCGCGCTGGACCATGACGAACCGGGCGCCATCGTGTCCTTCGAGCTCGACCCTGCCAAGCTGCTGCGCGACGCCGCCGGCTTCAACTGGGACCTGCAGGGCCTGATCGACCAGGGCAAGATCAGGATCATCCAGACCAGCCCGGCCGTGCTGCTGAGCGAATTCCGCAGCGACGACGGCGCCTTTGCGGCCTCGCTGCGCGAGATGGGCGCCAAGCGCCTGCTGATCGACGGCCTGACGCCGCTGCGCCTGTACGCGGAAGCGCACGACATGCCCTTCCGCGAAGACGTGCACCTCCTGATCGAAGGCCTGACCCGGCTCGGCGTGACCACCATGGTCACCGCCGAGAAGGACGAGTCGCATGCCGGCGTGCTGGCGCACGAGCGCTTCGTGTTCGACACCATCATCACCCTCTCGCGCGAGGAAACCCGGCGCCGCGTACACCGCCGCCTGACCGTGATGAAATCGCGCGGCCAGGATTTCATCGGCGGCAGCCACACCATGCGTATCGAAGCGGGCATGGGCGTGCATGTCTACCGCCGCGCCCAGTCGCGCCCGATCGCCTCGGTCCACCAGCCGACTTCCGAAGAACGCATGTCGACCGGTTCGCCCGCGATCGACAAGATGATGGACGGCGGCATCTACAAGGGGTCGGTCACGCTGGTGAGCGGCATTTCCGGCACCGGCAAGACGGTGCTGAGCGTGCAGTTCCTGAGCAATGCGATCAAGGAAGGCCACAAGGGCCTGCTGGTCAGCCTGGACGAACATCCGGCCCAGCTGATGCGCAATGCCCGCTCGCTCGGCTTCGACCTGCAGCAACTGGTCGATTCGGGCAAGCTGTTCATCCACTACGAGTCGCCGCTGGAACTCGAACTCGACGTGCACTTCGACCGCATCGCCAGGCTGGTCGAAGATCAGCAGATCGACTGCGTGGTGTTCGATTCGATCGCCGTCTACGAAATGACCAGCCGTCCCGAAGTGGCCGACTACCTGTACGCACTGGCGACCTTCTTCAAGAACCGCCTGGCCACGACGCTGTTCAACTACGAAAGCCCGGAACTGCTGGGCGTGTCGCAGATCAGCGAGGAGCTCAAGGGCTCGCACCTGGTCGACAACATCATCCTGCTGAACTATGTCGAGGTGTCCACCGTCCTGCGCCGCGCGATCGCGGTGCCGAAAGTGCGCGGCAGCCGCAACCTGCAAGTGACGCGCGAATACACGATCGGCCTGGGCGGCCTGCTGCTGCTCGACGAAAGCGATAAGGACACCCAGGCCGGCGCCGTGCCGCAACTGCCGTTTTCCTCGTATTACGGCCTGCTGTCGCGTTCGCCGTCACGGCAAAGCCCGGTCATCGAGGAGGCAGTGGCGCGGGGCGGGGAGCTGCCCGAATCGGCAGACCTGCCGACCGAACAGCCATAGTGATCACGGCCAAGCTGCCCGGCAATGCCCCGGTCGACTGGGACGACTGGGGCACGCCGCTGCGCCAGTTCACCGAGGCCACCAGCCTGGTGACCTCGGCCTACGACCCGGACGGCGTGCGCCGCATCGGGCCGCAGACCGGTTCGCGCCTGGCCCAGTTGCTCGCTGGCTCGCGCCTGTGGGCCGAGGACGGCCCCGGCACGGCGCTCGAGCGCACCCTGGTCGCGTCGGTGTGCGCGAGCGGCGAGGCGCAATCGGCGCAGTTCGAGGGCTTGCGCGTGTGCTCGCTGCCCTTGCTGCTGCGCGGCGAGGTGTATGGCGTGCTGGTGTTCGGCTGGCGCTTTGCCGATTTCAGTTCTCCGCTCGAGTGCGAACGCATCGCCAAGCAGGTCGGCCTGCCCGGCCACCTGCTGTGGAACGAGGTGCGGCTGGACGCGCCGGTGTCGGAGGGGCGCATGGGAACCTATGCGGCGCTGCTGGGCACCCTGGCCGCCACGCTCGACCGCCAGCGCGAGACCATCGACGACCTGACCCGCGTGAACCGCACGCGCGAACTGTTCCTGGCTACCGTCTCGCACGAAATGCGCACCCCGCTGTCGGCGCTGTCGATGCGCATCGACCTGATGCTGCGCACGGAGCCCGACTTGCCGCCGAAGGTCGTCAGCGGCCTGGAATCGATGCGCGTGCATGTGCGCCAGGAAGCCGGCATGGTCGACGACCTGATCGACGCCGCGCGCACCCTGACCGGCCAGATGTCGATCACGCGCTCGCAGGTGAAACTCGGACAGGTGCTGCGTGACGCCATCTCGACGGTGGAGACCTTCGCCCACACCAAGGGCATCCTGATGCAGGTCACCCCGAGCGACTACGGTGACCACATCGCGCTGGAGGCGGACGGCCGGCGCCTGCAACAGGTGATCTGGAACCTGCTGTTCAACGCCACCAAGTTCACCCCTGACGGCGGCGCCATCCGCATCGAGGTCAGGCGCAGCAGCGACACCGTGGCGATCGACATCACCGATTCGGGCCAGGGTATCGAGCCCGAAGACCTTCCGCACGTATTCGGCGCGTTCACGCTGCAGCAGCACGACAATGCGACCGGCCTGGGGCTGGGGCTGTACATCGCGCGCCGTATCGTCGAGCTGCACGAGGGCAGCCTGAGCGTGAGCAGCGAAGGCCGCGGCAAGGGCGCCACCTTCGCGATCCGGCTGCCGCTGGCGGCGCCGTCCCGTCCCGCACCGTAGCAGCCATTTGCCCGCCTCGCGCTGTATAGTGGCGTGGCAGGCGCACGACCCGAACCCACCCTAGTCCATTACCGAACGGAGCACTACCATGAGTAAAAGCCAGGATGCCAAGAAAACGACCAAGAAAGAACCGGCCAAGACGATGAAGGAAAAGAAGGAAGCCAAGAAGGTCAAGAAGGAAGAGCGGGCGCGCCAGCAATAACACCGGCGGCCACCCGCCCTACAAGCCCAGCTGCCCCAGGATCGCGTCCTTGATCGCCTGCAGTTCCGGCTGCGACACCTTGCGCGGGTGCGCCTGCGCGATCGGGAACACCGAGGCGACCCTGGTCGGCCGTGGCGACAGCACCACCACGCGGTCGGCCAGGTAGATCGCCTCTTCCACGTCGTGCGTGATCAGGATGATCGTGTGGCGCTCTTCGCGCAGCACGCGCAGCAGCTCGATGCGCATCTTCAGCGCCGTCAGCGCATCCAGCGCCGAGAACGGCTCGTCCATGAACAGAATGTCCGGCTTGACCGCCAGCGCGCGCGCGATTTCCACCCGCTTGAGCATGCCGCCCGACAGTTCGTGCGGGTACGCCTTCTCGAAGCCTTTCAGCCCCACCATCTCGGCGTAATGGTCTGCCGTCGCCGCCTTTGCGGCGTCCTTGCCCGACAGGCCGAACATCAGGTTTTCCTGCACCGTCAGCCACGGGAACACCGAGCCATGCTGCGAGATCACGATGGCGTTGGGCGTCGGCCGGGTGACCGGCACGCCATCGATCATGACGGCGCCGCTGTCGGGGTGTTCGAAGCCGGCCAGCAGTTTCATGAGGGTGGACTTGCCGCAGCCCGAGGGGCCGACGATGGCGACGAACTCGCCCGGCGCCACCGCCAGGTCGATGCCGTCGATGACGGGCAGCGACTTGAAGCCCTTGCGGATGGCGCGGATGGCGACCTTCGGCACCGCGGCCCTGGCCTCGTCGCCTGCATTCATGACTTTAGCGTGCATAGCGCCACCTTACTCCCCTGAGTCCCTCCAGACGGCGCATCAGGGTGTCCAACCCCAGGCCGATCAGTCCGATGATGATCATGGCCGCCACAACCAGGTCGTAGCGGTTGCCGGCGTTGCGCGCATCCATGATCAGGTAGCCCAGGCCCGAGCGCCGCACGATCATCTCGGCGGCCACCACCACCAGCCAGGCCACGCCCAGGCCGATGCGCATGCCGATCAGGATTTCGGGCAGCACCGCCGGCACGATCACCTGGCGGAACAATTTGGCGCGCGAGACGCCGAAGTTCTCGGCCGCGCGCAGGTAGCGCCCTTCGATGGCGTGCACGCCGGCGGCGGTCTGCACGATCATCGGGAACACCGAGGCCAGGAAGATCAGGAAAACCGGCGCCAGGTCGCCCACGCCGAACCACAGGATCGCGATCGGGATCCAGGCGATCGGCGAGATCGGACGGAGGATCTGGAACACCGGGTTGAGTGTGCGGTAGGCGGCGTCCACCCGTCCCATCCACAGGCCCAGCGGCAGCGCGAACATCAAAGCCAGCATGAAGCCGGTGGCCACGCGCGCCAGCGAGGCCCAGATGTGCTCCCACAGCGTGCCGTCGCGGGCCAGCTCCAGCGTGCCGGCCGCGACCTGCAGCGGCGACGGGAAGATCACGCTGCCGCTCTGCGCGACCACCAGCCACCACAGCGCCACGATGGCGGCCAGCACCAGCAGCGGAGGCCAGATCCGGTTGAGTCTATCCATGCTCATGCTTTGTCGCCCACGAGGGAGTGAAGGCGCCAGCGCAGGCGCGCCAGCCCGGCAGCGGGCGCATCGACGACGAGCACCGTCATCTTGCCGCTGGCGTGGGCGGTGCAGTCGAAGGGATGTTCGCCGGCCTGGGCAAACGGCAGGCGGAAGTCCTGGCCCGGCATGATCAAGACCGGCCCGAACATCTGCGGCACCGTGTCGCTGTTACGCAGCAGGAGCACGTCGCGCACGCCCAGTGTCAAGGTGATGTGCTCGGGCAGGATGCTGGCCTTGCTGCCCTTCATGCGGGCCTCCCAGGTGCCCTTCGGGATCTCGAACAGCTGGTCGCGCGAGGCCGCCCGCAGCGGCGCGAAGGCGGCCCATCCGAAGGATGCCGCCAATAGCGCGACCAGGGCGGCGACGGCGATGCGCCTGTTCATTCGGCCGCCAGCACGTTCACGTCATGCACGATCTCGTCGGCCGGGCGTCCAAAAGGCATCAGGGCGCGCAGCATGCCCTTCTTGTCGATGAAGTAGAGGTAGGACGAGTGCCCCATTTGATATTCCGTCTTGCTGTCGCCCACCGGGTGCCTGGTGGCCGTGATGCCGTAGTCCTTGCGGATGGCCGCCATCTGCGCCACGCTGCCGGTGAGGCCGATGAAGCCTTGATCGAACTGCGCCAGGTAGGTTTTCAGGCGCGCGGGGGTGTCGCGCTCCGGGTCCACCGAGACGAACACCACCTGCAGGCGGTCGGCGTGGGGACCGAGCTTCTGGCGCGCGGCCGCCAGGGCGGCGAGCGAGGCCGGGCACACGGCCGCGCAGTGGGTGAAGCCGAATTCCAGCACCACCACCCTGCCGCGCAGCGCGGACAGGCGGAAGTCGCTGCCGTCGGCCGCCTTTTGCGCGATCTCGGGGGCCGCGCGTGCGGGCGAGAACACGCCGGACTTCAATGCCGGCGCCGCCTGTGCCGCCATGGCGGACAAGAGCAGGACTGCGGCAGCGAGGCGGCGTATCACAGCGCCACCTTCACGGGCCGGATATTCTTCACGAAGCTGTCGTCCACATACTGTTCGTACGCGACCGGGCGCTTGAGCGTGCCCGCCTCCACCGAGAGCTTCATCAGCTCGTCGAACTCGGGCCGCAGCATGCGCAGGTCGCCGTAGGTGACGCGGTCTTGCGGGTTCTCCATGACGAACTTGATGATGTTCGGGTCCTGGTTGAAGAACTTGCGGTCGGCGGCGATGTGCGCCGCCTTGCTGCGGTTGAGGGGACTGGCATCGAGCCAGTTGCCGGCCGCCTGCACGTAGTTCACCAGCTCCTGCACCAGCGGGCGCTGGGTCTGGATCAGTTCTTCGCGCACGGTCAGCACGCAGCAGATGTAGTTGCGCCATTCGTTGCGCGTCATCGACAGCGGCCGCGCATAGCCGGCGCGCTGGGCCGCCGCGCCAAAGGGCTCGCCGGTGCAATAGCCGTCGACGGCTTTCGCGTACAGCGCGGCCGGCATGTCGGGCGGGGCCATCTCGATCACCTCGATGTCCTTCGGCGACATGCCTTCGCGCGCCAGCATCTTGCGCAGGAAAAGATAGTCCACGGCGAAGCGGCTGGGAATCGCGATGCTCTTGCCGCGCAGGTCGGCGAATTTCCGGTAGGGCGAATCGGTGCGCACCATGATGACCGCGCCCGAGCGGTGGCCGAGCGAGACGATCTTCAGCGGAATGCGCCAGTCGGTCAGGTCCATCACCAGGGGCGCGAGCATGTAGGCGGCCTGGATGCGGCCCGTCATCAAGGACTCCTTGATCTCGGGCCAGCCGGAGAATTTGTTGTACTCGAAGGCGGTGAAGGGCGCGTCCGGCTTGCCGTCGGCGGCCGCCTTGGCCTTGCAGGCGATCGGCAGGGTCAGGTTGCAGGTGACGGGCAGGCCGCCGACCTGGAGCGGCGCCCTTGTTCTGGCTGCCGCCCTGGCGGACCCGATGCCGGCCAGCGGCAGGCTCAGTGCGCCGCCAAGCAACTGGCGCCGGCGCGGGGAATGCTCAAGCATGGGGAAATACCGTCAGCTGTCGAGGTGGGAAATCAGGAGCCGGCGCTGGTCGTTCTCGCCGTCGCCCCCTGCTTCGCCCTGGGTGCCGAGCGAAATCCCGACCGACATGATGTCGATCAGGAGCAGCTGCAGGATGCGCGAGATCATCGACAGGAAGGTGGTGCTGTCTTCGCTGTGGTCCACCGCCAGGCAGACGCTGGCCTTCTTCGCCAGCAGCGACTTGCTGCTGGTGATGGCGATGACGTCCGCCCCGCCGGCGCGCGCGATGTCGACCGCCGCCAGCAGCTCGGGCAGCTGGCCGGCGGTGGAAATCGCGATCACCACGTCGCCCGGCCCCAGGAGTCCCGCGGCCAGCGTGAACAGGTGCGAGTCGCCGTACAGCGCGGCCGGGATGCGGAAGCGGAAGAACTTGTGCTGGCCGTCCAGCGCCACCGCCCTCGCATTGCCCATCGCGTAGAACTCGACGCGGCGCGCGCGGCGCAGCAGCTCGATGGCGCGGTCGATCCCGTGCACGTCCAGCTGGTCGCGGAATTTCAGAATGGCCGACACCGTGTTGTCGATGACCTTGGCCGACAGGTCGTGCGTAGAGTCGCTCATGCGCACCTGGCTGTGGCGTACCGGGATGGTCCCGGTCAGGCTGCCCGCGAACTTGAGCTTGAACTCGGCCAGGCCCTGGAAGCCGAGCGAGCGGCAGAAGCGGATCACGGTCGGCTGGCTGACGTCCGCCAGGCGCGCGATCTCGGCGATCGGCTCGCCCAGCACCTTGCGCGGGTGTTCCAGCACCAGCGCGGCGACACGCTGCTCGGCGGGCGAGAGCTCGTGGCGCAGCTGCTGCACGCGGTCCATCAGCGTGTTGGCTCCGCTGCGTCCGCGCAGGTGCTCGGACAAAATCGTCGACACGCCATGCAGCGCCGGGTTCGGCGTCATGATGATGTAGGTCGGGATCTGGGCGATGTAGTCGGTGAAGCGGCCCTTGGCCTCGAAGCGGGCGCGGAAAGGCGAGGTGGCGAACCACTCGGCGATGCGCGGCACGATGCCGCCGCCGATGAAGATGCCGCCAAAGGCGCCCAGCGTCACCGCCAGGTTGGCCGCGGCCCCGCCCAGCATGCCGGCAAAGGTTTCCAGGGTTTCGAGGCACAGCGGGTCGCGCGCGTCGAGGGCGCTGCTGACGATGTCGGCGGTGCTGCGGCTTGGCGCCTCCACGCCGTTGCGCTTGGCCAGCGCGCGGTAGATCAGTTCGATGCCGGGGCCGGAGATCAGGCGCTCGTTGGAGACGTGCTGCCATTCCTGCCAGGCGTATTGCAGGATCGCGAATTCGCGTTCGTCGCTGGGCGCGAAGTTGACGTGGCCGCCCTCGCTGCCGAGGGTGACGAAGCCGTCGATGGTCGGGATCACGCCCGATACGCCCAGGCCGGTGCCCGGCCCGAGCACGCCGGCCACCGCATGGCTTTGCGGCGCGCCGCCGCCGACCTGCATCAGGTCCTGGGGCTTGAAGCCCGGCAGCGCCATGGCCAGCGCGGTGAAATCGTTCACGATCAGCAGCGTCGCCAGGCCGAGGGTGCGGCGCACCTCGTCGGTCGAGAACTGCCAGTCGCGGTTGGTCATGCGGATGGTGTCGCCGCTGATCGGGTTGGCCAGGGCGAAGGCCGCATGGTTGATGCGCACGCCCCCCAGCTGCGCCAGGTAGCCGTGCAGCAGCGGCACGATGCCGGTGTATTCGTCGCAGCGCAGCACCGCGACCTGGCGCAGCACGCCGGGTGCGGTTTCGAGGCCGAAGCGCGCATGCGTGGCCCCGATGTCCGCCAGCAGGCGCGGGCCGTCGGCAAACGCGGCGCGGGAGGGTTTCTGTTCGGTGTCGGGTTCAACAGTCATGGCATAAGGATACCATTGATCGACGGAAAAACCTCAGGATCGAGGCCCCGGCGGCGGCGGCTCAGGCCCGCGGTTCATGGTGCAGCAAGGCGCGCAGATCGCCAATCGAGCGCATCGTTTCCTGTGTTTCGCGCAAACGCAGCAGCAGGTGCTCGATATCGGCGGCAGTGCGCGCACGGCTGAACAGCCAGCCCTGCACGCAATGTACGCCGTGGCTGGTGAGCCAGGCGAGATCGGCCTCGTCCTCCAGTCCCTCGCAGATGAGTTCGGCGTCGAAGACCCGGGCCGCGCCCTGGATCAGGGAGAACAGACCGGCCTTCTTGTGGTCGGCCGCGACACCGTGTACGAACTGGCGATCCGCCTTGAGGCGGTCGAAGGTGAAACCGGCCAGCGCATCGAGGTTGGACGAACCGGTGCCGAAATCGTCGATCGCGATGTGCATACCCAGCGAACGCAGCGCGGTGATACGTGGACACAGGGACTGAAGCGAGTCGAGCACGACGCTTTCGGTCACCTCGAGCTCGATCAGCCTGCCCGGCACGCCGGTATCGGCCAGCACCGATTCCAGCCGCCCGAACAACTCCGGATGCATGAGCGATACGCGCGAGAAATTGAGCGCCACCGGGACCGGATCCAGGCCCCTGGACAGCCACCCTTTCACATCTTCGCAGACCAGGCGCGCGACGTGGGCATCGAGCTCGAAGATGCGTCCCGACTGCTCTGCCTGGGGGACGAACATCGCGGGACCGACCAGCCCGAACTCCGGATGGCACCAGCGCACCAGTGCTTCCAGGCCGATCAGTTTGCCGGCTTCGACATCGACCTGGGGCTGGTAATGCACCTCGATCCGGCCGTGCCGGCTGTCGCCGCGCATGGCGTGGCGCAGTTCGTAACGCAAGCGCGCACGCGCGGCAATCGCGCTGTCGTACTCGAGCATCACGCTGCGGTCGAGGCTGCGGCGAATCGACGACGCGGCGCCGTCGGCGGCATCGAGTGCATCCACTGCGCTGGCGCCACGCTCTGCGCCCTGGCGCCAGATGCCGATGCGGCCGTGCAGCGGCTGCACATAGCCATTCCCGACCGCGAACGGGAGGTCGATGGTGTCGCGCAGCTGGGCCAGGCAGGTATCGAGCTGGTCTGGCGGAAGCTCGAGTGCGAAGGCGAACCGGTCGCCGCCGAGGTGGCCCAGCAGCGCGCGATCGCCGCCCCATGCCGCGAGCCGGTCGCCGAGCTGGCCCAGGATGCGGTCACCGGACAGCCTGCCGAACAATTCGTTGACCTGGCGAAAACCAGTGAGGTCGATGAAGCCGACCGTCACGCTGGCCTCCTCGCGCTCCAGCATGGTCTCGAGGTGATGCAGGAAAACGGTGCGGTTGAACATCCCGGTGGATGGCTCGAAATACCGGTGCTCGAGCAGGTCGACCACGATGCGCGCCAACAGCTGGAACTGGGCGACCTGCTCGGCGTCGAGATGATGCGGCTCCTTGCTCATCACCCACAAGGTGCCCAGCAGGCGTGCCGGGCTGCCGTCCAGCGGGATGCCCGCATAGTGGAGGTAGTGCGGCGGCGCGGTGACCAGCGGATTGTCGGCGAAGCGGGCGTCGAGGCGGGCGTCGGCCACCTCGAACAGGGGCGCATTCGCGCGCACCGCGCAGTTGCAGAAGGAGCCGGCCAGCGGCAGCAGGCGCGCGTCGGCGCCGACCCGCGATGGCAGCCAGATCTGCGAGCGGAATACCAGGCTGATGCCGCCGATGTCCGAGCCGGTCAGGCTGACGGCCAGGCGGGTGATGTAGTCGAGCTTGGTATCGGAAGGCTCGAGCATCACCCGGTCGCGGCCACCATGGCCGGGTAGATGGGCAATACTCCCCGCGTCCAGGATTCCGCCGGTCAGCGCAATCCTGCTGTACGTCCACCCTTCTGGCCAGTTCGCGTGCATTTCACAGTCGTCCATGCCGATTGACGCTTCCGGACCGCAATTTTCCCGATTCGGTTGCAGGTTTTATGCGTCCCAGAATACCAGCATTGGCGCCCGGCGTGAACACCGGGCGCGGCCTCAGTCCAGCGCGATCAGCGCTACCGGCGCCGGGGTGCCGAACTGCACCTTGCCACCGCTGACCACGGCCGATTTGCCCGTGTACCAGTCGCGCACGGTCTGGCCGTCGCTGAACACGCCCGCCACTGAAATCGGCAGCGTCTTGTCCCCCGGCAGGTCGAGCGCAACCACCACGCGATCGCTCACGCCATCCTTTTCCCAGCTGCGCTTGAAGGTGTAGGGGCTGGCGGCCAGCATCTGGTGGGTGCCGGCGCCGACGGCCGGATGGGCCGCGCGGAAGCGCCCCAGGCGCGCCCAATGGTCGCGCACCTCGGCCACGCGATTGGCGCCGCGCCGGGTGTTGGCCGCCAGCTCGTCCCAGTTCATGAACGAGCGCAGGGTGGCGTCGCCCTCGGCGCCCTCGACCTTGAGCAGGCGCGCGGTCTCGTCGCCGTAATAGATCTGGGCCGAACCCGGGGCCAGCATCAGCTTGTTGGCCGATTCGAAGGGACGCTGGCGCAGCGGATCGAAGGGGCTGCCGTCGTCGTGCGAGCTGATGTAGTTCAGGACCGAATAGCCTTTCATGGGGCCGTGCAGCACCTTCGCATACTCCGAGAACAGCTTTTCGTAGCCCTGCGCGGCATCGGTCTTCATGGAGAAGTTGATCATGCTGTCGAAGCCGTTGGCCAGGTAGTCGACCTTCACGCCGCCGCCCATGTCGAAGCTGCGCGCGTGGTTGATCGCATAGCCGTAGACTTCCGAGGTCATGAAGAACGGCAGGTTGCCGACCCGCTTGGCAGGGTTGGCGCGCTTCCACTCTTCGTAAGCCAGGCTGGCCTCCGTTTTCAGTTCTTTCCACACCCCCGGCTCGGTGTGCTTGACGGTGTCGGCGCGGAAGCCGTCGACGCCGTACTTGCGCACCCAGTCGGCATGCCACTTGACCAGGTAGTAGCGCGGCGCGCGCGGATAGCCGGTGCGCTTGAAGAAGGCGTCCAGCTCCTTCACTTCGCGGTCATAGCGGCCTTCCTTCTTCCACTTCGTCACCAAGGCGGGAGGCAGGGCGACATTCTCGTTGCTGCCGGTGAGGAAGTCCGGCAGGTTGTCCACCAGCGTGCAGTCGATGGTGGTCGGGGCGTCCTTGTAGGTGCATTTCGGCTTGGTGCGCACCCAGTCGGCGGGCCAGACCGGATCGGCCTGCGTGACCGGGCCGGTATGGTTCATCACCACGTCGAGGATCACGCGGATGCCGTTGGCGTGCGCGGTGTCCACAAAATTGCGGAAGTCCTTTTCGCTGCCCAGGTTGGCGTCCACCGCCGTGAAGTCCTTCGCCCAGTAGCCGTGGAAGCCATAGGTCTTGCCGGTGCCTTCGTCGGTCGGCGCGTGGATCTGCTCGACGGGGGGCGTGAGCCAGATGGCGTTCACGCCCAGGTCCTTGAAATAGCCGTCCTTGATCCTGGCCGTGATGCCGGCCAGGTCGCCGCCCATGAAGCCGCGCAGCTTGGCTCCGTCATCCTTGCGGCCGTAGGCGTGGTCGTTCGCCTTGTCGCCGTTGTTGAAGCGGTCCGTCAGCAGGAAATAGACGGTCGCATTCTCCCAGACGAAGGGCTTGCCCGCGGGCTGGGCGGGTGCACTGTGGGCACTGGCGCTGAAAGCGAGCAGGATGGCGCTGGCAAGGACGGGAAGTTTCATGCGGGTTCCTGTGGTGGGGTGGATGGATCAGGTAATGACGGTCGGGCGCTCGCGGCCGGTGCGCGCGCGCAGGCCGGAGACGTTCTCGGCGATGGCGGCCAGGTCGTGCAGGGCGGCCTGGGTATCGATGTCGTGGCGCGCCGGGTCGGCCTCGAAGCGCTCCAGGTAGAGCCGCACGGTGGCGCCTTCGGTGCCGGTGCCCGACAGGCGCAGCACGATGCGCGAGCCGTCGACCATGGCGATGCGGATGCCCTGGCGGGTCGCCACCGAATGGTCGACCGGGTCGGTGTAGACGAAATCGTCGGCCAGGGCCACCCGGTAGTGGCCGAAGCTTTTACCAGCCAATTCGGGCAGCTCCTCGCGCAGCGCGGCCATCATGGCGTCGGCGCTGATAGCGTCGACCGCTTCGTAGTCGTGGCGCGAATAATAGTTGCGGCCGAAGCGCGCCCAGTGCTCGCGTACGATCTGCTCGACGGACGTGCCGCGCACGGCCAGCAAATTGAGCCAGAACAGCACGGCCCACAGGCCGTCCTTCTCGCGGATGTGGTACGAGCCGGTGCCATAGCTCTCTTCGCCGCACAGGGTCACCAGGTTGGCGTCCATCAGGTTGCCGAAATACTTCCAGCCGGTCGGGGTCTCGAAGCAGGAGATGCCCAGCGCCTCGGCCACGCGGTCGGCCGCCTGCGAGGTGGGCATCGAGCGTGCGATGCCCTTGATGCCGCCCACATAGCCCGGCGCCACCGTGGCATTGGCCGCGATGATGGCCAGGCTGTCGGATGGCGTGACGGCGAAGCCGCGCCCGACGATCATGTTGCGGTCGCCGTCGCCGTCCGAGGCCGCGCCGAAGTCCGGTGCATCCGGCCCTTCCATGTGCGCGATCAGCTCCGCCGCGTTGACCGGGTTCGGGTCCGGGTGGCCGCCGCCGAAGTCGGTCAAAGGCTCGCCGTTGACCACCGTGCCCAGAGGCGCGCCCAGCATGCCTTCCAGGATGGTTTTCGCGTAGGGTCCCGAGACCGCGTGCATGGCGTCGAAGCGCATGCGAAAGCCTTTCGCGAACAGGGCTGAAATAGCCTTGAAGTCGAACAGACGCGCCATCAGCTCGGCATAGTCGGCCACCGGGTCGATGACCTCGACCACCATGTTCTCGATGCGGGTTTTCCCAAGCTGGTCAAGGTCGACCGGGCCGGCATCGCTGATGCGGTAGGACGTGAGGGTCTGGGTATGGGCGAACATCGCCTCGGTGACTTTTTCCGGGGCCGGTCCGCCGTTCTCGATGTTGTACTTGATGCCGAAGTCGCCATCCGGCCCGCCCGGGTTGTGGCTGGCCGACAGCACGATGCCGCCAAAGGCCGCGTGCTTGCGGATCACGCAGCTCACCGCCGGGGTGGAAAGGATGCCGCCGCGCCCGACCAGCACGCGCGCCACGCCGTGGGCGGCGGCCATGCGCAGGATGATCTGGATCGCTTCGCGGTTGAAATAGCGGCCATCGCCGCCGACGACGATGGTGCGCCCTGCCCCTTCACCCAGGGTCAGGAAGATCGCTTCGACAAAATTCTCGAGATAGCCCGGCTGCTGGAACTCGACTACCTTCTTGCGCAGGCCCGAGGTGCCGGGCCGCTGGCCGGCGAAGGGCGTGGTCGGAATGGCGTGGATGGTCATGCTTCGCTCCTGTCGTGATAAGGTCTTGCCACATCGCGGCGGGACGCAGGCGATGTTGGTAAAACGTTACGATACGACAGGCGCGAAATCACTGGCGCGCGCGGCGTGGTTCAGGCCACAGCCTTGGCCGGGGCCGCCCGGTCGGTGACGAACAACGTCAGCACGGCCGCGATCAGCATGCAGGCGCCGCCCAGCACCAGGGTCTGCACCGTGTGGCCGCCGAAGAAATGCTTGGTCACGCCGCCCAGCAGCAGGCCGCTGCAGATCTGCGGGATCACGACGAAGAAGTTAAACAGGCCCATGAAATAGCCCATGCGCTTGGCCGGCAGCGAGCCCGCCAGGATCGCGTAGGGCATGGTCAGGATCGAGGCCCAAGCCAGGCCGACGCCGATCATCGGCAGCATCAGGGTCTGCTTGTCGGTGATGAAATAGATGCTGGCCAGGCTCAGGCCGCCGATGGCCAGGCAGGTCGCGTGCACGGTCTTGCGGCTGGTGGCGCGCGCGAAAATCGGCAGGATGAAGGCGGCCAGCGCCGAGACGCCGCTGTAGACCGCGAACATGATGCCGACCCAGCTGCCGGCCGACTGGAAGGCGGACGACTGCGCGTCGGTGGTGCCGAAGACGTTATCGGCGATGGCCGAGCCGGTGTAGATCCACATCGCGAACAGCGCGATCCAGGTGAAGAACTGCACGAAGGCCAGCTGCACCATGGTCTTGGGCATCTTGGCGAAGCCGCCGATGATCTCTGCCAGCGCGACCTTGATGCTGCGGGCGTGCTTGCGCTGCTTGTCGAAGGCCGCCAGGTCTGGCGGCGGCAGCTCGTCGGCGGTGAGCACGGTCCAGAGCACGGCCAGGAAGAAGATGGCGCCGCCGGCATAGAAGGAATAGCGCACGGTGTCCGGAATCAGGCCGCCCACCGCTTCGTTGGACACCCCCATCGATTCGAAGAAGGTCGGCAGGAGCGAAGCGATCACCGCGCCGCAGCCGATGAAGAAGGTCTGCATCGCGTAGCCGGCGGTCTGCTGCGAGACATCGAGCTTGTCGCCGACGAAGGCGCGGAACGGCTCCATCGACACATTGATGGCGGCGTCCATCAGCCACAGCACGGCTACGGCCATCCACAGCACCGAGGAATTAGGCATCAGGAACAGCGCGATCGCGGCCAGCACGGCGCCGATGAAGAAGAACGGACGGCGGCGGCCCCATTTCGGGTGCCAGGTGTTGTCGCTCAGGTAGCCGATGATGGGCTGTACCAGCAGGCCCGTGACGGGCGCGGCGAGCCAGAACAGGGGCAGGTTGTCGGGGTCGGCGCCGAGCGTCGAGAAGATGCGGCTGGTGTTGGCGTTCTGCAGCGCGAAGCCGAACTGGATGCCGAAGAAGCCGAAGCTCATGTTCCAGAGCTGCCAGAACGACAGGCGCGGCTTGATCACGCCGGTGTGCATATCCATGTGTGTCCCCAATCTGGCCCGAAAGGATGCCGGGCTCTCGTGTGATGTCGGCAGGCTGAAGTGGTACAGCCTACTCAAAGCTGTAGCAAAATAACATGGGGATTTATGGGTGTCAATCGAAGAGCTCTCATAGTAGAATCGCCACAACACCGAGGCTAAAATAGCCCGTTTCTGTAGTCAAACAACAGAAGAATTCACCTCAGGAGACTCCCTTATGCGCTTGCTTTTCCGCCCTGCCCTTCCGCTCTTGTTCGCAGCTGGCCTGTGCCTGCCGGCTGCCGCCGCCGACAAGGTCGAGGCGCCCAAGGCCTCGACCGCCCTGCCGGGTGTAAGCCTGCTGGGCGAACCGCTGGAAATGGCGGGCCTGAAGCGCAAGCGCCTGGTGCGGCTCTACCTGCCGCCCGGCTATGCCGCCTCAAACAAGCGCTACCCGGTACTGTACATGCACGACGGCCAGAATCTGTTCGACACCGCCACCGCCTATGCGGGCGAATGGAAGGTGGACGAGACCCTTGACGCGCTGGCCAAGGAAGGCAAACTGGAACTGATCGTGGTCGGCATCGACAACGGCGGCGAGAAGCGCATGACAGAGCTCAACGCCTGGAACAGCGAACGCTTCGGCGCCGCCGAGGGCCGCGAATACACGGACTTCATCGTCAAGACCCTGAAGCCCCTGGTCGACCAGCGCTACCGCACCTTGCCCGGCCGCCAGCACACCGCCATCATGGGCAGCTCGATGGGCGGCCTGGCCTCGCACTACGCGCTGGCGCAGTATCCGGACGTGTTCAGCAAGGCCGGCGTGTTCTCGCCTGCTTACTGGACGGCGCAACCCTCGTTCGGCTTCGTGGCAGCCAAGCCGGTGCCGAAAGACGCGCGGGTATTCATGCTGATGGGCGAGAAGGAAGGTCCGGAGATGGTGGCGGACGTCAAGCGCATGGCCGAGGTGGTGCACAAGACCGGGCATCCGGCGACCAACACGGTGTTGAAGATCGTGCCGGGGGCGGAGCACAACGAGAAGTTCTGGTCGGGGGAGTTGCGCGAGGCGCTGCTGTGGATGTTTGCGGCTGAGCGCATGTAGGGTGGGCAGGGCACGTCAGGCCAGTGGCCTGACGTGCCCCCGCGCGTTCAACATTCGGTCGAATGAACGCGGTATATCAATGCATCCGTGGTTTGAACGCGCGGGCGGCAAAGCCGCCCACCCTACGACGTACTTTACCCTTTGCGATGCGGCTTTTTCGTGCCCGCCTTCGTAAACGACTTCTTCTTTTCCGACGGGGCCGACGGCGTTTCACCATCGCGCGTGATGTTCAGCTGCTGCCCCGCCACCCACACGGTCTTCAGGTGGCTGACCAGATCCGGCGGCATGTCGTCCGGCAGGTCGAGCGTGCTGAAGTCGTCGTAGATCTCGATGCGGCCGATGTACTTCGACGGGATGTTGGCTTCGTTGGCGATCGCGCCGACGATGTTGCCCGGCTTGACGCCGTGCTGGTGGCCGACTTCGATGCGGAAGGTGGCCATGCCCGGCTCGGACTCGCGCGCCACGCGCTCTTTCTTGAACGACGGTTCACGCGCTTCGCGTGCTTCGCGCGGTGCACGTGCAGGACGGTCTTCCCAGGTGCCGGAGGCTTCGCGCGGCGCGAATTCGGCACGCGGCTCGCGGTCCGGACGCTCGATCAGCAGCGGCACGTCGCCGCGGCCCAGCTTGGCCAGCGCGGCGGCGATGTCGACGGCCGGCACGTTCTGCTCGCGCTCGTATTCCTCGATCAGCGAACGGAACTGCTCCAGGCCGCCGGCGGCCAGCACTTCGGTGATCTGGTCCTTGAACTTGGCGATGCGCACGTCGTTCACGGCTTTCACGGTCGGCAGCGTCAGTTGCGACACCGGCTGGCGCGTGGCGCGCTCGATGGCCTTGAGCAGGCTGCGCTCGCGTGGGGTGATGAACAGGATGGCGTCGCCGCTGCGGCCCGCACGGCCGGTACGGCCGATGCGGTGGGTATAGCTTTCCGGGTCCGACGGCACGTCGTAGTTGATCACGTGGCTGATGCGCTCGACGTCGAGGCCGCGCGCGGCGACGTCGGTCGCCACCAGGATGTCGATCTTGCCGTTCTTGAGCTGCTCGATGGTGCGCTCGCGTGCCTGCTGGGCCATGTCGCCGTTGATGGCGACGGCGGCGAAACCGCGCGCCTGCAGCTTGGTCGCCAGTTCTTCGGTACCGAGCTTGGTGCGGGCGAAGATGATCATGCCGTCGAACGGCTCGGCTTCGAGGATGCGGGTCAGCGCTTCCAGCTTCTGCATGCCCGACACCAGCCAGTAGCGCTGGGTGATGTTCTCGGCGGTGCCGGTCTTGGCCGCGACGGTCACTTCTTGCGGGTCGCGCAGGTAGGTCTTGGCGATGCGCTTGATCGCCGGCGGCATGGTGGCCGAGAACAGCGTGGTCTGGCGCTCGGCCGGGGTCTTTTTCAGGATCTGCTCGACGTCGTCGATGAAGCCCATGCGCAGCATTTCGTCGGCTTCGTCCAGCACCAGCGTCTTGAGCTTGGAGAGGTCGAGCGAGCCTTTTTCGAGGTGATCGATCACGCGGCCCGGGGTGCCGACGATGACGTGCACGCCGCGGCGCAGCGCCTGCAGCTGCGGGCCGTAGCTCTGGCCGCCGTAGATCGGCAGCACGTGGAAGCCCTTGATGTGGGCAGCGTAGGTCTGGAAGGCCTCGGCCACCTGGATCGCCAGCTCGCGCGTCGGCGCCAGCACCAGCGCCTGGGGCGTCATTTGCTTGATGTCGATGTTCGACAGGATCGGCAGCGCGAAGGCCGCGGTCTTGCCGGTGCCGGTCTGGGCCTGCCCGAGCACGTCACGGTTGGCCAGCAGCAGCGGGATGGTTGCAGCCTGGATCGGCGACGGCGTTTCGTAGCCGACGTCCTTCAGCGCCTTGAGGACGGGCGCCGACAGTTCGAGGTCGGAAAACGACGGGAGGGGGGTGTCTGACATAGAAAACTTTCAAAAACGGAACTAAACCGCCAGTTTACTCTCTTGCACAAAGAGGGCGGGCACAATTTGGAACGGCGGGGTGTGGGGCGGCGGGGAAACCCGCCCGTCCCATGAAAAACGGCCCCATGCAGCTTTGCGCACGGGGCCGCGAATGATACAGGTAAACGCTACATCTTTTTGGCCGGGCACATTTTGGCGATGTACTCGTTGTGCGTCGGCATCACCTTCACGCACTGGGCGATCACGCTGCGCACGCTTTCCAGGTAATCGGCGATGTCCGCTTCCGACTGGGTGTCGGCCAGCGGATGGTAGCCGTCGATCGGCATGTTCTGCCCTTCCAGCACCTGGATCCAGCCGACTTCCGAGAACAATTCGCTGTCGACCCGGACCACGCGCCCGTGCGAACGGTACATGTCCATCTTGCGCTGCAGGGTCTCGGGAATGGCCATGTGGGCGCATTCCGTCCAGTAGCTTGAGTCGGTCCGCTGGTTCAGCTTGTAGTGCAGGATGATGAAATCGCGCACGCGCTCGTATTCGAAGCGCGACTGGCGGTTGAATTCGTCGCGGTCCACGCTGCTGAAGCGGCGGTCCGGGAAGAAGTCGATCAGGCGCTGGATCGCCGACTGGATCAGGTGGATGCTGGTCGATTCGATCGGCTCCAGGAAACCGCCGGCCAGGCCGACGGCGACCACGTTGCGGTTCCACGCCTGCTTGCGCATGCCGGTCTGGAACTTGATCAGGCGCGGCTCGGCCAGCGCCTTGCCGTCCAGGTTCGCCAGCAGCGTGCCGGCGGCTTCGTCGTCGCTGATGAAGCGGCTGCAGTAGACGTGGCCATTGCCGGTGCGGTGCTGCAGCGGGATGCGCCACTGCCAGCCCGACTGGTGCGCCGTCGCGCGGGTGTAGGGCGTCATGGCGGCCACGGATTCGCAGGGCACGGCCAGGGCGCGGTCGCTCGGCAGCCAGCCGCTCCAGTCTTCGTAGCCGGTCTGCAGGGTCTGCTCGATGAGCAGGCCGCGGAAGCCCGAGCAGTCGATGAACAGCTCGCCCTCGACCCGCTCGCCGCTCTCCAGCACCACGGCGTCGATGTGGCCATCGCCTTCGCGCTGGGTGGCGCGGGTGATCTTGCCCTCGATGCGGATGACGCCGCGCGACTCGGCCAGCTTGCGCAGGTAGCGCGCGTACAGGCTGGCGTCGAAGTGGTAGGCGTAGGCGATATCGCGCAGCGGCGAGTTCGGCACGTCGTGCCGGGCCGGCATGAACTTGTTGGCCTTGGCGGCCATGCGCGAGATCGAGTATTCCTCGAGCGGCGCGGCCTTGCCCGCGCGGCGCATCTTCTGCCAGTACTGGTCGAAGGGCACCGTGGCCAGGTCCTGGCCCAGGCGCCCGAAGCCGTGCATGTAGCGCTCGCCCAGCTTGCCCCAGTTGACGAATTCGACCCCGAGCTTGAAGCTGCCCTGGGTCTCGCGCATGAATTCGTGCTCGTCGATGCCGAGCACGCGGTTGAAGCGCTGGATCATCGGGATGGTCGCTTCGCCGACGCCGACGATGCCGATTTCGTCGGATTCGACGAGGCGGATGTTGTAGCGGCCGTTGAGCATGGTCGACAGCGCCGCGGCGGTCATCCAGCCGGCGGTGCCGCCGCCGACGATGACGATGTCTTTGATTGGTTCGTTGTGCATGTTGTTCGTCCGGATGCAATACAAAAAACGACCCCTGGCAGGCGGGTGCCCGGCAGGGGTCGTTACTTTACCGCAGTCAGCTCAGATCAAGCTTAGAACTTGTAGCTGGCGCCGAAGTGGTAGGTACGGCCGTAGGCGCGGCGGTTCGACGGGTTTTCTTCGTCGGTGGTGTACTCCAGGAACGGTGCGTTATTCCAGTTCTGCGCCTGGGCGTACAGGCTCACGCCCTTGAGCCAGCCGCGCTGGATCTCGTACGATGCCTGCAGGTCGACGATGGTCTCACCCTTGATGAAGGTCAGCTGCGCGTTGTCCTGGAAGTCCGACACCTGGCCCAGGAAGCTCGAACGCTTGCGCGCCGCGGCAGCGATCTGGAAGCCATTCTTCTCGTAGTACAGGCGCAGGTTGGTGACCTTGCGCGACAGGCCCGGCAGCGGGATGCTGGTCATGTCGCCGTTCACGTTGGCAAAGCCCGTTTCCGGCAGGTTGACGTTGCTCTTGGTGTCCGAGTGGTTGACCATCACGCCGAAGCCGTCCAGGTACTCGGTCAGCATCGAGAACGGCACGTTCACGGCCACTTCGAAGCCCTTCAGGTTGCCGCCATCGCCGTTGATCGGCTGGTTCAGCAGGCCCACGGTCGAACCCTTGTACGGGCCGGTCAGCGGCAGCGCGGTCGTCGGGGTGACGAACGGGCCGAAGTCGAAGGCGCGCGGCACGCGGATGATGTAGCTGTCGAGCTTCTTGTAGAAGTAAGCAGCGCTGATGTAGCCCTTGTTGCCGAAGTACTTCTCGTACGACAGGTCGAAGGCCTTGGCGCGGAACGGCTTGAGCTGCGGGTTGCCGGCGCCGCCGGTCAGGATCGACACGCCCTGGGTCGCCAGGCCGAAGTTGCCGCCGGCGCGCAGGTCGTCCAGGTTGGCGCGCGAGACCACCTTGGCCATGCCCAGGCGTACCTTCTGCTCGTTCTTCAGGTCGAACGACAGGTTCATGCTCGGCAGGACATCCCAGTAGCTGTCGCCTTCGCTCACGCGCTGCGCCGGGCAGGTCTGGGCGGTATTGCCGGTGCAACGCGCCTTGTCGATGACGAAACCGCCGCCGGTCTGGTTGGTGTGGATCGCCTGCAGGCCGGCGTTGCCGCGGTAGTTCAGACCGAACAGTTCACCTTCCAGGTCGCCCATGACATAGGCGGTGTTGATGCGCTCGCTCACGTCCCAGTACTTGTTGTAGATGTCGGCGTCGACCTTCGGCGCCAGTTCGTACACGCTGCCGAGCGAACCGCGCGGATCCCACGACACCACGTTGAAGCCCGAATTGCCTGCCTGGGCGATGTCGCTGCCCGGCACGGCGGTGGCCGCGTAAGGACCGCTGCCGCCCTTGATCACCAGGCGACCTTCAGGACCGGTACGCGCCTTGTCGCGCGAGGTATGGTTGAAGCCGTAGCTGGTGCCCACCAGTGGGCCCCATTCGACGGCCTTCTTGGCGGTCAGGCGGATCGCCTTGACTTCGTCCTCGATGTAAGGCTGGGCCAGGTAACCGGCCTGTGGCGAGGCTTCGCCGCCGGACCAGCCCATCACGTCGGTCAGGCGCGCAACGCCGCGGTCGGCGTAGTTCGAGCCCGGGGTGTACTGCACCTGGGTAACGTTCGAGCCGTTGAAATTGGCGTACTTCAGGGTGTCCTGGGCACGGCCGGCGATACCGGCAGTGGTTTCGTAGCGCGAGCTCAGCTTGGTCGCTTTCGACCAGGTCAGGTCGGCGGCGGTGGTCCAGTCGGCGATCTTCAGTTCGCTGTTCCAGCCGATGGTCTTCAGATCGTCCTTGGCGCCTTCGTAGTGGTTACGCACCACGCCTTTCCAGTTGCTGATGGTGCCGGTGGTGGCGACGCCGTTGGTCACGGTGGCTGCGCTGAGCACGTGCGGCAGCTCGTAGGCGCCGCCGGCGTTGTAGGCCACGCCGCCTTCGAAGCCGGTCTTCTTCTGGCCGGTCTCGCCTGCCGAGTAGAACAGGTCGACGGTCGACTTGAAGTTCTTGTTAGGACGGAACTGGAGCGACGCAAAAGCGCCATCACGTTCGTGCGAGTCGACCACGGTGTCGTAGCCGAAGCCGCCCGGAGTCTTCACGGTGGCGCCGTTGTACGCCATGTCCGCGGTGCCCCAGGAATTGAAGGTGGTCTGGCCGCCGCCGGTTTCTTCGTAGCGGGTAAAGCCGACTGCCACGCCGATGGTGCGGTCGGCGAACTGGTCGACGTACGACAGGGTCGCGCGCTTGCCGTCGCCTTCCGGCAGGCCGTCAGGGTGCTTCACGCCGAGGCGGGTCTTCTTGTAGCTGACGGCGACGGTGCGCTTGCTGAAATCGAGCGGCTGCACGGTGCGCAGGTCGATGGTCGAAGCCAGGCCCTGGCCGATGACGCTCGCGTCCGGGGTTTTGTAGATGACGATGGAACCCATCAGCTCGGCCGGGAACAGGTCGAATTCAGGCGAGCGGGCGTTGCCGGTCGAGGCCATTTCGCGGCCGTTGAGCAGGGTGCCGTTGAAGCTTGGCGACAGGCCGCGCACCGAGATGTCCGCTGCCCTGCCCGAGCCGCGGCTACGCTGGGCCGACACGCCAGGCAGGCGCGAGATCGACTCGGCCACGCTCTGGTCAGGCAGCTTGCCGATGTCTTCGGCCGAAATGGCTTCGACGATCGAGCTGGAATTCTTCTTGATCGAGATCGCAGCTTCGATACCGCGGCGGATACCGGTGACCTGGACCGTCGCGACGCCAGGCTGGGCAGTCGAGCCCGGCGGCGTCGGCTCGGCGGCGGCGGCGGCCTGCTCGGCCGAAGCCGGTGCGGTCGCGACGCTCGAGGTGGCGCTGGTCGTGGTGGTGGTGTTGTCCTGCGCGGTCGCTTGCGCATAGGCGCTGCCCGCGAACACGGACAGGAATACGGCGCAGCCTGCGGCGACCGGGCTCAGTTGAAATGCAAGGCGGGCCGGAGCGACGCGCTTGGTTGCGAAGATGTTCATGTGTCCCCTCAAAAAGACAGATTTTATTTTCTCGAAACTACAGCGCAACAGGCAGCACAGCAGCCCCAAGCCAACGATTTAGACGTTCTGCCGAGAATTTTGTACTAAAACTAGATGCACTGTCAACGAGAGTTGCTTGTAACTACGATAATGGCATGATTTTACAAAAGCAGGCGTGAAACCAGGTGTTTTGCGTTGTATTTGGGCTACAGAGCTCGGGCCAAGGCATTGTAGTCGGACTACAAATGCACCTCAGCAATGCCATTTCGGAGGCGGTCGCACCATGCTAGTGCATCGCGTTAGAAGCGGAGCTGATAATTCGATGTGGAAATGAAGATTACCTTATAGAAAGGTGTACTTTGACTAGATAAACGGGCATCCGTGGTTTGTCTCGTCTGTCCCTTCTGTAGTATTCTTTACGCAATATAACTACGCGCGGCAGTTCACACGGCTTCAAGCTTGGCACATACGTGTAGTCTGACTACGCGCCGGGGCGACGCGAACCGTGGACGCCCCAGATCCCATGAGACAGCTCTTCGCCAGCATCCTCCTCGGCAGCGCCGCACTTGCTCCCGCCTTTGCCCAGTCCCCCGCCATCGCCCACATGGAGCCGCCCTTCTGGTGGGCCGGCATGCAGCACAAGGGCCTGCAGCTGATGGTGCATGGCGAGCGCATCGCCGAGCTGGAACCCTCGCTCTCCTATCCCGGCGTGCGCATCGCCAGCGTCACCCGGGTGCCCAGCAAGAACTACCTGTTCATCGACCTGATGGTCGAAGAGGACGCAAAGCCGGGCAAGTTCGAGATCCTGTTCAAGGGCGCCAATCGCCAGGCCAGCTATCCCTACCAGCTGCTCGCGCGCGAACAGGGGTCGAGCCGGCGCGTGGGTTTCAACAGCAGCGATGCGATCTACCAGGTGATGCCCGACCGTTTCGCCAATGGCGACACGACCAACGACAGCACCCCGGACACGCTGGAAAAGGCCAACCGCGCCAACGGCTCCGGACGCCACGGCGGCGACATCCAGGGCATCATCGACCGCCTCGACTACGTCAAGGACATGGGCTTCACCCAGCTGTGGCCCACGCCCCTGGTCGAGAACGACATGCCGGCCTACTCGTACCATGGCTATGCCGCGACCGACCATTACCGCATCGACCCGCGCTACGGCAGCAATGCCGATTTCCGCCGCCTGGGGCAAGAGGCCAGGCGCCGCGGCATCGGCCTGATCCAGGACGTGGTGCTCTCGCACATCGGCAAGTCGCACTGGTGGATGAAGGACCTGCCGGCGCCGGACTGGGTCAACTACGGCAAGTTCGTGCCGACCCAGCACCACCGCACCGCCGTGCAGGATCCGTATGCATCGAAGGAAGACGCAGACAACTTCACGCGCGGCTGGTTCGTCGAGAGCATGCCCGACCTGAACCAGTCCAACCCGCTGGTGGCGAATTACCTCATCCAGAACAACATCTGGTGGATCGAGTACGCGGGCCTGTCGGGCCTGCGCATCGACACCTTCGGCTATTCGGACGGCGCCTTCCTGTCCGAGTACACGCGCCGCATCATGGCCGAATACCCGAAGCTGAACATGGTGGGCGAGGAATGGAGCAAGCTGGTGCCGGTGGTGGCGCGCTGGCAGCGCGGCAAGCACAACTTCGACGGCTACCGCGCCTCGACCCCGAGCCTGATGGACTTCCCGGTGGCGGAAAGCCTGCGCACCGCGCTGGCCGACAAGGAGGGCCGCAACGTCTTCGGCGACGTGTACGAGACGCTATCGCTGGATTACCTGTACCCGGAGCCGGGCAACCTGGTACTGTTTGCGGACAACCACGACATGTCGCGCATCTGGAGCGTGGTCGGCGAAGACTTCGAGCGCTACCGCATGGCCCTGGTGATGCTGATGACGCTGCCGCGCATCCCCCAGTTCTACGTCGGCGACGAGATCCTGATGACCAGCGCCACCAAAGAGCGCAACGACGTCAGCTACCGCAGCGACTTCCCCGGCGGCTGGGCCGGCGACAAGGTCGATGCCTTCGCCGGCAAGGGCCTGGGCGCGCAGCAGAAGGCGGCGCAGGACCTGGTGCGCAGGCTGGCCAACTGGCGAAAGGGCCAGCCGGTCATCCACCACGGCAAGCTGATGCACTTCGGGCCGCAGGCCAACACCTATGTGTATTTCCGCTACGACGGCGAGAAGAAGGTGCTGGTGGCTTTCAACGCCAATGCGAAGGAGATGGTGCTCGATGCCGCGCGCTTCCGCGAAATGCTGGCCGGCGTGGCGGGCGGCGTGGATGTGTTGAGCGGGAAGCGCTTCGATTTGCGTAGCGAATTGCGCTTGCCGGCCAAGGCGAGCGTGATCCTCGAGCTGGACGCGGCTAATTGAACCTGGCCGATCACGCAAGCGTCGTCGCCTGCTCGTAGGGTGGGCGGGAAACCCGCCCACCCTACGGACGACCGGCTACCTCACGCGGTTTCGAACCCTACATCCGGCGCCGAGCGCGGTTCCTTGCGCGAGGCCCCCTGCACCATCAGGTAAAGCCGCCCTTCCAGCACGCGGAACTCCAGCGGCATGGCCATCGGCTCGACCTCGCCGTCGGCCGCCACCTTCATGCGCTTGCGGCCATACACGGCCGGCGTGCGCACCGTCAGGCGCTTGAAGGCGAAGGCTTCGACGTCGGCGTCGCCCAGCCGGCCCAGCGCGCCGCGCACCAGCAAGCCGATCAGGCCCAGCCTGCCCATCGGCCGCGGGGCGATGGCCGCCAGCTGCCCTTCTTCGACCGCCTCGGTGAGGCCATCCATGCCGACCTGCTCGAGCTGCAGCCGGTTGTTCCCGATGAACAGCGTCGTGGTGCGCAGGCGCCGCTCCTTGCCGTCGAGTTCGAGCGTGATGCGCAGGTGGCGCGCGGGGCGCAGCATGATCTTGACCGCCGAGAAAAAGGCCACCAGCCGGCTGCGCCCGTACTGCGCCTTGTCGATTTCGCGCTCTTCGAGCAGCTTCGGGTACAGCCCGACGCTGGCGTTGACCAGGAAGACCTTGTTGTTGACCACGCCCACCTGCACCGGCCGCACGTGGGCGCGCAGCAGCGCATACACGGCTTCGCCCAGGTCTTCGGGAATGCCGTGGGTGCGGCCGAAATAATTGAAGGTGCCCTGCGGGAGCACGCCGAAGGTGCAGCCTGCCAGCACGGCTTCGTGGGCCACCGTGTTGATGGTGCCGTCGCCGCCGGCCGCCACCAGGATGCCGCCGGCGGCAATGGCGCGCGCCGCCATGCTGCGCGCGATGGCCTGCAGCTCCGCCGGATCGTCGACCAGCTCGAGATGGCAGCTGCGGCCGGCGGCGGCCAGCACGGTTTCGATGGTCGAGCGGCGCAACTCGGTTTCGGAATGACCCGATCCGGCATTGAGGACAATGAAAAAAGGCGCGTCTGGACTCGGCTCGGTGGTCGGCATCGATGGTTTTCGGGTGAATGGCATATGGACGATGTAACAAGACCATCGTAACACCAGCCCGTATCCGACCGCGTTCCGTTTCCCTTTTCCTAGGGCGCCAGGTCCATCATGTAAACATTGACCCCGGACTGGCCGGGCACCAGCTCCGCGAAGCGCTCGAAGCGCATGCCCAGCTTGCGCAGCAGTCCGATCGAGGCCGCGTTGTCGGGGTCGGTGATCGCCGCCAGGCGTGTCAGGCCCAGCGTGCGCGCATGGCCGGCGACGGCCTGCGCGGCCTCGAAGGCATAGCCTTGCCCGCGGTGGCGCGCCAGGAAGGCGTAGCCGATGTCCACGTCCTGCAGCGCATCGCGCTTGACCAGGCCCGACAGCCCGATCGGCGTGCCGCAATCAAACAGCTCCACCACGTACAGCGAATGGCCGCGCGCGCTTTGCATCGCCACCGGTCCTTCTTCGATGGCGCGCGCCGCGGCCTCCAGCGTGCGCAGCCCGCGGTCGCCGATGTGGGCGATGAAGGCGGGGTCGTTCACGAGTTCGAGGTAGAAGGCGCAATCGCCCGGGTCGGCCAGGCGAAGGCGCAGGCGCGCGGTGCGCAGGATGTCGGCGCGGCCGCTGGAGGATTCGGCCATCATGCGTCCGCCGTCGGCCAGTGGTCCGGGTCCTGCAGCAGCTGGTACATCACGTAGGCGTCCACATAGCCCAGCGCCTTGTGGCGGTAGGCCTTGGGCAGGGTGCCGACGATCGAGAAGCCGAGTTTTTTCCAGAGCCGCACGGCCGCGGTATTGGTGCTCACCACATAGTTGAACTGCATGGCCAGGTAACCCTGGCGACGCGCTTCGTCGAGGCTGTGCTCACCCAGCATGCGGCCGACGCCGGCGCCCTGCGCCGACGGGCTGACCATGTAGGAGGCGTTGGCCACGTGGTGGCCGCGCCCGACCTGGTTCGGGATGAGGCGGTACATGCCGAGCACCCGCGAGTTGTTCGAGGTCGCGACGAAGCTGGTCACGTCGGGGCCGAGCCAGTAGGCATGGCCCGCCTCGCGCGAGGTCGCGGTGGTGAACGGGTAGGTTTCGCCGGCGGCGACATGGGCACTGAAGATGCTCCATATCGCGTCGAAGTCTTGGTCGCCGGCCGGGCGGATCTGAATGTCTTTCACGGAGCCTTGGGATACATTGCCGAAACTTGAAAGCGGCCTATTTTAGCCGGGATTGCCAGTCTCTTCACGTATCGTGCGCACCCTGAGGCACATGCCGGAAACCGGTGGCCTCGGGCCGCCCGGGCAGGTGCAGGGTCGCGCGCGCGGACGGCGCCTCGGCGATGACGGCCCCGCGCCGGATCACCAGCCGGCGCGCCGCGCGCAGGCGGATCGCCTCCACGGTCGACCCGGCATCGAGCAGCACCAGGTCGGCCCGGCAGCCCGGCACCAGACCATATCCCTGCAAACCGAGGATGCGCGCCGGCGTCTCGGTCACCGCCAGGAAGCACTGGTGCATCGCCTCGCTGCCCGTCATCTGGGCCACGTGCAGTCCCATGTGCGCCACCTCCAGCATGTCGCCCGAGCCCATGCCGTACCACGGGTCGAGCACGCAGTCGTGGCCGAAGGCGACGTCCACGCCGGCGGCCAGCAGCTCCGGCACGCGGGTCATGCCGCGCCGCTTCGGATAGCTGTCGTGGCGGCCCTGCAGCGTGATGTTGATCAGGGGGTTGGCAATCGCCGCCACGCCGCTTTCGGCGATCAGGGGCAGCAGCTTGCTCACATAGTAGTTGTCCATCGAATGCATCGAGGTCAGGTGCGAGCCGGCCACCCGCCCCTGCAGGCCGAGGCGCTGGGTCTCGTAGGCCAGGGTCTCGATGTGGCGCGACATCGGGTCGTCGGTCTCGTCGCAATGCATGTCCACCCGCAGGCCTTGTTCGGCCGCGAACTCGCACAGCAGGCGCACCGATTCGGCGCCCTGCGCCATCGTGCGTTCGAAATGCGGGATCCCGCCCACCACGTCCACGCCCATCGCGATGGCGCGCTTGAGGTTGTCGAAGGCGCCAGGACTGCGCAGGATGCCGTCCTGCGGAAACGCAACCAGTTGCAGGTCGAGATAAGGCGCCACGCGCCGTTTGACTTCCAGCAGCGCCTCGACGGCAAGCAGGCGGTTGTCGCAGATATCGACGTGGCTGCGGATCGCCAGCAGGCCGCGCGCCACCGCCCAGTCGCAATACTGCAAGGCGCGCTCGATCAGCGCCTCCTGCGCCAGCAGCGGCTTGAGTTCGCCCCATAACTGGATGCCCTCCAGCAGGGTGCCGCTGCGGTTCACGCGCGGCAGGCCATGGCTGAGCACCGAATCCATGTGGAAGTGCGGGTCCACGAAAGGCGGAGTGACCAGGTCGCCCCCGGCGTCGATCTCGCGTGCGCCCTGCGCGGCGAGCCGCGCTTCCACGGCGGCCACCAGGCCATCCTTGATGCCGATGTCGATGCCGCGGCTGCCGTCCGGCAGGGTGGCGTTGCGAATCACGAGATCCATGCGTGCGCTCCGTTGTGTTTTGCTGATTGTAGCGACGAATGGCCGCTTCGAGCTTGCCGGACTGGAACCGTCACGCATGCAGCCTGCATTGGTAATGCTGCACCGCAATATTTCTGCTCAAGAATATAGCAATATACCTTTGCAAGCTCGTGCAATCATGGCTACACTAGCCGATATTGCAGCGCGCCATAAATGACTAAAGGAAATCATATGACTTCACTTGCAGAACAATTTTTCGCAGCAGCAGCAGGCAAGACCCCGTTTTCGGCGCCGTTCGCAGGCCAGCCGGCGTCCCAGCTTCCCGTCCAGATTCCGGCCCAGCTGCGGACCCAGTTCGAAACTCAGGTCGATTTCTTCCAGTCGTTCACCAGGCAGGCCTTCGACAGCGCCAGCCGCGTCCTCGCCCTGAACCTGGCCGCCTCGCGCGCCTCGCTCGAGCGCTCGACCCGCGCGGCGCAGGCCCTGGTCGCTTCGCGCGATCCGCGCGACGTCCTGACCCTTGGCGGCGCCGCCGAAGAACAGATGCACAGCCTGTTCGACTACAGCCGTGAACTGATGAGCATTGCCGGCAGCGTCCAGCCGTTTGCCCTGGGCGGGAAGGCGCCGGCAGCGCCAGCCGCGCCGGTCCACAACGCATCGGCCGAGCCGGTCGTCGTGGCGCAACAGGAGCAGGTGGCCGAGCGGCTGGCCATCGACGCCGAACCGGCGCCGGTCGCCGAACAGACCGAGATCGTCATGGCCGCCGGCCAGGGCGAGCCGCAGGCCGGCGTCGCACCGCATCCCGCTGCGGCCCCACTGCCTGCCGAAGAAGCCAATGTGCGGGTGAAGGTCGCTCAAGGCTCGTCGTCCAAGCGCAGGAAGTAAACGGCGCCACGCTCCGGCCTCGGGCGCTGCGCCCGACAGGCAAAGCGTCTACACTAGCGGGCTTCGGCCCGCTTTGTCGTTTTTCGGGCACACCATCTCCAAGGAAGTACATGAGTCTCGCAAGGCTGATCGGCGGCTTTGTCCGCCGGCATTGGCATGCCTATGTCTCGTCGGCCTTCATGCTGGCCGGCGTCGCCATCTGCACGGTCTTGATTCCGCGTAAGGTCGGCGCCCTGATCGACGGCCTGGCCGCGCACCGGCTCGACCAGGATGCGCTACTGCTGGGGCTGGCCCAGCTGCTCGGCCTCGGCCTGGCGATCTATGTGCTGCGCGTGGGCTGGCGCATCCGCCTGTATTCGGCCGCCTACAACCTCGGCGTCGAGCTGCGCACCCGCCTGTACGCGCGCCTGGCCGCGCAAGGGCCGGCCTTCTTCGGGCGCCAGCGCACCGGCGACCTGATGGCGCTGGCCACCAACGACATCGACGCCATCGAAATGGCCGCCGGCGAAGCCATGCTGGCCGGCTTCGACGGCACCCTGACCCTCTTGATGGTCCTCGGGATCATGACCCTCGGCGTGGACTGGCGCCTGGCCAGCATCGCCCTGCTGCCCTTCCCCCTGATGGCGCTGGCCTTCTGGCGCATCTCCTCGCACATCCACACCGCCGAGGGCGATGCGCTCAAGCGCTTCTCGGCGCTGAACGACCACGTGCAGGAATCGCTCACCGGCGTGCGCACCCTGCGCGCGCTCGGGCTGGAAGAACGCAGCGCCGCCCAGTTCAGCGAACTGGCGGGCAATGCAGCCAACGCCAGCCTCTCCGCGCAGCGCTGGGAAGCGGCCTACGAGCCGGCCGTCGGCCTGACCTTGAGCGCAGCGACGGGCCTGACGCTGGGCCTGGGCGGCTACCTGGTCTGGAACAACGAGCTGACCGTCGGCGCGTTGACCAGCTTCTCGATGTACCTGGGCCAGCTGATCTGGCCGATGTTCGCGGCCGGCTGGGTGCTGTCGCTGATCGAGCGCGGACGCGCGGGCCTGGCCCGCCTGCAGCCGCTGCTGGACGCGCCGCTGACGGTCGACGACAAGGGCAGCTTGAGCCAGGTCGGGCGCGGCGCGCTGGTCGTCGAGGACGTCAGCTTCGCCTATGGCGAGGCGGACCGCCCGGCCTTGAGCAGGGTCTCGGTGGCCATCGAGCCGGGCCAGACCCTGGGGCTGGTGGGCCCGACCGGCGCCGGCAAATCGACCCTGCTGCGCGTGCTGCTGCGCCAGGCCACGCCGCAAGACGGCACGGTCAGCTGGGCCGGCCACCGGCTGGAAGAATATCGATTGAGCGCGCTGCGCGCGGCCCTGAGCTGGGTGCCGCAGGAGTCCTTCCTGTTCTCGAGCACCATCGCGGAAAACATCGCGCTGGCGCGCCCGGGCGCCTCGCGCGCGGAGATCGAACACGCCGCGCGCATGGCCTCGATCCACGACGACATCCTGCGCTTCCCCCAGGGTTACGACACGCCGGTAGGCGAAAAAGGCATCACGCTCTCCGGTGGCCAGCGCCAGCGCGTGGCGATCGCGCGCGCGCTGCTGGCCGACAGCGCGCTGCTGCTGCTCGACGACGCGCTGTCGGCGGTGGACACCGGCACCGAGACGCGCATCCTGGAGCACCTGGCCGAACTGCGCGCAGCGCGCCCGGAGCGCGCTGCCATCATCGCCAGCCACCGTCTGTCGAGCGTGGCCGCGGCCGACCGCATCGTGGTGCTGCGCGAAGGCCGCATCACGGAATCCGGCACCCACGACGAACTGCTGCTGTTGGACGGCTGGTATGCCAGCCAGTGGCGCTATCAACAACTGGAGGCCAGCATCGATGCAGAGTGATGCCATGAAGGTCCAGGCCCGGCACGCCGCGCGCCTGCTGCGCCGCGCCGCATACCCGGACCGCCGCCACCTCTACTGGGCCACGCTGTGGCTGGTGTTGGCCGCCGCCCTCGAAGTGGTGGGACCGCTGCTCGGCAAGATGCTGATCGACGACCACCTCCTGACGCGCAACCTGGACTGGCCGCGCATCTGGCTGCTGCTGGGCGGCCTGGTGCTCACCGGCTGGACCTCGTCCTGGATCCGCTACCTGCAGCTGATCCGCCTGTCGGGGCTGGCGATGCGCTCGGTGCGGCGCCTGCGCGAATGGGTCTATGGCCACGTGCTGCGCCTGCCCATGAGCTTCTTTGACCGCGCCATCACCGGCCAGCTGGTCAGCCGCGTGACCAACGATACCGAGGCGGTCAAGACGCTCTACATCCAGGTGCTGTTCGTGATGCTCGATTCGAGCATCGTGCTGACCGGGACCCTGGTGGCGATGGCCTGGCTCGACTGGCGCCTGATGCTGGTGGTGCTGGCGCTGGTGCCGGCGGTGGTCGGCATCGTCTGGCTCTACCAGCGCCTGTCGGCGCCGGCGGTCACCCGCGCGCGCGCCCTGCGCAGCGACATCAATGGCCAGATGGCCGAATCGATCGGCGGCATGAGCGTGCTCCAGGCCAGCAATGCCGAAGGGCGCTTCGGCGAGCGCTTCCTGGCCACCAACCGCGCCCACCGCACCGCGCGCCTGGCCGAACTCAAGGCCAACGCCTTCCTGCTGCGCCCCGCGCTCGACCTGCTCAACGTGGTGCTGCTCACCATCGTGATTTTCGGTTTCGGCCGGCGCGAGATGAATGCCATCGAAGTCGGCGTGCTGTACGCCTTCATCAGCTATATCGCGCGCGTGGTCGAGCCGCTGATCCAGATCACGATGCAGTTCAGCGGCCTGCAGCAGGCGGTGGTCGCGACCGCGCGCGTGGAAGCGCTGCTGGACGAAGCAGGCGCGGCCGAACACGCGACGGGCCGGATCGGCAACGATGCAGCCTTCGACCCCAAGGCGCCGGCGGTGCGCGTGCGCGGCCTGAACTTCGGCTACATCGACGGCCAGCCCGTGCTGCACGACCTGTCGCTGGAGATCCCGCAGGGCGCGTTCTTCGGCATCGTCGGCCACACCGGCAGCGGCAAGTCCACCCTGCTCTCGCTGCTGCTGCGCTACTACACGCCGAACCGGGGCAGCATCGATATCGGCGGCTTGCCGCTGGCCTCGATCGGCAACGAGCGCTTCCGCAACGAAGTGGGCCTGGTGCCGCAGGATCCCTTCATCCTGGCCGCCACCGCGCGCGAGAACATCGACATGGGCCGCGGCCTGCCGGAAGAAGCGATCGAAGCGGCGGCGCGTGCGGCGCATGCGCACGGCTTCATCTCGCAGCTCGAACAGGGTTACGACACCCAGCTCGGCGAAGGCGGCTCGAGGCTGTCCTCGGGCCAGAAGCAGCTGGTGGCGATAGCCCGCGCGCTGGCGGGCGAGCCGCGCATCCTGCTGCTGGACGAAGCAACCTCGCGCATCGACAGCGCCACCGAACAGATCGTGCAGGAAGCGCTGGAAGAATTGCGCGGCAAGGTGACCATCATCGCGATCGCGCACCGCTTGTCGACGATCCGCGCGGCCGACCGCATCATCGTGCTGAACCACGGCCGCATCACGGAAGCCGGCGCGCACGAGGACCTGATGCGCATCGAGGGTGGCTTGTACCAGCGGCTGTATTTGCTGCAGCAGATCGCGGTGCAGGGAGCGGTGGACCGGTGAATTTTCGTAGGGTGGTCGGCTCTGCCGACCGCGCGTTCAACCAGACCACGCGTCGCCACGGCGCATGCCGCAGTTGAACGCGCGGCCGGGAGGACCCGACCACCCTACATTCAGCTACGCGTCATTGTCTTCGTCATGGATGCGCGTGCAGATTTTTTCGATCACCGCGCTCGCCTTCGTCCAAAGCGTATTCTCGATGGTTACAGGCTGCGCCGACTCCATGCCCTTCCCGCAGCCAGCGCCAGCAATCCAGCCACGAGGAAGGTGGTTGCGGACTGCAGGTTGGCCGCCCCATGAAAGCCGACCACGTCCATCATCGGCATCCCCTTGGCATTGATCGCGACATAGAGCCCGAACAGGAACAGGCCGAGGAACAGGCGCGGCGTGCGGCTCAAGGCCCCCAGCAAGGCGGCAAAGCCGGACAGCGCCAGCACGCCGGCGACGACGGCCAATGCGCGCACCGGTTCGTCGGCGCTCCAGCGCAGGGCGACGGTCCCGGTGAACAAGGCCCCGAGCAAGGCGGACGCCGCCCACTGGCGCAGGAAGCGCCGGCCGGCGCCGCCCGGAACGGCGGCGGTGAGGCCATCGCAAGCGGCACTGAAGTCGCGGGTGCTGCTTTCGCTGCACAGGATGCCCCACCAGGCGACGGCGCCGACCAGCAATCCGGGCAGCACTTCGGCCGGCAGCACCAGGGCGCCCACGATACTCGCGGCAATCGCCAGGATGGCGCTCGGCGCGGTGGTCAAGACGAGGCCAAGGTCGGCCAGCACCTGCCCCGGTGTGCCGGGGACGCGCGCGGCCAGCCGCATCAGCGGCTGCACGGAGCGGGCCAGCGGCCGCAGCCAGCCGTTGAGCACGGCGAGCGGCGAGCGGCGCTGGCGCGCCTTGCCGGCCTTGACCCGGTCCGGCGAAAAGCGGTGGAACAGCAGGACCGCCGGTACCAGCGGCGCCAGCGCCAGCAGGCAGGCAAGCAGGCGCCCGGCCACCTGGGATCCGCTCCACAGCCACTGCGGCAGGGTATGCGGCGGCAGCGCGGCATTGAAGGTCATGGCGCCGATGCCCACGCTCTCAAGGCTCATGTGGAGCCGCATGGCTTCCATGGCCTGGGCCATGCCGGTAAAGTCGAGGATGGCCAGCGCGGGCGAGGCGCCGGCTTCCTCGATCATTGCGCCCATCGACAGCATTGCGATCCAGACGAAGAAATACAGGATGTCGCCGCCCTTGCCCATCAGCGGCGCCCAGCTGTCGCACAGCACCGCGCAACTGGCCGCGAACAGCACCATCGGCAGCAGCAGCACGCAATAGGTTTGCAGGTAGACGAGCGGCTGGATGGGCCCTTCGCCGCGCAGCAGGTGCAGCGCGAGGATGGTCAGCATGAAGGCGCCGAGCAGGATCAAAAGGCCGCCGACCGCCCCGAGCCAGCGGCTGGCCACCAGTACCAGGTTGCCGGCGGACGTGGATCCCACGACTGCGCCGATGCCGCTGCGCAGGTCTTCGCCGGTGCGCCCGCGCGCCAGGTAAAAGCCGGCCAGCGAGAACAGCAGCCCGGCCAGCGTGGCGCTGCCCAGCGCCAGCGCGGAACTGGTGTACAGCACCCGCGCGTCCTCGACGATCAGGAGGGTCCTGCCGGTGGCGGGGTCTTCGATCATGGCCCAGCTGATGGCGGCGACCGCCAGTACGGCCATCAGGGTCGACAAGCGGCGCATGCGCAGCCGCACTTCGTTCGCCGCCAGCGCGCCGACCATGCGCCATGGGAGTTGCCGCATCATGCCGCCTCCGCCTGCAGGGCATCACGCTGCGCCATCAGCGCTTCTTCCAGGCTCGGCTCGGCCTCGCGCGCCCCCAGGCATGGCAGCTCGGGGTGGGCGATGCGCAGCGCCATGCGTTCGCCCTGGCGCTGGGCCTGCAACACGTGCACGCGCTCGCGCAGCGCCGCGTAATCGTGTTCGGCGACGTTCGCCGTCCAGACCTGGCCGCGGGCGCGCTGCAAGATCGCTTCCGGCGTTTCGTGGGCCACCAGCCGGCCGGAACGCATGATGGCCAGCTCGGTCGCGATGCTCTCGACGTCCGACACGATATGGGTGGACAGCAGCACCAGCTTGCCGTAGCCCAGCTCCGCCAGCAGGTTGCGAAAACGCAGCCGCTCTTCCGGGTCCAGGCCGGCGGTGGGCTCGTCGACCACCAGGATGTCCGGATCGTTCAGCAGCGCCTGGGCGATTCCGAGGCGGCGCTTCATGCCGCCCGAGAACGAGGCCGCCGGCCGGTGGGCCTGGTCGTGCAAGTTCACCAGTTCCAGCAGGCGCCGAATGCGGGCCGGGTCGCGCACGCCCTTGAGCGCGGCGAAATACTGCATGAATTCGAGCGCGCTCAGGTTCGGGTAGACGCCGAAATCCTGCGGCAGGTAACCCAGGCGGCGGCGCATTGCGTCGGGCCTGGCGACGATATCGACACCATCGAACAGGATCTGGCCGCGCGTGGGGCGGCTCAGGGTGGCGATCATCTGCATCAGGGTGGACTTGCCCGCGCCATTGTGGCCGATCAGGCCGATAACGCCATGCCCGAGGGTGAGCGACAGCTCGTCCACCGCCTTGAGCTCCTTGCCAAATTGCTTGGTGACGCCGCGCAGTTCGAGCATGCCATTCTCCTGATTAAGTTTTGCCCTGACTATAAGAACGCAGTGGTCCGGTTACCAGTGTTTTGCGACAGGAGGTCGAAAAGCAAGGATGAGCGCTTCCGGGGCAAGACGGATAGACGGCCCGGGTGGGGTTCTCGTGGCAAAGCCCATGTGTCTTTTTAGTGACAGTTGAATAGAAATACAATTTCCTTGTTGCAACAGGAATATAATGTTTCGGATACCATGTATTACTTTTTGTCTGCATTCCGAGACCCAAGCTCATGCTCACTGGCCTGCCCCGCATCTTCGTGCGCTCCCGACACATCGCGCTTGCCGCAGCGCTGTGCGTTGGGCCGACGGTCGCCGGTGCGGCCGACGCGCTGCCGCTCGCGCAGCGGCTGGCGGAAATCCGGGAAATCAACAAATATGCGGGCCAGCGCGCCCTGCCGATGCTGCAGGGGATGGAGCTGGAGGGCCGCGCCGCGCCGCTGTCTGAACGCATCGAATTCCTGAACCAGCTGTCCAATGCCTACGACGAGGTGGGCAAGCTGGACGAAGCGAACGCGCTGGCGGACGAGCTGGTGGCGCTGGGCCGCCAGCACAACAACCGTGTCGCCCTGGCCAAGGGCTTGCTGCGCAAGGCCTACATGGCCTTCCGCCGCTCCGAGCTGGCCGAATCGCACCGCCTGGTCTGGGAAGCGGAAAAGCTGGCCTTGACCACCAATGACCCCGAACTGAAGGTGCGCGCCGCGATCTCGTCGGGCGATTCCTGGGCCGAGGAAGGCAACTTCCCGAAGGCGCTCGAGCGCCTGCAGGCCGCCGCCGCCATGGCGCGCCAGAACGGCAACCCGTTTCAGATCGTCATGTCGCTCAATGCCCTGATCGACCTGTACCAGCAAATGCGCGAATACGGCAAGGGCTTCGAAGCCCTGGCCGAGGCGGTGGAGGCGGCGAAGAAAACGAATTCGCCGGGACGCATGGCCACGCTCAAGCATGCGGAATACGGTTTGTCGGTATCCACCGGCCAGTACGCGCGCGGCCTGAAGGCCTTGCTCGACAGCCTGGCGATCGAACGCCGCATCGGCGCCGAGTCGCTGTCGTCCTACACGCTGGTGAACCTGTCCGATTGCTACCTGAAGCTGCGCGACTACCGCAACGCCGCCACCTATGCCGAGCAGGCCGTCGCCGTCGCGCGCTCGCTGAACAATACCGGGCTGGAGGCAACGGGCCGCCTGAACCTGGGCCAGGCCTACCTCGCCATGGGCCGCCTCGGCGAGGGCAAGCGCCATATCGAGGCCGGCATGACGGCCTACGAGAACCTGGGCGACCAGCCGGAGCTGCAACTGGTTCTGGTCGAATACGGCCAGGCCCTCGAACGCGTCGGCGACCTGCCCGGCGCCCTGCGCGCCTATCACCGCGAGCGCAAGATTTCCAACGAGCTGTTCGAGAAACGGCGCCAGCGCGCGGTGCTCGACCTGCAGGAAAAATACGAGACCGAGAAAAAGCAGCGCCAGATCGAACTGCTGCGCAGCGAAAACGAAGTCAACCGACTGCAGCAACGGGTCATGTGGCTGCTGGCGGCCGTCTTTGCGCTGACGGCCGTCGTGGTCGGCCTGCTGTACCGCAAGGTGCGCCATGCCAACGCCCAGCTCTACGAGAAGAACATGGAGCTCAAGCAGCAGAGCGTGCGCGATCCGCTGACCGGGCTGTACAACCGCCGCCACTTCCTGGACTACATGCGCAGCACGCCGCAGCCGGAGCTGCGCGAAGGCAGCGACCAGTGCGGCGGCCTGTTCCTGCTCGACGTCGACCACTTCAAGAACATCAACGACACCTATGGCCACGCGGCCGGCGACGCCGTGCTGACGGCCATCTCGGCCAGCCTGCGCGAGATCCTGCGCGAAACCGACATGATCGTGCGCTGGGGCGGCGAAGAATTCCTGGCCTTCCTGCCGACCGTCCCGCGCTCGAGCCTGGACGAAGTCGCCCAGCGCATCCTGAGCGGCATTTCAGCGGTGGCGATTGCGCACGCAGGGCATACGCTGAGGGTGAACGTCTCGATCGGCTTCGCGCCCTTCCCGCTCGCCTGCGGCGGCGAGGTGTTGCCTTGGGAACGCGCGGTAAACCTGGTGGACATGGCGCTGTACCTGGCCAAGGCGCATGGCCGCAACCGCGCCTATTGCGTGCGCGGCTTCGGCGACCCGGCCCAGGTCTGCCTCGAGGACATCGAGCAGAACCTCGAACGCGCGTGGCGCAACGGGCAGGTGAATTTGTCGGTCGTGCATGGGGATGTGCAGGACCAGCGGGTCAGCGCCTGACCAGGTTTTCGTAGGGTGGGCGCGTCTCCCGCCCGCGCGTTCAAACCGTGCTTGTTCCGTCGACCTGCAACTCGTAGCGCGCACTAGTTGAACGCGCGGGCGGCGAAGCCGCCCACCCTACGGATTCCTGGCTAATCCGCCGCGTCCTGGATTTTTTCGCCCGCGTCTTCCACCTTCTTGCCCACTTCCTCGGTGGCGCGTTCCAGGCCGCCCTTGGCGTCCTTGGTCGCGTCCTTGATCTTGTCGCGGGCTTCGGCGGCGGCGCGGTCGGCCTTGGCCAGTTCGCCCTCGACCTGGCGCGAGACCCGCACGCCGGCATCGTCCAGCACCTTGCCGGCCTTCTGGGCCGGACCGATCGCGTCTTCATCACGGCTGCAGCCTGCCAGCATGGCCAGGGCCAGCAGCGTGCCCAGCATTGTCGTCTTCATGGTCCACTCCTGCTATTTGCTTGCCGACAAGCATACACCTGCGGCGAAAAACCTGGTTGACCGTTTGGAGGGCGAGCGCTTACTCGCCGCGCGACGGGTCGGCCAGCGGATGCTCGCGCTCGTCGATGATCTCCTGCCGCAGCGCGCGGGTGGCGTCGTCCTCGCCCCAGCGTCTGGTGAACACCGCCAGCCGGGCCAGCGCCCTGTCGTAGGTGCGGGCGCGCCGCAGCCTTTGCACGGCGGCGCCGGTATCGGTCCAGGCCCTGGCGCGCTGCTCGGCGCGGGTGCAGTCGGCCGCCGCCTTGTTGAGCGACGCTTGCACCTGGCGCAGCTGCTCGGGTGTGGCGCTGCCGCCGCGCAGGGCGATCAGCTCGTCCTGCGCCTCGCGTGCCTTGCACTCGACAGCCAGGGCCACGGCGCGGTCCATGCGGCGCTCGGTGCGGCTGCTTTCGGGCTTGACCACCATCCAGATCACCCACAGCATGACCAGCGCGGCGACCCACCAGCGCAGGCGCACCGGCGCGCGCTGCGGCGGGCGGGCCGGCATCGGGGCGCCGCGAATGCCGGGCGGCGGGGGGATGCCGCGCCCTTCTCCCGGCTCGGGCGCGGGCGGCGGCGCAGGCGAAGCAGCCCGTGCAGCTGGAGGCGGCGCCGGCGCCGGCTGGGCGACAGGCGCCACCGGGGCAGGCGCCGGCGCCGGTCGTGGCGGGGCCACCGGCGGCTTGGCCGCTACCTGCGGCGGGCTCACGCCCGGCTGCACCACCTGCTGGGCGGCGCCGCACCAGGGGCAGTAATTCACCCGCCTCGGCGTCAAGCGTCCGCATGAGAGGCCGATGCAGCGGTAGACCGCGTCGTCTTGCACCATACCGTCCTTCATTCTGGATCCGGGATCGCGTCGTCCACGTCGTCCGGATCGGGAATCGCGTTATTGAGCACCGCCGCCAGCTCGGGCAGCGCGCCGACCGTGCTCCACTTGTCCGCCTTCGGGTTCCAGGCCATGTTCCAGGCGCGGGTCGCCCCGTCGACCTCGCCGCGCGCGGCCTGCTGGGCGATCTCGTCGATCGTGTACGGGCCGCGCTGGGCGCCCTGCACGAACAGCTTGTAGCGCGCCTGATCGACTGGCTGCGTGTTGTAGGCGGCGGGCGCCTTGGCCAGTTCGACCGACGGCGCCGCACGCCCTGCCAGCACCGCGGCCGCGCGTTCGTCGTTCATCAGGAATTCCGGCAGGATCACCCGCTTGTCGACCGGCCGCTCGACTTCCCAGCTGTAGGCGTCGCCGGCGGAATCCGGCACGGTCTCGGTCCACTGCGCGATACCGGCCAGCGCGGTCTCGATCTGCGCTGGGGACAGCGACGGGTCGAGCGCGGCGGCGCGGCGGATCCACTGGTCGTACAGGCGCCGCGCCGTGATGTTCGGCAGCGAGGGCGACGGCAGCTGGGCGCCGGTCTCGTCCACTTCCAGGCGCGGCTCGTAGACACGCAGCTGGTAGTGGCGCATCAGCGCCGCCAGCAGCGTGAGCTGGTGGGGTCCGACATTGGCCAGCCGGTGGCGCACGGCCTGAATCACCCCATCGCGGTAGTAAGGCGGCAGGCCATTCGAGCGGATTGCAAACTCGTTGCCGATCTGGAGCCACTCGCCCGACCCTGGCTCGACCTCGAACACATACTGGCCGCGCGGCTGGAAGCTGGCCTCGCGGTCGCCGAGATCGGGCTTGCGGCGGATGACGCCCAGCGCGATCGCCTGCAGGAACCACTCGTAGTCGTCGGCCAGGCGATTGAGCTCGTCCATCGACGGCGACAGCGGATGGCGGAAACGGGTGGCGTCGAAATGCAGGTGGGTCGGGATCTTCGGGTTCTCGATCTGGTACGAGGCGCGCCAGGTCGGCAGGCCGCGCAGCACCGTCATCGGATAACCCGACAGCTCGATATAGCAGACCGCCTTGCCGGAGATGCCGGTATTGACCACCGACAGCAGGTCGCCATGGAAGTACCCGGTCGGTACGGCGGCACGCAATTCAAGCTCCATCTTGCGCCAGCTTGCTGCGTCGCCCACGCCGATGAAGCACTTGAACTGGTCGGCCACGGGCGTGAACTCGGCCGAGAAGCGCGCGTTCACCCAGGGCATGGCGCTGCGGATCCATTCGGCAAAGACGCGCTGGCGCTCCTGCGGCGTCATGCTCGAGAGCCGTTCGAGCAGCGGGTCGACAGGTTCGGGCTGCTCGAGTTCCTGGCTGGAGAGCTGCAGCTGGGCGCGGCGGAACAGCTTGAGCAGCAAATCGGAGCGCAGGCGCTCGTCGCCCAGTTGCGGGAACAGCCGCGCCGAGCCGCCGAACTCCAGCAGCACTTCCTCGCTCCAGGCGCTGACGTCGCCCGTGAGACGCACCGGCGGCGGCAGCACGTCGGCCGCCAGCTTGATATAGGTGGCATGCTCCTGGCGCGCGTCGGCGCGCAGCTGGCTGATGCGCTGGTCGGCTGCGGCCAGCATGGCCGAGACCATCCGGCGGCCTTCCTGGAACTCGCCGGCGATGCCGCTCCACTGGGCCTGGCCCTGCTCGTCAGTGGCTTGCGGGTCGCCCAGCCAGGCCGACATGTTGCGCATGACTTCGATCGACTCCCCGGCTGCCACCGCCAGCAGGTGGAAGCGCAGGTAGTCGGCGATGTCGCGCTTGAGGTGGTTCATCACTTCGCGCGCCTGCGGCTCCTTGCCGAACATGCGCCCGGAAGCCTGCGACAGGTTATTCAGCGATTCCTCGACCTGGCGGGTGCGCAGCGCATCGCGGATGTCGCGGTAGCGGCGCCCATTGCGCTCGGCATTGGCCAGGTCGCGCTGCGACAGGCGCGCCTTGACCTGCTCGAGCAGCGACAGCACGAATTCGAGCCCGCCCTGCTTGCGGTCGTCCAGCAGCGCGTACAGGCGCTCGCGCACGCGGGTTTTCAGGCGGCTGCTGAGTTCACCCGTGTGGCGCTTGATGCGGTCTTCGCTGGTCTCGGCGGTGGCGCCGGCCTCGCGGATGGCGTCGCGCTCCAGGTGCGGCAGCAGTTCGGCCACTTTCTCGCGCCACTGCTTGATGTCGTAGGAGGCCATGATGCGGTCGACTTCGAGCTGCACCTTGCTTTCCACGCGCTCGAGCAGCGAGCGGCCGTCCTTGTCGAGCAGGAGGGTGCTGGTGAGCGCGTATTCCGGGAAGGGCGTGATGTCCACCGTGCCCTTGCGGAAGTCGGGGAAGGCGTCGAAGGGGCGCTCGCCCATCTCCATGTGTTCGCGCATGAAGCTGTCGCGCTCCTGGTCGCCGGCGCGGCGCGCCATCGCGCCGTCGGTTCCCACCAGGCCGAAGAAGGCTTTCACCATCAGGCCGGCCAGCTCGTAGGCGCGGATGTCGTCGCGCAGGCTTTGCTGGGTGTCGAGCACGGCCTGGCCGAAGGCCGAGTACACCTTGGAGTAGGACAGACGCATGTCGCCGAAGCGCTGCTCCGGCACGCGCGGGTTGTAGGGCCCCAGCTTGTGCTGCTGCTGGTTGACCGCCACCGAGCGCTTGCGGTTGGCGAAATCGGCCGACGCGAAATCTTCGAACAGGGTGTCGGCCACCATCTGGTAGACATCCTTGACGTCGAGCGTGGCCTTGTTGGCGAGGTTGGCGGTGTCGACGAAATACACGTCGTCGAAAGGCGCGCCCTTGCCCGCGATGCTGTCCGGGTCCATCCATGCCACCCGTGCGTTCATGTCGCGCATCGCGGTCTCAAGTTCCATCAGCGTGGCGTAGGCATTGGCCTCGGTGCGTTCCTTGTTGGCCTTGGCAAAACCGCCCGGCATGAACATCACCAGGTCGACCTGGCTGTCGGATACCTCTTGCCGGGCGATGGCTTTCGACAGCCAACCGAGGTCGATCGCGCTGCCGGCGCCGGTGCCGCCGGCGCACGAGGCGATGACGACGATGCGGAATTTCGAGGTATCCACCTGCAGGCCGAGGCGCTGGTAGTTTTCCTTGCGCTCGATGCCGGCATTACTGCTCAGGAAATTGAGCGCACCCTTGATGCGGCCGCGCAGCTTGGGATATTTGTCGAACAGGTAGAGCCGGGCCAGCGCGCGGATCTGGCCCGCGCCCTTGGACGGGTCGATGCCGAGCGAGCGCAGTTTCTTGGGACGCAGCGGCATCCAGCTTTCGATCAGCGGAAAGCGCGCCAGGCTGTCGTCGGACTCGTGATACTGCGGCAGGTCGAGCGGCTCGACCAGGCGCTCTTCGTCGGTCAGCTTCACCAGTTCATACCAGGGGTCGGTGCGTTGCGACTTGCCCTCGTCGATGACGGCATTGTTGTCGAGGTCGAAGTGCAGGAAGCGCGCCACCGGGAAGTCGCCGATCGATTCGACGCGCGTCGGGTGGTGCCGGTTCCAGACGGCCGACAGGATGCGGCGGCGGATGCGCATCATCACTTCCATGCCGGTGCCGCCGGCGCCGATGAACAGCGTCGGGCGCAGGTCGACCTTGAGCTCCGATTTGGCGTTCAGGCTTGCTGGGTTGGGGAAATCTGCCATATCGTGTTCTTTCGATTTTTACTTGGGGCTTAGCGGCGGCCGACGAACAGCGCCGCGACCAGTGCGATCACGCCCACCGCCACCAGCGGGCCGGTGACGGCGACGGTCAGGAATTTGCTGGCATTGATGATCGCCAGCACGGCGGCGGCCGATAAAAAGCCCAGTCCCACGAACAGCATCCAGCCGGCGCTGCCCGCGGACGATGGCGCGACGCGCCGCACGACCAGGTGATGCACGTAGGCGTTGCGCACAAAAAAATACACCACCAGCAGCACCGCGAACACCACCGCACCGATGGCCAGGTCGCGCGTCGAGGTATCGGTCGCGGGAACCGGCGCCGTCGTGGTACCGGGCACGACTTCGACCGGCCGGCCGGCGGTGTCCGGAGACGTTTGCGGCAGCGAATCCTGGGGCGAGGCCGACTCTTCGGGCAGCTTGAAGCCTGGATCGGCCGGGATTGGCGCTGAAGGTGACTGGGTTCCTTGCATGGGGAGGGATTCCTTTCTTGTTTTTGTCAGCGGCCGAGCCGGACCTGCGCGCCTTCGCGCAGGTCGAGCAGCTGGTGGCCGAACAGGGTGGTTTTCAGCTGCGCCACCTGGGCGCCGGCCTTGTCGTAAATCGGTTGGGTCGTGCCGGGGCGGGCGCGCATGGTGCACAGTTCGTCCTCGACGGTAACCTGGGCCACGCGCGGCCGGCCATAGGCCCATGCCGCGGCGCCAAGCGCCGCCAGCAGCGCTGCCGCAATGCCGCCCAGCGCCGCCAGCGGACCCATGCCGTAATGGACCCGCACCTCCAGCGGCAGCACCGCGTTCGAGGCCTGCACCGTGCCCGGCGGCGTGAAGATCTCGGGCAGCGGGTCGCCCGGGAACAGCGCGGCCATGCGCTGGCGGAAAGCCTGCGATAACTCCAGCTTCTGGTTCGCCAGGTGCAGCTCGATCCGGCCCGGCAACACATAGGCCGAGCCGGCCGATTTCAACGCCTGCATCGACCATTTATCGGGCAGCTGGGCCACCGGCAGCTGCATGGTGGAGCCGAGCGGCACCGGCTTGCCCGGCGCCAGGTTGCTTACGCGGGTGCTGGCCAGGTCGATCTTGCGGTCTTCGCCGGCCAGCATCGAGCGCGCGCTGAGCGTGGCCGAGGTAATGGTGTACGGGTACATCGTGTTCTCGAGGTTCCACCGGATGCTGGCCTTGGGCGTAGTCGCATTTGGGTCGACGTCGGCGCGCAGCGCCCCACCCTGCGCCTGCGAGAAGGCCACGCCGGGCGCGTTTTCCACCTGCGCGGGACTGAGGCGCACGGTGTCGCGGTCGAGGGGCTTCAGGCGCGCCGGCTGCTCGGTGATCACGCCGGCGATGCGTCCTGAGGCCAGCAGCGCATCGAGCGCGCGGGTACCGGGCGCGCCGACCGCGAACGCATACACCATCAGGCCATTGGCCTGGTAATGCTTGCCCTGGACCGGCATGCGCAGCGGGAAAGCCACCACCTTGTCGATCGCCGCGCCGCGGTGGATCAGCTCATAGAATTCGCGGTTGCGCGCGGCGGTGGCCTGGTCGTTGTTCGGACTGTTGCGGTTGTTCGTCACCAGCCAGACGATGCCGGGCTTGCCGCCGAGCGCGGTGCCGATCGCCGCCTGCACCGCTTCGCCCAGGTCGGTGTCGGCCAGCGCGGCGCTGCCGGGCTTGCGCGCCGTGTCCAGGCCGGCCAATGCGCCGCCCACCCGGCTGCGCACGGTCTTCGGGTCGGCCTTGAAGGAAAGCAGCGCCCTGGGCGAGGGCGCGCCCGGCAGGGACTGGTTGAAGGCGGCCAGCACCAGCGCATCGCCCGGCTGCACCACGGCGCCGGCCAGCGCGCCGATCAAGGGCTTGAATTGGGACTGCGGATCGGTATAGAAGGGCTCCATCCAGCCCGAGTTCTGCACCAGGAAGACGTGCGGGGTCGCGGCTGCGGGCAATGCGCTCGACATCAGCAGCAGCAAGGCCGCCGCCAGTTGTTTGATCGCGGCCGCCATCACGCCGTCTCTTCCAGGCGCCAGCCGCGGATGGCGTTCCAGTCCGGATGGTGCAGCCACAGGCAGCCCGCGTACACGAAGGGCAGGCAGTCGAGGGGCCGCGACAGGCGCACCACCTCATCGAGGATCACGTTGCGCCTGCCGATCCATTCGACCGTGGTGCGCGGCAGCACGCGCGCCTCCAGCGCTTCTTCGGCGCGGCCGGTGTACTTGTGGAAGCGCAGCACCAGGCCGCTCGGCTGGCTGCGGTTGTTGTTGAAGGCGCGCAGCAGCGGCAGCACCAGGGTGTCGTCCTGGTTCAGGTCTTCGATATGCTCGCCGGACCAGGGCTCGTCGACCACCGGATGCCCGCGCCGGAACAGGAAGTTGGCAAAGCCCAGGCGCGCGCCGTCGATCGGCGCACGTTCGGGAGCTGAATCCGCGGGACGGTCCGTGCCCAGCTCGAGGAAGGAATAGCCCTGGCCGTCATGGCCGATATGCCACAGGCGCCCGTCGCGGCTCTGGGTCGGGCCGCCGAAATCCAGGCGCGGCTGCCAGCCGGGAGGCCAGGGCGTGAACAGCGGCGGCTCGCCCGGACGCCAGGCCAGCTGGCCCTGTTCGTGCAGCCAGAACAGGCGGCCGTCATAGCCGATCGGGCGCGACCACCCGGCCCGGGGAAGATCCGGACAGGCGAATTCTTCCACTTCGAGCAGGTCGCTGCGCGCGCTCCACAGGCGCACGGCGCCGCCCGCGTCGGCGTCGGGGCAGACCAGGCAGGCGATGTGGCGGCGCATGGCGCCGGGTGCGGCCACCAGCGGCGCCTCGAGCACGGGCTCGGTGCGATAGGTTTCGCTGACCGGGTTGATCCAGAGCCGGTACAGGCCGCTGGTGGTGGGAACGATCGCCACCTCGCCGCGGCGCGGCTCGCGTACCGGCAGCCAGGCATAGCAGGAGGCGGTGAAGGCCAGGCTGGCGGCGCCGTCGTCCGGCGCCATGACATGCCACAGGCCGGCGACCGGGTCCCAGTATTGCAGCACGCCGCGCGTGTGGGCCAGCGCCAGCAGGCGCTGCTCGGGGAAGCCGTAGTGCGAAGCTGCGAACACGCATTGGGCGTTGGGTGGCGCCGGCATCGCCAGGTCGTGGCGGCCGACGTGGGGCGCGGCCGGACGCTCTTCCAGGCTGTCTCCCAGCGGCAGCGAGGTGACCGGCAAGCCATGCGGCACATGGCGCGGCAGCATGGCGTCCACGCCCGGGCCCCACCAGCCGGCCTGGCGCGACGGCAATGCCGGCAGCCGCAGCAAGCCGCGGCCGCAGTTCGGGCAAAAGGCGAAACCTTCCGGATAGATGGGTGCGCAGCTGCAGGCGTCGGGCAAGGAGGCGCCGAGCAGGCGGGCGACGTCGGGCAGGCGGCTGTGGGCGTGGGCCTGCCAGTCGATGCGGCCCAGGCCTTCGCTTGCCAGCAGCTCGAACTCCCCGCTGCGCTCGTCTTCCTGCCAGACACTGGCAGGCGTTTCCCATCTGTATGTCATGCCGCCACCTCGGTGCCCCTTTTTGCAGTCATTTGATCGATTGAAACCCAGCCCATGCGGGCTTTGTTGTTGCTCAAATCATAGCGCTCGCGACTGGCTCGCGGCGCGCCGTACACGGGGTAGCGCGCCATGACACTTTTGGGATCAATAAACGGGCTGATTGGGCGGCGGTGCGGGGAACTTTTGGCTGTCGTCCGTATAATGGCGGCCCGGCTTCCGATCTCCCCCGCCAGACATGCATACTCCCGAATCCACCGACGACCTGCCGCCAGGCGCCATCGCCGCCGCCACGACGCACCTTCACGACGTGCTCGCGCATGCACTCGAACACGGCCCGGCGCACGCCGCGCTGGTCGTCTACGACACCCGCACTCCGCTGGCGCGCGCGCTGCTCGAAGGCTACCGCCGCAACCTGCCCGACGCGGTGTTCATCGACTTCGATGCCGCCACTCCGGAAGCGGTGCTGGCGGCCTTCCGCGCGATGGCGCCGAAGGACCTGGTGGTGTTGCTGCAATCGACCAATTTCCGCCTCGATGGTTTCCGTATCCGGGTCGAGCTGTTCAAGCTGGGGCTGAAGGTAATCGAGCACGTGCACCTGTCGCGCATGCCGGGCCCGCAGTCGGAACACTATATCGAGGCGCTGGCCTATGACCCGGCCTATTTCCGCGGCGTCGGCCGTGCGCTGAAAGCCCGGATCGACAAGGCAGCCCATGCGCGCGTGGAGGGCGGCGGCGAGACGCTCAGCTTTGCGTCAAGCCTGGAGCCGGCCAAGCTGAACGTGGGCGATTACAGCGACATGCACAACGTCGGCGGCCAGTTCCCGATCGGCGAAGTGTTCACCGAGGCGCTCGACCTGGAAGCGGTGCATGGCCGCGTGCAGGTGCACGTCTTCGGCGATACGAATTACCGGTCGAACCGGCCCGAGGTCCCGGTGACGCTCATCATCGAACGCGGGCGCGTGGTGGGCACCGAGAACGCCACGCCGGCATTCCAGCAGGTGCTCGACAACATCACCGAGATCGAGGGCGAAGTCTGGGTGCGCGAGCTGGGCTTCGGCATGAACCGCGCCTTCACGCGCGAGCGCCGGGTCGACGATATCGGCACCTACGAGCGCATGTGCGGCATCCACCTGTCGCTCGGCGCCAAGCATGGCGTGTACACGAAACCGGGCTTCAAGCGCAAGGATGCGCGCTTCCACATCGACGTATTCGCGGTCACCGACGCGGTCTACCTCGGCGACGAACGCGTCTATGCCGACGGCCGCTGGACGTGTAACAGCTGAACGAGGGGGTGCGATTCGGTGCTACGATACCGGCCTGACATCCATTTGCAGAGCGTTCCATGGCAGACGACATCCTTCCATTCGTCAACGAAATCCAGGCCATCGGAGCCGTCCCGAAGATCCTCGAAACCGTCGCCGCCATCACCGGGCTGCGCTTCGTCTGCATCGCCCATGTGACCCAGTATTCCTGGACCGCCTGCGCGGTGCTCGACGGGCTCGAATTCGGCCTCAAGCCGGGCGGCAGCCTCGACGTCACCACGACTTTGTGCGAACAGGTGCGCGACACCAAAGCGGCGGTGATCATCGACCATGTGCGCGAGGACGCCCGCTACCACGAACACCATACGCCGCGCATCTACGGTTTCCAGAGCTATTTTTCGATTCCCGTCTTCCGCCCGGGCGGCCAGTATTTCGGCACCCTGTGCGGGCTCGATCCCGAACCGGCGCGCCTGACCGGCGAGACGACCGTCTCGACGCTGACCCTGTTCGCGGAACTCATCTCGAAGCAGCTCGAAGCCGAGCAGGCGCTCGGACACGTGCAAGGCGAGCTGCTGTCCGAGCGCGAGACGGCGGAACTGCGCGAGCAGTTCATCGCCGTGCTGGGGCACGACCTGCGTACGCCGCTCGGGGCGGTGCGTTCCGGCGCCGAGATCCTGCTGCTCAAGCACCAGGACCCGGTCACGCGCCAGGTGGCCCAACGCATCCGCCGCAGCACGACGCGCATGGCGGCGCTGGTCGACGACGTGGTCGACTTCACGCGCGGCCGCATGGGCGGCGGCATCGCCCTCGACCTGCGCGACACGCCTGACGCAGACCTGTTCCTGCGCCAGGTGGTCGACGAACTGTGCGACGTGTATCCGGAACGCCAGATCGACAGCCGCGTCGAGGCGGGAATGCGCCTGCGCTGCGATCCCGACCGCCTGTCGCAACTGCTCTCCAACTTGCTGAAGAACGCCGTCCTGCACGGCAGCCAGGCCGAACCGATCGTGGTCGATGCCCATGTCGACAACGGCGTGTTCGCGCTGCACGTCGTCAACGGCGGCCCCGACATCCCGGCCGACGTCGTGACGCAGTTGTTCAGGCCCTACTGGCGCGCAGCGTCGCGCCAGGGCAGCGAAGGGCTGGGGCTGGGCCTGTATATCGTCGACCAGATTGCCCGCGGGCACGCGGGCGCCGTCACGGCCACTTCCGCCGGCGGCGTGACCGAATTTACCTTCACGATGCCCGCGGCCTGAGCGGCCGCCCCTACATCACCCTGACCCAGCCGCCCTTGTAGAGGATCGGTCCGCTCGGGCCATCCGGGTCGGTCGAGCCGCCCGCCGGCTCGAGGCTGACCGCCAGCAAGGCCACGTCGGCGCCGATCGCCTGCGCCGTGAGCGGCAGCGCCAGCCGGCGCCCACCACCCAGCACGCCGAGCGAACGCGGCTTGCCCTGCAGCGGCACCGCCCACAGCTGCAGCGCCTGTCCGGGGCTGAGCGCTTGGGTCGCCACCAGGCGTACAGTGAGCAGCTTGCGCTCGCGGTCGGCCGTGACCAGCAGCGCGGTGCGGGCCTGCTCGTCGAGCAGGGTGGCGATATCGCTGACCGCCGGCTGCTGCGGTGCCTGCTGTATCACGCTCACCAGCAGCAGCGCCGCGGCCATGCTCGAGGCCACGCCCAGGCCGCGCCAGAAGCCGAGCGAACCGTGGCGCCAGAACTGCCACGTCGGCGCCGGCCGGTGCAGGCCGAGCCGGGCTTCGATTGCGCGCCAGACCTGCGCGCGCGGCGCCACCGCCGGCACGAATTCCGCCATCGCCCCGATCTTGTCCCCCCACTCGGCCACCGTGCGGCGCAGCGCCGCGTCGCCATGCATCAGGCCTTCGAAGCGCCGGCGCGCCCGTCCGCGCAAGGTGCCCAGCACGTACTCGGCAGCCAGCCGCTCGCGCAAGGGTTCGTTGTCGCGCAGTTTCATCCCGCTCTCCTTCCGCTCAGGCAGGCTTGCAGCCGCGACAGGCTGCGGCGGATCCAGGTCTTCACCGTACCGAGCGGCAGGGCGAGCTGGCGGGCCACTTCGCTGTGCGACAAATCATGGAAAAAGGCCAATCCCACCGCATGCCGGTGCGGCTCCTCGAGCGCGGCCATGCAGGCGGCCAGCGCCTTCGCTTCGCTGCTCATCTGGAGCAGATCGGCAGGATTGGCGACCGGGTCGTGCAGGGTCGCCATCACCGCATCGTCGAACTCGCCTCCGTCGAGCTGCGCCTCGTGCCGGTGGCGCCGCAACAGGTCGAAGGACTTGTTGCGCACGATCGTCGACATCCAGGTCATCGGGGCCGCCAGGCCTTCCTGGTAGTCGCGCGCATGGTCCCAGATCGAGACGAAGCTTTCCTGCAGCGCCTCCTCGGCCAGTTCGCGGCGGCGCAGGATGCGCAAGGCCAGGCCGAACAGCCGCGGCGAGCTGGCGTCGTACAAATTCCGGAAAGCAAGCACATCTTTCAGCGCTGCGCCACGAATCCACGCGTTCATATCTAATGGATTTGGCAAATTTATCGATTGAGCCACAAAATCTTTCTAAGCAGAGAGAAAAATCGCCGAATTTGCTAACGATGACTGGACAAAATTATCACATTTACCGGGCATTAATGAAATAAAAATAATTTGAATCCGATAAGGTGCGGACTGCGTATACCTGTCTGGAGATGTATTCCGCACCACGGCCGCCCCCTTGGAGGGGACCACAATAACGAGGAGATTGACATGCAATTCGGTAAGAAGAAACAACTATGGGCTGCGGCCCTGGCGTCAAGCGCAGCACTGGCCATGGTCGCCCAACCCGCCACGGCCTCGAGCCACCGCGAAGCCCCCTTCCTGACCAACGCACCCAAGGTCGACGGCACCGACTTCTACATGTTCCGCAGCTACGCGCCTGGCCGCGAAGGCTATGTGACGATGATCGCGAACTTCATCCCCTTCCAGGATCCGCAGGGCGGCCCGAACTTCTACCAGTTCGATAACAACGCGCTGTATGAAATCCACGTCGACAACAACGGCGACGCGAAGGAAGACATCTCCTTCCAGTTCCGCTTCAAGAGCACCTCCAAGCGCACCGCCCTCACCGTCGGCGGCAAGCAGGTCTTGATCCCCCTGATCAATTCATCGACCATCAGCGGCGTCAATCCGGGCTCGCTCAACGTGCGCGAGACCTATACCATCGACATGGTCAAGGGCGACCGCCGCGGCGGCACCCGTACCCGCCTGGCGGGCAGCGGCGGCGCCACCGAATTCGACAAGCCGGTGGACAATGTCGGCGACAAGACCTTCGGCAGCGCGACCGGCTACGAGACCTATGCCAACGCCCACATCTACGACGTGGCCATCCCGGGCTGCGGCACCGGCCGCGTGTTCGTCGGCCAGCGCAAGGAACCCTTCTATATCGCCGTCGGCAAGATCTTCGACCTGGTGAACCTGAACCCGCTGGGCACCGAGGTCAATGGCAACAAGAACGACCTCGAAAACAAGAACGTCAGCGCGATCGCCATCGAAGTGCCGATCGCCTGCGTCGCTGCCGCCGGCGAGCCGGTGATCGGCGGCTATGCCACCGCCAGCATGCGCCAGGGCCGCCTGCTCAATCCAACGCCGGCCAGTGGCATCAACAACGCGACCAAGGAAGGCGGCGCCTGGACCCAGGTCTCGCGCGTGGGCATGCCGCTCGTGAACGAAGTCATCATCGGCATGGACCTGAAGGACCGCTTCAACAGCTCCAAGCCGAAGGATGACGGCCAGTTCATCGACTACGTCACCAACCCGACGCTGCCGGCCATCATCGAGACCCTGTTCCCGTCGGCCAAGGCCCCGACCAACTTCCCGCGCAACGACCTGGTCACCGCCTTCCTCAAGGGCCTGCCGGGCGTGAACCAGCCGAAGAACGTCGTGGCCTCGGAAATGCTGCGCCTGAACACCGGCATCGCACCGACCGCGCTGGCTGCGCAGAATGCGATGGGCGTGGCAGGCGGCGACAATGCCGGCTTCCCGAACGGCCGCCGTCCGGCCGACGACGTCACCGACATCGCGCTGCGCGTCTCGATGGGCGCCCTGTGCGCCCTGACCGGCGCCAACGATGCCCTGGGCGTCGGCTGCAAGCCGGCCGATGCCCCGGCCGGCGGCCTGGCGCTGACCGATGGCGTGCGCAAGACGGCGGCATCGTTCAAACCGGCCTTCCCTTACCTGAACACGCCGCTGCCGGGCAACCAGTAAGCGCGAGGAGAGAGCCATGACTTCCATGATTCCCCGCTTGCGCAATGGCGCGCTGCTGCTATCGGTCGCCTTGCTGCTGGGCGCTTGCGGCGGCAGCAACGACCGCGATCCGGTCGCCACCACGCCGCCGCCGACCAGCAACAACCCGCCGCCGGTATCGACCGACACCTTCTTCCAGACCGTGCTGGCGCGGGTGGCCTCGCTGCTCGATAACGACGAACCGATAGCGGTCGAAGCGATCCCGATCACGGCTCCGGAAACCACGGAACCGGAGCCGGTGCCATCGCCCTGACGCACCCCGAAGGCGGGAAGGGAGACGACAGTCCCCTTCCCGCCTTGTCGCATGGAGAACCGATGATCGCTTTCGTTTATCCGCTGGTATTGCTGGCGGCGCTGTACACGGCTGCGGCACAGGCCGCGCCCTATATTCCGGCCAGCGGCCAGCAGGTGTTGGAGCGCCTGCCCGGCGGCCTGCAACCCGCGCAGCGCGAACTGGCGCGCCTGCGCGCCGAACTCACGACCAATCCCAATGACTTGTCCCGCGCGACCGACCTCGCGCGGCGCTATATCGAACAAGCGCGCCGCGATGGCGATCCGCGCTATCTCGGCTATGCGCAGGCGGCGCTGGCGCCCTGGTGGAATGCCGCGCGCGCCAAGGCCCCGGCGGACGTGCTGGTGCTGCGCGCGACGCTCAGCCAGAGCACCCATTCTTTCGAGGCCGCCCTGGCCGACCTCGACGAAGTCGTGCGGCGCGATGCCGGCAATGCCCAGGCATGGCTCACGCGCGCGACCATCCAGCTCGTCACCGGCGACTACGCGGGTGCGCGCACCAGTTGCGCACGGCTCTACGGCAAGTCGCTCGACCTCGTGGTGCAGACCTGCCTGGCCTCGGTCGGCAGCGTGAGCGGCACTGCCGGCGCCAGCTACGAGCGCCTGCGCCGGGTACTGGCGGCGCGTGTCGATTCCCCGGCGCCGCTGCGCGCCTGGACCGCCACCTTGCTGGGTGAAATGGCCGAACGTCTCGGCAAGCATGCCGCCGCCGAAGCGCATTTCCGCGAGGCCTTGGCGGCCGACCCGCAGGACAGCTATCTGCTGGCGGCCTACGCCGACTTCCTGCTCGAGCGCGGCCGCGCGAACGACGTGCTGCGCCTGCTGGCCGACCGCACCCTGGCCGACGCCCTGCTGCTGCGCTATGCGATCGCGCTGAACGCGGCCGGCTCGCCCGAGGCCTTGCGCCACACGGCCGCGCTGCGTGCCCGCTTCGAAGCTGCGCGCCGGCGCGGCGACGTCGTGCACCGGCGCGAGGAAGCGCGCTTCGCCCTGGCCCTGGACGGCAACCCGGCGGGCGCCGTGCGCCTGGCAAAACTCAACTGGGCGGTGCAGAAGGAACCGGCCGACCTGCGCATCCTCGCACAGGCCGCCGCCGGCAGCGGCGACGCCGAAGCCGCGCGCCTGGTGCGCGACTGGGTGCGCCGCCACGCGCTGGAAGACCGTACGCTCGACGCCACCTTGCGCAGGCTGGGAGCAAGCGCATGAAGCATGTGTGCTCCTTGCTGTTGACTGCCCTGGTGCTGCTGTGCAGCCAGAGCGCGCATGCCCACAAGGCCAGCGACAGCTACCTGAACCTGGAAGTGCGCGGCCAGCAGATCGAAGGCCGCTGGGACATCGCGCTGCGCGACCTCGAGATGGCCGTCGGCCTGGACGGCAATGGCGACGGCGCCCTGACCTGGGACGAAGTACGCGCCCGCCACGGGGCCATCGCCGCCTATGCGCTGGCCCGCCTGAAGCTCGCCAGCGACGGCAGCGCCTGCCCGCTGCAGGTGACCCGCCAACTGGTCGACACGCACACCGACGGCGCCTATACCGTCCTGATGCTTGCCGGGAGTTGCGGCGCCGAAGTGGCGAGTCTGAGCATCGACTACAGCCTGCTGGCCGACATCGACCCGCAGCACAAGGGCCTGCTCGCGCTGCGCCATGGCGCGGCGACCTCCACCGCGATCTTCGGTCCCGACCGGGCGCACCAGGAGTTGCGCCTGGCCGATCCGTCGGCCGGCCGCCAGTTCCTCGACTACCTCAAGCACGGCGCCTGGCATATCTGGATCGGCTTCGACCACATCCTGTTCCTGCTTTCGCTGCTGCTGCCCGCGGTGCTGGTCTGGCGCGACAAGGCCTGGCATGGACGCGAGGGCCTGCGCGCCAGCGCCATCGAGGTGGTCCGCATCGTCACCGCCTTCACGCTGGCCCATTCGATCACGCTCACCCTGGCCTCGCTCGGCGTCGTCAGCCTGCCCTCGCAGCTGGTCGAGTCGGCCATCGCCGCCTCGGTGATCGTGGCGGCGCTGAACAACGTCTGGCCGATCGTGCACCGTGGGCGGGCCTGGTTTGCCTTCGGCTTCGGCCTGCTGCACGGCTTCGGTTTTGCCAGCGTGCTGGCCGGCCTCGGCCTGCCGCAGGAAGCGCTGCTGCTGTCGCTGGTGGGCTTCAACGTCGGCGTCGAGCTGGGCCAGCTGGCCATCGTCGCGGCCTTCCTGCCCCTGGCCTACCTGCTGCGCCACGGCCAGTTCTACCGGCGCGCCGTGATGGTCGGGGGGTCGTTTGTCATCGCCTTGCTGGCCGGCGTCTGGCTGGCCGAACGCGCCTTCGACCTGCGATTGCTGGCGTGAGGATCGATGCTTGCGCCACCAGTCCAGTATCCGGATACTCCCTGTAGAGCTTTCAAAACTACAAGGAGACAATATGGTGGGACGCAAGAACACGCTGGTGCTGGCGGCTTATGCAGCAAGCATGACGCTGGCCGCGGTATCGGCCCAGGCCCAGGATGCGCAGGCGATTTCCCGGATCGAAAACGGCCTGCGACCGGCGGTCGCGATCCAGGGCGAGAAGATCGCCACCCGCAGCCTGGCCGGCGAGATGCAGCGCCTGCACGTGCCGGGCCTGAGCGTGGCCGTGATCAGGGGCGGCAAGGTCGCCTGGGCCAAGGGCTACGGCGTGACGCAGGCAGGTGGCGCGCCGGTCACGGCCCAGACCCTGTTCCAGGCGGCCTCGATCAGCAAACCGCTCACCGCGATGGGCGCGCTGACGATGGCCGAAGCGGGCCAGTTCGACCTTGACGCCGACATCAACACCGTCCTCACCAGCTGGAAGCTGCCGGCCGGCGTCGCCAAGCGCCCGGTCAGCCTGCGCCAGCTGCTCTCGCACACTGCGGGCACCACGGTCTCGGGTTTCCGCGGTTATGCGGCGGGCGCGCAGCTGCCGACCCTGCTCCAGGTCCTGGAGGGAGCGGCGCCTGCCAATAACGGACCGGTGCGGGTCGAGACGGCGCCCGGCGCAGCCTGGAATTATTCCGGCGGCGGCTACAGCGTGGTGCAGCAGGCCATGGTCGACCGCTCGGGCCGCCCGTTCGATGCCTTGATGAGCGACACGGTATTGAAGCCACTGGGCATGGCGGACAGCAGCTTCGCCCAGCCCTTGCCGGCCGCCCTGCTGGCGCGCGCGGCGCTGCCGCACGATGGCGCCGGTGTGGCGGTGAGCGGCGGCCCCCATACCCACCCAGAACTGGCGGCGGCGGGCCTGTGGAGCACCCCGACCGACCTGGCGAAGTTTGCGCTCGCGGTGCAGCGGGGCGCCGCCGGCGCCGACGGCATCCTGTCCGCGGCCATGACCCGCACCATGCTGCGCCCGGCGATGAACAACTACGGGCTCGGCCTGGAGATCGACGGCAAGGCGCCGCGGCACGCCTTCGGCCACGGCGGCCACAACATGGGCTACCAGAATTCGCTCTACGCATACGTGCAGGGCGGAGACGGCGCGGTGGTCATGACCAATGGCGATAACGGGACCGAAGTCGCGCAGGGCCTGATCCGCGCGATCGCTGCCGAAAACCGCTGGCCGACCTACCAGACCATCCAGCGCAAGGCCATTACCCTGCCGGCGGCCACCCGCAGCATGCTGGCCGGCCGCTACGAGATCAAGGATCTCGGCGGCTTCGAGATCGCCGATCGCGCGGGCACGTTGATGATCGCGCTGCGCGATAACCAGTGGGAGCCGCTGTACGCGGAATCGGCGCGCAGGCTGTTCGTGCTGTCGCGCGAGCTCGACCTGCACATGGAGAGCAAGGGCGGACGGCTGGTGAGCGGGTCCTTCGACGTGGCGTTCAAGCGGGCGCCTTGATGCCGCAGGGCCGGGAGCTCACTGCGAATGCACCCGGCGCTACAATGGCATTTTTCCCCAGGGCTGCCCTCACCATGCTTACGCCAGAACAGCGCGCACGCTACCAGCGCGACGGTTTCCTCGTCATCCCCGGCTTCAAGAGCCTTGATGAGATCGCCCTACTCCGCCGCCGCGCGGAGGAAATCGTCGAGGCCTTCGACCCGAGCGAATCCCGTGCCATCTTCACGACGAAAGACCAGGCCCGCGCCAGCGACGACTGGTTCCTCGGTTCGGACAACACGGTGCGCTGCTTCTTCGAAGAAGAAGCCTTCGGTGCGGACGGCCAGCTGCGCCAGGCCAAGTCGCTGTCGATCAACAAGATCGGCCATGCCATGCACGACCACGACCCGGTGTTCGCGGCCTTCACGCGCGACCCGAAACTGGCGAGCGTCGCACGCGACCTGGGCCTTGAGCAGCCGCAGGTCTGGCAGTCGATGTACATCTTCAAGCAGCCCGGCATCGGCGGCGAAGTGCGCTGGCACCAGGACGCCACCTTCTTCGACAGCGATCCGATCACGGTCACCACCTTCTGGTTCGCGCTGGAAGACGCGACCATCGACAACGGCTGCCTGTGGGCCGAACCCGGCGGCCACCGCGGCCCCTTGCGCGAACGCTTCCTGCGCGATGGCGACCGCGTCACGATGGAAAAACTCAATGCCACGCCCTGGCCGGATGACAGCACCGCGATACCGCTCGAGGCCAAAGCCGGCACGCTGGTGTGCTTCCACGGCCTGCTGCCGCACTACAGCGCACCGAACCGCTCGCCGGTGTCGCGCCATGCCTTCACGCTGCATGCGACCGATGCGTCCTCTACCTACTCGCCGCGCAACTGGATCCAGCGCGATGCGGGCTTTCCGGTGCGTGGGTTCTTGAACAATTCGGAGTAGTGCTCAGGGAATCGTAGGACTGTTCCTACATTACTCTACGGGGGAGTCTTATATTGATGCTTCCACAATGAACGTACCATGAGAACGTCTCGCTTTTGACCCGCAAGGCGAGCCAAAACCCCTATTCCGCTGCATTGGACGCTCATGTTGGATACCAAGCCTGGTTATGCCCTGAACCTGATGCACGAGGTCGCATCGGTCGCCACCTTGCAGGGCTCCGGCTCGCTCAGTGTCCGTCTTGTCGACGTCAGCGTGGCACGGGTGCGTTTCGTCAGCTCGGCAAAGCTCGATAGCCTCCCGTCCGACCAGCTGAGCATGCGCTTTACCTTGCCCGGCAATCCACGGCTGCATTTCGCCATGGTGAAGTTGTCGGCGGCGATCACCCATGAGCCGACCGCTTCCTGCTACGAAGCGGAGTTCGTGCGTACCGATCCCAAGACCGTCGACCACATCATGGCCTTCCTCGACTCGGCCGCGCAGGCAGGAAAAGACGGGAGCCAGTACCTGGCATCCTGCCATTCGCCGTCCGCGAATCTCGGCTCGTAAGACCCTCTCCCGCAAGATCGAACCTCGCCGCCACCTCTTCCCCGTATCCCTGGCAGCTCCCCTGCCGTCCGGCGCCTTCCGTACGCCGCGACCCATATGCACCATGTATCAGGTTTTTTACAAATCCACCGAGCAATGCCGAAGGGGGAAAGCTAGAATACTTTTCTTATTCTAAATAAAATATCAGGGGAATCATGATACGTTTGCCCATCGGGCTGGCCGCGCTATGCCTCAGCGCCTCCGTTTTCGCCGCCGCACCTTTCGACGATAAATTCCGCCAGCTCGACGAGCTGCTACCCACTCCGGGTAGCGTGCGCACCGCGTCGGGCGCGCCGGGACAGGCCTACTGGCAGCAGCGTGCCGACTACACGATGCGCGCCACGCTCGATGAAGCCAAACGGGCCATCACCGGTTCGGGCACGGTCACGTACCACAACAATTCCCCCGATACCCTCAAATACCTCTGGCTGCAGCTCGACCAGAACATCTACAACCGCAATTCGGATGCACGCACCTCGGCGGCCCTGCCTTCGCGCGACGCCTGGGCCCAGGCCAAGACGCCTGAAACGGGCGTGAAGTTCGACGCGCTGCGCACCCTGCTGGAGGCGGGCACCTTCGACGGCGGCTTCAAGGTCAGCAATGTGCGCGACAGCGGCGGCCGTCCGCTGAAATACGTCATCAACCGCACCATGATGCGGATCGACCTGCCGCAGCCCCTGAAGCCGGGCGCGCGCGTGTCGTTCAGCCTGGACTGGAACTACAACATCAACGAGCAGAAGGTGCTCGGCGGCCGTTCGGGCTACGAGAAGTTCGACGACAAGAACGACCTGTTCGAGATCGCCCAGTGGTTCCCGCGCATGGCGGCCTACTACGACGTCTACGGCTGGCAGCACAAGCAGTTCCTCGGCGCCGGCGAGTTCACGCTGGAATTCGGCGACTACGACGTGCAGATCACGGTCCCCTCCGACCACATCGTCGCCTCCACCGGCGAGCTGCAGAATCCGGGCGAAGTGCTGAGCGCCGCCCAGCGCGACCGCCTGCGCCAGGCGCGCACGGCGAAGAAGCCGGTCATCATCGTGACCCAGGCGGAAGCCGAAGCCGCGGAAAAATCGCGCGCCACCACTTCCAGGACCTGGCATTTCAAGGCGAAGAACGTGCGCGATTTCGCCTTCGCCTCGAGCCGCAAGTTCATCTGGGATGCGCAAGGGATCAAGTCGGGCGACACCGACGTGATGGCGATGTCCTACTACCCGAAGGAAGGCAACCCGCTGTGGGAGCGTTATTCGACCCAGGCGATCATCCACACCATCGAGCAGTACAACAAGTATTCCTTCGACTATCCCTACCCGACCTCGATTTCGGTGAACGGCCCGGTGGGCGGCATGGAGTACCCGATGATCACGTTTAACGGTCCGCGTCCGGTGAAGGACAAGAAGACCGGTGAGCTGACCTATTCGAAGCGCACCAAGTACGGCCTGATCGGCGTGATCATCCACGAAGTGGGCCACAACTACTTCCCGATGATCGTCAACTCGGACGAGCGCCAGTGGACCTGGATGGACGAGGGCCTGAACTCCTTCGTGCAGTCGATGGCCCAGGAAGCATGGGAAGAGAACTGGGACGAGATGCGCGGCGATCCGCGCACGATCGTGAACTACATGCGCAGCGCCAACCAGGTGCCGATCATGACGAACTCGGAGTCGCTGCTCCAGTTCGGCAACAACGCCTATGCCAAGCCGGCCGCCGCGCTGAACATCCTGCGCGAGACGGTGCTGGGACGCGAGCTGTTCGACTTCGCCTTCAAGGAATATGCGCAGCGCTGGAAGTTCAAGCGTCCGACCCCGGCCGACTTCTTCCGCACCATGGAAGATGCTTCGGGCACGGACCTCGACTGGTTCTGGCGCGGCTGGTTCTACACCACCGACGCGGTGGACGTGAGCGTGGACGGCATCAGCGAATACACGATCAGCAGCAAGGATCCGGAAGTCGAGAAAGCCTGGGCGCGCGCGCGCAAACAGGCCGAGCCGATCTCGATCACCGACCAGCGCAACAAGGGCATGCCGCGCCGCGTCGATGCGCATCCCGAACTGAAGGACTTCTACAACGAGAACGACGACTTCACCGTCACCAACAAGGACCGCAACAAGTTCAATGAGACGGTGCAAGAGCTCGAAGACTGGGAAAAGGCGCTGCTCAAGGAAGGCAAGCACCTGTACCTGGTCGACTTCTCGAACAAGGGCGGCCTCGTGACCCCGCTGGTGGTCCAGATCGAAACGAAGAGCGGCAAGAAGTACATCGAGCGTATCCCGGCCGAAGTGTGGCGTTATTCGCCACAGCAGGTGACCAAGCTGTTCATCACGGACGAGCCGATCGTGAGCCTGGTGCAGGACCCGTACTGGGAAACCGCGGACATCAACCAGGACAACAACGCCTGGCCGCGCAAGGCAAGCCCGTCGCGCCTGGAGCTGTTCAAGACCGAGCGTGACCCGGCCACGGGCAACCTGATGCGCGACTTCAATACCAAGCTCAAGACGCCTGGCCAGAAGGACGAAGCGCCGAAGTCGGAGTAAGCCTTGGTTCAATGCGCGGGGGACTCGTAGGGTGGGCGGGTCCTCCCGCCCGCGCGTTCAAATCACCGTCGCGGACCAACAACGCGCTTCAATCCGCGAACGCTTGTTGAACGCGCGGGCAGGAAACCTGCCCACCCTACGGTTTTACCGATTACTCCCCTTCCGTATTAAATTCCGCATGAAAATCAAACACCTGCAGGCGAGTCTAGCCGCCCTCATCCTCGCCAGCGCTGCACACGCCGCACCGGCATTCGACGACAAGTTCCGCCAGCTCGACGAATTGCTGCCGACGCCGAACGAGACCCGCACCGCCTCCGGCGCGCCGGGCCACCGCTACTGGCAGCAGCGCGCCGACTACCGCCTGCGCGCCACCCTGGACGAAACGAAGCGTTCCGTCAGCGGTTCGGGCACCATCACCTACACCAACCATTCGCCGGACACGCTTGCCTACCTGTGGGTGCAGCTCGACCAGAACATGTTCCGAGGCGATTCGGACAACCGCCGCATCTCCACCCTGCCCTCGCGCGAAGCCTGGCAAGCGCGTGGCAACGACGGCGTGAAATTCGACACCCTGAAGGCCACGCTGGAACAGCAGCGCTTCGACGGCGGCATCCAGGTCACCGGCGTGACCAGCAGCGACGGCCGCGCCCTGCGCCATACGGTCAACAAGACCATGATGCGGATCGACCTGCCGCAGCCGCTTGAATCCGGCGCGCGCCTGTCCTTCAACCTGGCGTGGACCATCAACATCCCCGAAGCGAACGTCGTCGGCCGCCGTACCGGCTACGAGAAGTTCGATGACGGCAACGACATCTACCTGGCTGCGCAGTGGTTCCCGCGCATGGCGGCCTATTACGACGCCAAGGGTTGGCAGAACAAGCAATACATGGGCGACGGCGAGTTCACGCTGGAGTTCGGCGACTACGATGTGCAGCTGACCGTCCCGGCCGACCACGTGGTCGCTTCGACCGGCGAGCTGCAGAATCCGGAGGCGGTGCTCACCGCCACCCAGCGCGACCGCCTGCGCCAGGCACGTACCGCGAACAAACCGGTCGTCATCGTCACCCAGCGCGAAGCCGAAACCGCCGAAAAGGGGCGCGCGAAGGCGACCAGGACCTGGCACTTCAAGGCCAGGGACGTACGCGACTTCGCTTTTGCCTCGAGCCGCAAGTTCATCTGGGACGCCCAGGGCGTCAAGAGCGGCGACAAGGACGTGCTGGCGATGTCCTATTACCCGAAGGAAGGCAACCCGCTGTGGGAGCGCTATTCGACCGCCGCCGTGATCCACACCCTCGAGCAGTACAACAAATACTCCTTCGACTACCCCTACCCGACCGCGATTTCCGTGAACGGCTCGATCGGCGGCATGGAATACCCGATGATCTCGTTCAATGCCGGACGCCCGGTCAAGGACAAGAAGACCGGCGAACTGACCTATGCGAAGAATACCAAGTACGGCCTGATCAGCGTGATCATCCATGAAGTGGGCCACAACTACTTCCCGATGATCGTCAACTCGGACGAGCGCCAGTGGACCTGGATGGACGAGGGCATGAACAGCTTCCTGCAGTTCCTGGCCGAGGAAGCCTGGGAAGAGGATTACCCCTCGCGCCGCGGCGAAGCGCGCAACATCGTCGACTACATGCGCAGCACCAATCAGGTGCCGGTCATGACCAATGCCGAATCGACCCTCCAGCGCGGCAACAACGCCTATGCCAAGCCGGCGGCGGCGCTCAACGTGCTGCGCGAGACGGTGCTGGGGCGCGAGCTGTTCGACTTCGCCTTCAAGGAATACGCGCAGCGCTGGAAGTTCAAGCGTCCGACCCCGGCCGACTTCTTCCGCACCATGGAAGATGCTTCGGGCACGGACCTCGACTGGTTCTGGCGCGGCTGGTTCTACACCACCGATGCGGTGGACGTGAGCGTGGACGGCATCAGCGAATACACGATCAGCAGCAAGGATCCGGAAGTCGAAAAGGCCTGGCAGCGCGCGCGCAAACAGGCCGAACCCATCTCGATCACCGACCAGCGCAACAAGGGCATGCCGCGCCGCGTCGATGCGCATCCCGAACTGAAGGACTTCTACAACGAGAACGACGACTTCACCGTCACCAACAAGGACCGCAACAAGTTCAACGAGACGGTGCAAGAGCTCGAAGACTGGGAAAAGGCGCTGCTCAAGGAAGGCAAGCACCTGTACCTGGTGGACTTTTCGAACAAGGGCGGGCTGGTGACGCCGCTGGTGGTCGAAATCGAAACCAGGAGCGGCAAGAAAACCATCGAGCGCATTCCGGCGGAAGTGTGGCGCTATTCGCCGAAACAGGTGACCAAGCTGTTCATCACCGACGAGCCGATCGTCAGCCTGGTGCAGGACCCGTACTGGGAAACTGCGGACATCAACCAGGACAACAACGCCTGGCCGCGCAAGGCGACACCGTCGCGCTTGGAGCTGTTCAAGACCGAGCGTGATCCGGCCACGGGCAATTTGATGCGCGACTTCCGCACGCCACTGAAAAAACCAGCTGAAAAGAAGGCGACGCCATGATGCGCGGTTTCAAGGTCTGGCTGGCCGCCGCGCTGCTGTGCGCAAGCAGCGCAGCGGGCGCGCACCGCTTCCACACCGGGATCACCGAGCTGGCGTTCAACCCGCGCACGGGCAGCACCGAGATCGTCCATACCTACATGGCGCACGATGTCGAGGCGCTGCTCATGAACACCTATGGGCGCCAGTTCGACCTGCTCGACCCGGAAGACCAGGCCGTGCTGCGCAAGTACGTCGAGGCCCAGTTCGCGCTCAAGGGCGCGGACGGTGCGCGCCTGCCGGTGCGCTGGGTTGGCATGACGGCCGATTCGCAGAGCGTCGTCATCTACCAGGAGCTCGAGAACGCGCCATTGTCGAAGACCGCCGTCATCCGCCAGGGCGTGCTGGTCGATTTCCTGCCCGGCCAGGTGAACACCGTCAATTTCAACAATTTAGGTACAATCCGTTCATTGACATTTACACAAGCCGCGCTCGAGCAGCCGGCCCATCCCACCGCCCAATGACCCTCCGCCCGCTGCCGTTCGCCATCGCCGCACTGTGCTTCCAGACCTCGGCGATCGCCGACGATTTCGTGCTGCAGCGCGTGCTGGTGGAAGGTGCACGCGCCAACCAGATCGGCCTCACCGACTCCGCCAGTTCCGGCAGCGTCGGCGCGAAGGAGCTGCAGAAGCTGACCGTGTACCGGCCGGGCGAGCTGCTGGAGGCCACGCCGGGCCTGATCGCCAGCCAGCACAGCGGCGAAGGCAAGGCCAACCAGTTCTACCTGCGCGGCTTCAACCTGGACCACGGCACCGACCTCGCCACCTGGGTCGACGGCATGCCCGTCAACCAGCGCAGCCATGCGCATGGCCAGGGCTGGACCGACCTGAATTTCCTGATTCCCGAAGTCGTGACCCGCCTGGACTACCGCAAGGGCCCCTATTCGGCCGCGGAAGGCGATTTTTCCTCTGCCGGCAAGGCCTCGATTGCCTATGCCAACAGGCTGGTGGCGCCGATGGCGTCGATCACGCTCGGCTCGGACAATTATGCGCGCACGGTCGTCGCGGCTTCGCCGGAAGCGGCCGGCGGCAGCCTGCTCTACGCACTCGAACTGCTCAAGAATGACGGCCCGTGGACCCGCCCGGACGGCTACCGCAAGATCAATGCCGTACTGCGCTACAGCCGCGGCTATGCGAACAACGGCTGGCACGTGGCGGCGATGCACTATCGCGGCCACTGGAACGCCACCGACCAGGTCCCGCTGCGCGCCGTCGCCGGCGGCCGGCTGGGCCGCTTCGACGCACTCGACCTGAGCGATGGCGGCGAAGCCCAGCGCAGCAGCCTATCCGGCGCCTGGCGCCGCACCACCCAGGAGACGGCGACCAGCGTGAGCGCCTATGTCATCCGCAACCGCCTCGACCTGTATTCGAACTTCACGTATTTCTTGAACGACCCGGTCAATGGCGACCAGTTCAACCAGCCCGACCGCCGCGTGACCACGGGCCTGGACGCCAGCCATACCTGGCATGCGTACGGCAAGGGCGCGGTCAGCTCGGACATGACCGTCGGCCTGCAGGCGCAGAACGACAACATCTTCAACGGCCTGTACGACACGCGTGCGCGCCAACGGCTGGCCACCACCCGCGAAGACCATGTCACCGAGGGGAGCATGTCCCTGTTCGTGGAGAACGCCACCAAATGGAGCGAAGCGCTGCGCACCGTGGTGGGTGTGCGCGCGAACGCCTACCGCTTCCGCGTCGACGGCGACCGTCCGGAGAACGCCGGACGGTCCAGCGATTCGCTCGCCACGCCCGCGCTGAGCATCGCCTACGGGCCGTGGAAGTCGACTGAGCTCTACTTCAACTACGGGCACGGCTTCCACAGCAACGATGCGCGCGGCACCGTCGCCAGCGTCGATCCGAAGACGCTTGAAGCGGTCGAGCGTACGCCCGGGCTGGTGCGCTCGCGCGGCATGGAGCTGGGCCTGCGCACGGTGGCGATCCCGAAGATGGACACCACGCTGTCGCTGTACCGGCTCGACTTCGATTCGGAGCTGCGCTATGTCGGCGACGCCGGCACCACCGAAGCGGGCGACCCGAGCCGCCGCTTCGGCATCGAGCTGTCGAACAACTACCGCGTCAACAAGTGGGTGTCGGTCAACCTTGATGCGGCCTATGCGCATGCGCGCTCGCGCGGCGCCAACCCGGCCGGCGAGCGCATTCCAGGCGCAGTCGAAGGCGTGGCCCAGCTGGGGCTGAGCGTGGAGCGCGCGGGACCGTGGTCGGGCGCGCTGCGCCTGCGCTATTTCGGTCCGCGTCCGCTGGCCGAGGACGACAGCGTGCGCTCGCATGCCAGCGTCACGCTCAATGGCCGGGTGGGCTACCGGATCGGCAAGGACCTGCGCCTGGAACTGGAAGGCTTCAACCTGGGCAACCGGCGCGACTCGGCGATCGACTACTACTATGCCTCGCGCCTGGCGGGCGAAAGCGGGGCCACCGACGACATCCATTTCCATCCGATCGAGCCGCGCTCCTTCCGCCTTACCCTCGTCAAGAATTGGTAGGGGTCAGGCCGGGGGCGTGGAAAAATGCTACGCTAACCGGATGACGATACGTGAACTCCCCTACACCGCCCCGGCCGACCTGGCCGATGCCGTGCGCAGCGAAGGCTATGCCTTGCTGCGTCCCCTCGACGTGGCCCGCCTCGCAGGCTGCACCCTGACCGAGCTCGATGCGCTGGTGCCGAGCTGGGACCGGCTGGAACTCGACAACTACCTGAAGGACGGCGGGCGCTATCGCCGGCGCCGGCACTCCTGCTTCATCGACGACGGCAGCAAACTGACGCAGACGCCGCACCGCGCGCACTGGCAGCCGGTCGAGTACAACGCCCTGCACGGCGGCATGCACCGCCTGTTCGAACCGGTGGAACCGGCAACCGTCGCCCTGCCCGCCTGGGAGCGCCTGCTGCACGCGCTGGGCGAGGTCTGTTCGAACGTCGCCGGCCACCACACCTGGCGCGTCGAAGCGCACCAGTTCCGCATCGATACCGCCGACGGCATCGGCCGCCCGACACCCGAAGGCGCGCACCGCGACGGCGTCGATTTCGTCGCGGTGATCCTGATCGGGCGCACCGGCATCAAGGGCGGCGAGACGCGGGTGTTCGAGGCCGAAGGGTCGATGGGCAAGCGCTTCACCATGACCGAGCCCTGGACCCTGCTGCTGCTCGACGACGCCGCCGTGATCCACGAATCGACCCCGATCCAGCCGCTCGCCGAGCATGGCCACCGCGACACGCTGGTGCTGACCTGGCGCGCCGGTTCCTTCCAGGGCGAAGGCGCCTGAACGACAAAGCCGGCGCGGGATAAAAAAACGCCCACGAACCTTGCGGTTGGCGGGCGGCAATCCAATTTTCGGAGAAAACTGGAGGAGACGGTTTCAATATAACGCAGTTTTTTGTGCACCGCAATACCGTACAACTACTGTGCTCATTGCCGCAAGGAACCGCTTCCGACCGCACGCCGCCCGCCTTTGTTTGCTGCACCGCGCCATCCCATCTTCCGATTCTTAATAACGCAGGAAAGCTTCGCCCAGCAGCAGCGCTTTCAAGCTGCCGGCATCCGCCGGGCGGTTGCGCGCGGCCGCCATGGCGGCAGCCGAGGGCGTAGGCGCATCCATCAATACCGGGCCTGGCTGGGCGAGCCTGCCCGGCCCGACCGCGCCCTCCGGCATGGCCCGCAGCGGCGGGGCCGACGAGGCCTGTTCGTGGGGCCGCGGCGCGGGCGCCGCGAGCAGCAGGCGGCCTTCAAGCAGGCGCACCACGAAATCCGCACGCTCCCCGGCGTCCATCGGCGCCTGGCGCCCGTACACCGGCGCACCGGCCTGCGCCAGCACCTCCACCAGCGGCGCCGCATCATGCAGCACGATGCCGCTCGCCCGCACCGCCGAGACCACGAAACGCAGCGCGTCCTTGCGCTTGCTGCCCATCTCTGCCGGGGCCAGGAAGGCAGGGCTGGCGAACAGGCTGCGCAGCACGGCTGCCTGGTCGCCGCCCGTGTCCTGCCACACCCGCGTCAGCCTACGAACGAGCGTTGCCGGCGGGGCGGAGACGAACTGCCCGGCCAGCGCGCGCACGGCTTCCTGGTCGTTGCGCCCCTTGATGCGCCGGCCCTGCATGCGCGGATGCCGGGCCACGGCAGCGCGCAGCACGGCATGCCCGCCGAAGACGTACGGGCGCACCGCGTCGCGCGCGATCGCGCCGATGCCGGCCGCATCCAGCCCCTTGCCTTCGACGATGCCGAAATGGGCCAGCCAGAATGCGCACAGGACTTCCTCGAGCTGGCGCGGGCTGGCGATCGCGCGCAGCAGGGCTTGCGCACGCGCCCCGGCGGCGTCCGTGCCGGGCTCGCGCAGCTGCGTCTCGAGATAAGGTGGCAAGGGCGGCGGCGCGAGCTGGCTGTCGACATAGGCGGAGACACCCATGGCGCGCACTCTGGCCAGCTCGCCCGGCGCGGGGCCATAGCCCAGCCGGTTCAGCAGGTGCAGCGCGGCTTGCCCGCCGACGGCGTCATCGGCACGGGCGCCCGGGGTGCACAGCGCCCCCCATGCCAGCAGTGCAGGCAGCGCGAAACGCAGGAAGGTCGGACAGGATCGCATGAGTACTGTTATATCCCCGCGGCGCCCGGGCTGCGCACCGGTTTCGTAAAATATTGTAAAGCCCCGAAGTCGCTGGGCGCAGCGGGCCCATTGCGCGCTCAAGACATTGCATTTTTGCTACACTTCACAGCTTAACCGAAAGCCTGCCAAACATATGCCTACCCTCCGCCACCTTCCCCCGGCCGCCCTGGTTTCCGTCGCCGGCGCCGCCCTGTGCTTTGCCGCTGCGCTGGCCGTGCCGACCCGCGCCACCGCCAAGGACGAAAAGCCCGCCGCGCCAACGCCGGCCCTGACCGTCACCACGACCCAGCCCTCGAACACCTCCCTGCCCCTGGGCTTGAGCGCCAACGGCAGCGTCGCCGCCTGGCAGGAAGCGATAATCGGCAGCGAGTCGAACGGACTGCGCCTGACGGAAGTAAAGGTCAACGTGGGCGACGTCGTGAAAAAGGGCGACACCCTGGCCGTGTTCGCGAGCGAAACCGTGCGCGCCGACGTCGAGCAGGCGCGCGCCGCCTTGCTGGAAGCGCAGGCCAATGCCGCCGAGGCCAAGGCCAACGCAGACCGGGCCCGCGCCCTGCGCAGCTCCGGCGCGCTGAGCGAGCAGCAGATCACCCAATACTTCACGGCCGAGCGCACCGCGGCCGCGCGCGTGAGCGCAGCCAAGGCCACGCTGGAGCAGCAGAACCTGCGCCTGCGCTTTGCCACCGTCACCGCGCCCGACAGCGGCATCATCTCGGCGCGCAGCGCCACGGTGGGCGCCGTGGTCGGCGCCGGCACCGAACTGTTTCGCATGATCCGCCAGGGCCGCCTCGAATGGCGAGCCGAGATCACCTCAAACGACCTGGGTCGCATCAAGCCGGGCATGCGCGCCGCGGTGCGCGCCGCCAGCGGCCTTGAAATCAGCGGCAAGGTGCGCGCCGTGGCCCCGACCGTCGATCCGCAGACCCGCCTGGCGCTGGTGTATGTCGACCTGCCGCCATCGCTGTCCGCCAACGCGCCGCTCAAGGCCGGCATGTTCGCCAGCGGCCGTTTCGAGCTGGGCACATCGAACGCCCTCACCGTGCCGCAGCAGGCGGTCGCCGTGCGCGACGGCTTCAGTTATGTGTTCCGCCTCAATCGCGACAGCCGCGTGAGCCAGCTGAAGGTCAGCACCGGCCGCCGCCTCGGCGACCGGGTCGAGATCGTGGGCGGCCTGGCGGCCGGCACGCCGATCGTGGTCAGCGGCGCGGGCTTTTTGAACGACGGAGACCTGGTCCGTAATGTTGCAACCCCGGTCCCGGCGCCTGCGAAGCCAGCGCCGCGCCAGACCGCGGCACGCTGAGCAAGGCACGATCATGAATTTTTCCGCCCTGTCGATCCGGAACCCGATTCCGGCCATCATGCTGTTCACCCTGCTCACCCTGGCAGGGCTGCTGGCCTTCAAGGCCAACAAGATCCAGGACTTCCCGGACATCGAGCTGCCCATCGTGACCGTCGCCGCCACGCTCGAAGGCGCGGCGCCCGCCCAGCTGGAAACCGAGGTCGCGCGCAAGATCGAGGATTCGGTCGCCACCTTGCAAGGGGTGAAGAACATCTACACCAAGGTGCTCGACGGCGTGGCCACCGTCACCGTCGAATTCGTGCTCGAGAAGGACCTGGCCGAAGCGGTGAACGACGTGCGCGATGCGGTCGCCCGCGTGCGCGCCGACCTGCCGCCCGAGATGCGCGAGCCGAGCGTGACCAAGGCCGCGACCGCCGGCCGCGTGGTCGCCACCTTCACGGCGGCGCCAAGCAAGAGTGCGGGCAGCGCCATGGACGACCAGGAACTGAGCTGGTTCGTCGACAACGACGTGGCCAAGCGCCTGCTGAGCGTACCGGGCCTGGGCGCGGTCAAGCGCGTCGGCGGCGTCACCCGCGAAGTGCGGGTGGAGCTCGATGAGGCCCGCATGGCGGCGCTGCAGGTCTCGGCGCTGGACGTGTCGCGCCAGCTGCGCAACGTGCAGCGCGAAGCGCCGGGCGGACGCGGCGACGTGAACGGCGCCGAACAGTCGGTGCGCACCATCGCCACCGTGCAGTCGGCCTCGGCGCTGGGACAGATGGAGATCCCGCTGCCGGGCGGGCGCCACGTGCGCCTCGACCAGGTGGCCACCGTGACGGACACCGTGGCCGAGCCGCGCTCGATCGCCGAACAGGATGGCCGCAAGGTGGTCGGCTTCGAAATCTTCCGCACCCGCGGCGCGGGCGAGGTCGACGTCGCCGAAGGCGCGCGCGCCACCATGGCCCAGTTGCAGAAGGAACGCCCGGACGTGGTGCTGCGCGAGGTGATCGACAACTCGGCGCCGGTGCAGGAAAACTTCGACGCCTCGATGGAGATGCTGTACGAAGGCGCCCTGCTGGCGGTGCTGGTGGTGTGGTGGTTCCTGCGCGACTGGCGCGCCACGCTCGTGGCGGCTGCTGCCCTGCCGCTGTCGGCGATTCCCGCCTTCCTCGGCCAGTATTTGTTCGGCTACACCCTGAACATGGTGACCCTGCTGTCGCTGGCGCTCGTCATCGGGGTGCTGGTGGACGATGCGATCGTCGAGATCGAGAACATCTCGCGCCACCTGCGCATGGGGAAGACCCCGATGCAGGCGGCGCTGGAAGCGGCCGACGAAATTGGCATGGCGGTGATCGCCACCACCTTCTCGCTGGTGGCGGTGTTCCTGCCGACCGCCTTCATGGGCGGCATCCCCGGTAAATTCTTCAAGCAGTTCGGCTGGACCGCGGTGCTCGCGATCCTCGCATCCCTGGTGGTGGCGCGCCTGCTCACGCCCATGATGGCGGCCTATATCCTCAAGCCGGCCAAGCACCTGGGCGAGGAAAAAGACGGCCGCCTGATGAGCCTTTACATGCGCACCATGCAGTGGTGCCTGCGCCACCGCCTGGTCACCGCGATCGCCTCGGCGCTGTTCTTCGCCGGCTCGGTCGCGCTGGTGGGCTTGCTGCCGACCGGCTTCGTGCCGCCGGCCGACCGCTCGCAGACACTGGTCACCCTGGAACTGCCGCCCGGCTCGACACTTGCTGAAACTCATACTGTGGCCGAGCAGGCGCGCCTGGCGGCCATGCAGGTCGCCGGCGTCAAGGGCGTGTTCAGCTCGATCGGCGGCGGTTCCAGCGGCGACGCCTTCGCACCGGGCGCCGCGGCGGAAGCGCGCCGCGCCGTGCTGACCGTGACGACCTCGCACCGTGACGATCGCGACACCGGGCTGTCCGACATCGAGCGCGCGCTGCGCGAGAAGGTCGCGCAGATTCCGGGCGCACGCTTCAACGTGGGCGCCAACGACACCGGCACCAAGTTGCAGCTGGTGCTGCGCGGCGAAGACCCGGAAGCGCTGAGCACCGCCGCCCGCCAGGCAGAACGCGAACTGCGTACGCTCAAGGGCATCGGCAACGTCAGCTCCAGCGCCTCGCTGGTGCGTCCCGAAATCATCGTGCGGCCCGACTTTGCGCGCGCCGCCGACCTGGGCGTGACCGCCGCCGCGATCGGCGAGACGGTGCGCGTGGCCACCGCGGGCGACTACGACATCTCGCTGGCGAAGATGAACCTGGCCGAGCGCCAGGTGCCGATCCGCGTCAAGCTGCCGGACGCCGTGCGCGCCGACCTCGATGCGCTGGGACGCCTGACGGTGCCGGGTGCAAACGGACCGGTGCTGCTGGCGAACGTCGCCACCATCACGATGGAAAGCGGCCCGGCCCAGATCGACCGCCTGAACCGCACCCGCAACGTCACGCTCGACGTCGAGCTGCAGGGCCGTTCGCTGGGCGAAGTCAATGAGGAAGCCCGCGCCCTGCCCGTGTTCCAGAAGCTGCCGCCGTCGGTGCAGATCGCGGAACTGGGCGACGCGCAGGAAATGGCGGCCCTGTTCGCCAGCTTCGGCGTGGCCATGCTGATCGGCGTGCTGTGCATCTACGGCGTGCTGGTGCTGCTGTTTAACGACTTCATGCAGCCGGTGACGATCCTGGCGGCGCTGCCGCTGTCGATCGGCGGCGCATTCGTCGCCCTGCTCATCACCAACAGCGCGCTGTCGATGCCGACCATGATCGGCCTGATCATGCTGATGGGGATCGTGACGAAAAACTCGATCCTGCTGGTGGATTACGCGATTTTGGCGCGCAAGGCCGGCATGAACCGTTTCGACGCCCTGGTCGACGCCTGCCACAAACGCAGCCGCCCGATCGTGATGACGACCATCGCCATGGGCGCCGGCATGCTGCCGCTGGCGCTGGGCCTGTCGGGCGACCCGAGCTTCCGTTCGCCGATGGCGATTGCGGTGATCGGCGGCTTGATTACCTCGACCCTGCTGAGCCTGCTGGTGGTGCCGGCAGTGTTCACCTATGTGGATGACTTCGAGCACCTGATGAAGCGCGGGATGGGCAAGCTGCGGCGCAAGCCGAAGCAGGCGCCGGCGCCGGTGGTGGCGACGGATACGGTCAAGTAATTACGGTTTTCGTAGGGTGGGCGGGTCCTCCCGCCCGCGCGTTCAATCGATGTCGGATGGACACCAACCATTTTTGCGGCTGAGCTTCGTGCAGTTGAACGCGCGGCCGGCAAAGCCGGCCACCCTACGTGAAACCACAAAACAAAAAAACCCGGCAGGCTCAGCGCCTGCCGGGTTTTTTATTAACAGCTACACCGATCAGTCGCGGTAGTAGCGGTACTCTTTACGCTCGGTGCTGCTGCCACCCAGCAGCTTGGCCAGCAGGAAGCCGACGCCGGCTGCGACCAGCAGGGCGGTGCCTGGATTGGTCTTCACGTACTCGGTGCTCTTGACCGAGTAGTTCTGATAGGTTTCGTTCAGCTGGCCCTTGCGCGCGCCCAGGGTCTCACCTGCGCCGCTCAGCATGCCGCTCAGGCGATCGACGCCTGCGTGTGCGGTGCCGACCAGGCGATCGACCAGCGGCTGCGCACCTTGTGCGACCGCATCGATTTTCTCGTGCAGCTTGTCTGGCGACACCGATGCAGACACCGACGCCATGGCGCCCTTGATGCCGCCGATTGCCGACGACTTGTCGGTATCCGACGACGACTGCGAGCTTGCGCCGCCCATGCTGCTGCCGGTGGTGCCGGTGCTGCTGCCGCTGGTGCCCAGTGCGCTGTTGGTGCTGCTCGTGCCGCTCAGGCTGCCGCTGCTGCCGGCGCCGCTCGACGACGAGCCGCTCTGCAGGCTGCTGCCCGACGAGCTCGACGACGATCCGCTCAGGCTGCTACCCGACGAGCTCGATGGGCTCGATGGGCTCGACGACGAACCGCTCAGGCTGCTGGTGCCCATGTTGCCCGAACCGATGGCTCCCGAGCCGCTGCTCTGGCTGCTGCCGGACGAGCTGCTGCTCTGGTTCGAACCAGGCGTCTGGTTTTTACCAATGCTCGAACCCAAACCCTCGCGGCTTGCGTCGCTGCCTTTTCCCTCGGTAGATTTCTGATTATCCATGATGTATCCCTCGTTTAAATGTAGACCAACGCGAAGTAGACCGAAACTCGACTATCACCACATTCTTCCTCGATTCCGCCAAAAACAGAACGAAGGGACGAGACTGGCGTGCGCTATATCAAACGGCACTTTGCTCTTTTGCCCAAGGTCACGATCTCATCTCAATGACCTAAAGCCAACGCAAAAGTTCCATGTCTAGCGCCGACGTATTCGTCGTCGCTCGTGGGCGGTCGCTGTGGCGGTCCGAAAATTGCGCGCAGTATCAAACTGCTGCGACACGATACAAAAAATACAATGGATCAGGTTCACTGACCGTGCGTTGACTAACAGAGTCAGGAGATCATGGGAGCCACCCCGAAGTGCTGGTTTTGGCTGATGGGCTCAGTTATTTGATGTAGATCAAATCTTTTGATGGTGGGGCAAACATAGAATCATACGTTTAGAATTTGCCGTAGGGCAACAGGAGAAGTCAGTGCGCAACAATTTGCCCGTCACCAGCAAGGAATACAGGATGCAGGAAGGCCAGTCGATCGTGTCGAAAACCGACACCAAGGGCCGCATCACCTATGTCAACCCGAGCTTCATCGAGGTCAGCGGCTTTTCCGAAGACGAGCTGCTGGGCAAGGCCCACAACCTCGTGCGCCACCCCGACATGCCGCCCGAAGCCTTTGCCGACCTCTGGAAAACGCTCGGCGCCGGCCAGCCCTGGACCGGACTGGTCAAGAATCGCCGCAAGAATGGCGATTTCTACTGGGTCGTTGCGAACGTGGTCCCGGTCAAGGAAGCGGGCAGTGTAGTCGGCTACATGTCCGTGCGCACCACGCCGACGCGCGAGCAGGTTGCCGCGGCGAGCGAACTCTACCGAAAATTCCGCAAGGGCGAACATGGCGCGCTGGCCATCCGCGGCGGGGTTGCCGTGCCCACCGGCATGCGCGCGCGCCTGGCCGCCATGCGCCGTTTGCCGCTGGGACGCCGCCTGGGCCTGGCGCTGGGCCTGCAGGCGCTGCTGCTCGCGGCGCTTGGCCTGGCCGCGGACGGCACCCTGTGGCGCGGCCTGGCCGCATTCGGCGTGCTGGCCAGCTTCGCGGCCTGGGCCGGGCTGCGCGCTGCGATCACGGCGCCGATGCGTGCGGCCCTGGACGCCGTGCATGCGCTGGCCGGCGGCGACCTGTCGCACCTGCCCGACCCATCCGGCCCGGACGACTTCGCACAACTGCTGCGCGCGCTGCGCCAGCTCAATATCAACCTGCAGGCGATCGTCGGCGACGTGCGCGGCAACGTGGAGTCGATCGAACAGGCCACGCGCGAGATCGCCGCCGGCAACCTCGAGCTGGCGGCGCGGACCGAATCGCAGGCGGCCAGCCTGGAGCAGACCGCCGCCAGCCTCGGCCAGATCGCCGCAGCGGTCCAGCAGAACACGGCCGGCGCCATGCGCGCGGACGAGCTCGTCGGCGCCGCCGCCAGGGTTGCCGGGCGCGGCGGCGAAGCCGTCGACAGCGTCGGCACGACGATGGCGCAAATCAGCACCTCGGCCACGCGCATCGTCGACATCATCGGCCTGATCGACGGCATCGCCTTCCAGACAAATATCCTGGCGCTCAATGCCGCCGTCGAAGCCGCGCGCGCGGGCGAACAGGGCCGCGGCTTCGCCGTCGTGGCCGGCGAAGTGCGCAGCCTGGCCCAGCGCTCGGCCGGCGCCGCCAAGGAAATCAAGCTGCTGATCGAAGACTCGGTGCGCCAGGTGGGCGCAGGCGACGCTCTGGTCGGTGAAGCCGGCCACACCATGCAGCAGGTGGTGGGCTCGGTGCATGGCGCGGCCGTGATCATGCACGAGATCACGCTGGCCAGCCGCGAACAGGGCAGCGGCATCACCCAGCTCAACGGAGCGATGGCCGGACTGGACGTCATGACGCGGCAGAATGCGGCGCTGGTCGAGGAATCGGCTGCGGCCTCGCACAGCGTTGCGCAGCAGGCGGCGCAACTGGCGCAGGCTTTGTCGGTGTTCAAGCTCGATCGCCGCCCCTGAAAGAGGTCAACCGGCCAAATTTGATGCAAGTCAAGGATTTTGCTCGAACGCATCAATACACTCCTCCCATCAAGTCGAGCCGCAGCCCGCGGCCCGGCAGGCAGCAGGAGTGGTCTACATGCTTCACCAACATATCCCCGTCAGTACGATCCGCAACGCGCCGGCTCCCTTCGCCAATACCGTCGACTTCGACCCCGAACTCATCCGGCGCCTGAGCAGGAACGGCCCGCGCTACACCTCCTATCCCACGGCCGATCGCTTCGACGACGGCTTCAGCTACCGCGACTACCTGCACGCCGTCGCCTCGGTGCGCACGCGCGGCGCACCGCGCTCGCTGTCGCTGTACCTGCACATTCCGTTTTGCGAGTCCGTCTGCTATTACTGCGCCTGCAACAAGATCGTCACCAGGAACCGTGACAAGGCGGCCACCTACCTGGGCTACCTGAAACGCGAGATCGCGATCCAGGGCGCGCTGTTCGCGGGCCTGAACGACATCGAGCAGCTGCATTTCGGCGGCGGCACGCCGACCTACCTGTCGGATGCGCAGATGGGCGAGCTGATGGCCCACCTGCGCCGCCATTTCAGATTCGCAGCGGACGAAACCGGCGAGTATTCGATCGAGGTCGACCCGCGCACCGTATCGACGGAGCGCATACACAGCCTGCGGCGCCAGGGCTTCAACCGGATCAGCCTCGGCGTGCAGGATTTCGACACCGCGGTGCAGCAGGCGGTCAACCGCGTCCAGGCCGAAGCCGACACCCGCGCCATCATGACGGCGGCGCGCGAGGCGGGCTTCCGTTCGGTGAGCATCGACCTGATCTACGGCCTGCCCAAGCAGAGCCTGGCGACGATGGCCGCCACCATCGACAAGGTGATCGACGCCGGCCCCGACCGGATCTCGATCTACCATTACGCCCACCTGCCGCACGTGTTCAAGCCGCAGCGCCGCATCCTCGAGGCGGACATGCCCGACAGCGAAGAGAAGCTGGCCATGCTGGGCCTGTGCATCGAGCGCCTCACCGGCGCCGGCTACGTCTATATCGGCATGGACCATTTCGCCAAACCCGACGACGACCTCGCCGTGGCCCAGCGCCAGGGCCGCCTGCAGCGCAACTTCCAGGGCTATTCGACGCATGCCGACAGCGACCTGATTGCCTGCGGCGTCTCGGCCATCGGCGCGGTCGGCGCCACCTACAGCCAGAACGCGAAGACGCTCGAGGCCTATTACGAGGCGCTCGACAACAACGAGTTGCCGGTCGTGCGCGGCATCGCGCTCGAGATGGACGACCTCCTGCGCCGCAGCGTCATCGGAAAACTGATGTGCCAGTTCGAGCTCTCGGTGTCCGCCATCGAGCAGGCCTTTCCGATCAGCTTCGCCCGCTATTTCGCCTCCGAACTGGCGGCGCTGCGCACGCTCGAAACGGATGGCCTGGTCACCCTCGACGGCGACTGGATCACGGTGACGATGCGCGGACGCCTCCTGATCCGCAATGTCTGCATGGTGTTCGACCGCTACCTGGCCGCACCCGGCGCCGCGCCGCGCCATTCGCGCACCGTCTGACGATGAGCCTGAGCCTCTTTCCCGTGTTCCTGGTGGGGCTGCTCGGCAGCGTCCACTGCGCCGGCATGTGCGGCGGTATCGTCGGCGCCCTGTCACTGGCGCCGACGCGTGCGCGCGGCAATGGCATCGTCATCCGCTTGCGCACCGTCGCGGCGGCGCCGGCCGGCCTGCAGGCGGCCGCCTACAATGCCGGGCGCCTCGCGAGCTATACCAGCGCCGGCCTGCTTGCGGGCGGGCTGGCCGAGGGCGCGTCGAACCTGTCCGCGCTGCCGGCGCTGCAAGGGGTCGCCTATGTGCTGGCCAACCTGCTGCTGGCGGCGCTCGGCCTGCACCTGATGGGGGCCTGGTCCGGCATCGCCCGGCTCGAACGCGGCGGACAGCTGCTGTGGCGGCAGGTGCGTCCGCTGCTCGCGCGCCTCGGCCCGCCCGACACGCCGGGCCGGATGTTCGCCGCCGGTGCGCTGTGGGGCTGGCTGCCTTGCGCCATGGTCTACAGCGTGCTGGTGACGGCGATGCTGAGCGGCTCGGCCGTGTCCGGCGCGCTGGTGATGCTGGCCTTCGGCCTCGGGACGCTGCCGATGATGCTGGCGCTCGGCCTGGCCGGGGCGCGCCTGCGCGGCTGGCTGCGCCTGGCAGCCGTGCGCCTGGCCTGTGGCGCGACCGTGCTCGCCTTCGGCCTGATCGGCCTGGCGCGCGCCGCCGGCGGCCTGCCGGCCAGCTGGCTGCAGGTGCTGTGCGTGACGCCCGGGATGGCGCCATGAGGGACGATGCCGGCGCCGCACAGGCCTGCTTCCACTGCGGCCTGGCGCTCGCCGGCAGGCGCTGGTCGGCGCGCGTCGGCGGCATCGACCGCCCGATGTGCTGTCCCGGCTGCGCGGCCGCGGCCCAGGTCATCGTCGATGCGGGTTGCGCGGACTACTACGACACCCGGACCGCCTACGGCGCCACCGTCCCGGACGACGATGCGCCCGAACTCGACCTGTTCGATGCGAACGGCAACACCGGCGAAGGCAGTTTCACGGTCGAGGGCCTGCGCTGCGCGGCCTGCGCCTGGCTGATCGAGCGCCGCGTCCAGGCCGTGCCGGGCGTGTCCGCAGCCACGCTCAACGTCAGCAACGAGCGCCTGCGGGCAAGCTGGGATCCGGCCCTGTGCAAGGCCAGCACCATCGTGCGCGCGCTGCGCGCCGTCGGCTACACGGCCTACCCCTATGATCCGCAGCGCCACGGCGAGCAGCTGGAACAGGCCCGCCGCAAGCTGTTTCGCCAGCTCTTCATCGCCGGCCTGTCGATGATGCAGGTGATGATGTACGCGGTCCCGGTCTATATGGCGACCGACGGCACGATGGACGCCGACATGCGGGCGCTGATGGGCTGGGCCTCGCTGCTGCTGACCCTGCCGGCCGTGCTGTACTCGGCCCAGCCTTTCTTCGCCGGCGCCTGGCGCGACCTGCGCCGCGGCATGCCCGGCATGGATGTGCCGGTCGCGCTCGGGATCGGCGCCGCGTTCGCGGGCAGCACGGCCGCCCTGGTGCGCGGGCACGGCGAGGTGTACTTCGATTCGGTGACGATGTTCGTGTTCCTGCTGCTGGGAAGCCGCTACCTGGAGCTGACGGCACGCCGGCGTGCGGCCGGCGCGCTGGAGTCGCTGCAGGCCGGCTTGCCGGCGTCGGCGCAGCGCATGCGGGCCTATCCGGCCACGCGCGCGGCCGAGCTGGTCGCCGCGGCCGCGCTGCGGCCCGGCGACATGGTACTGGTGGCGCCGGGGCAGGCGGCGCCCGCCGACGGCGTGATCGTCGAAGGCGAGACCGAGGCCGACCTGGCCCTGCTCACCGGCGAAAGCCGCACGCGGCGCATGGGGCCGGGCGACAGCATGCCCGGTGGCGCCGTCAACGTGACCCAGGCGATCGTGCTGCGGGTCGGCGCGGCGGCGGCCGACAGCACGCTGGCGATGCTGGTGCGCCTGGCCGAACGCGCGGGCAGTGGCAAGCCGCAGCTGGCCTTGTGGGCCGACCGCGTCGCCGCCTGGTCGGTCGCCGCGCTGCTGGTGCTGACGGTGCTGGTCTTCGCGGCATGGCAGGCCATCGACCCGGCGCGCGCCTGGCCCGCTGCAATCGCGGTGCTGGTCGTGACTTGTCCCTGCGCGCTGTCGCTGGCCACCCCGACGGCGCTGGCGGCGGCGACCGACAGCCTGCTGCGCCGGGGCGTGCTGGCGCTTAGCCCCCACGCGCTCGAAACCCTCGAGCGCTCCACCCACGTGGTGTTCGACAAGACCGGCACCTTGAGCATGGGCCGGCCACGGGTGCGCGCCACGCAGGTGTTCGAACGGGGCGACGCGGCTGCCGCCTTGACTGTGGCAGCGGCGCTGGAATCGGACAGCGCGCATCCGCTGGCGCAGGCGATCCGCGCCGCCGCCACCGCAGGCCCCCTCCCCCAGGCCACCGGGCTGCATGCCACGGTCGGGCGCGGCATCGAAGGCGAGATCGGCGGCCAGCGCTACCGGCTCGGCAGCGCTGCCTTCGTGCAGGAGCTTGCCGGCTGCGCCCCGCCGTCCGTCGCGGCGGCCGAGGGCAGCGCCGTCTGGCTCGGGCAGGCCGGCAGCTGGCTGGCGCGCTTCGATATCGCGGACACCCTGCGTCCGGAAGCGCAGGAACTGGTGCGCCGCTTCGAGGCGGCCGGCAAGACCGTGGTGCTCCTGAGCGGTGACGAGGAGCGCGCCGTCGCCGCGGTCGCCGCCCGGCTCGGCATCCGGCAGGCCGCCGGCGCCCGGCTGCCCGAACAAAAACTCGCCTACGTACGCCGCCTGCAGCAAGCCGGGGCGGTGGTGGCGATGGTGGGCGACGGCATCAACGACGCGGCCGTGCTGCGCGGCGCCGATGTGTCGTTCGCGATGGGAAGCGGCGCGCCGCTGGCGCAGCTGCACGCCGACGCCGTCCTGCTGGGCGACAGCCTGGCGCCGCTGCAGGCCGCCGCCGACACGGCGCGCCGCAGCCTGCGCATCATCCGCCAGAACCTGGCCTGGGCCAGCGCCTATAACCTGGTCGCGATTCCCGCCGCGGCCACCGGCCTGCTCAACCCCTGGGTGTCAAGCATCGGCATGGCGGCCAGCTCGGCCATCGTCGTGCTCAACGCACTGCGCCTGAGGCACTAGCATGGAAGCCTTGTATCTCCTGATTCCGCTGAGTCTGGTGCTGGTCGCGCTGGCAATCTGGATCTTCTTTGGCGCCGCCGACAGCGGACAGTTCGAGGACCTCGAAGGACCGGGGCTGCGCATCCTGCACGACGACGACAGCGCCGGCAGCTGAACGCCGCATCCCGCCCTATTGCAGGTGTATCTGAACAATTTGATTCACATCAAGGATTTTTAGGGTTCAGAAAATTACTCTCCTGCTGTCAACTAAGGGAACCCGTCAGGAGAGCATCGTGGAAAGCAGTCTCAACTATAACTACAAGGTCGTGCGCCAGTTTGCGATCGCCACCGTCGTCTGGGGCGTGATCGGCATGGCCGCCGGCGTCTTCATTGCGGCCCAGCTGGCCTGGCCCGCGCTCAATTTCGATATCGCCTGGCTGTCCTACGGGCGCCTGCGTCCGCTGCACACCAATGCGGTCATTTTCGCCTTCGGTATCTGCGGCCTGTTCGCCACCTCGTACTACGTGGTGCAGCGTACCTGCCAGGTGCGGCTGTTCTCCGACAGGCTGGCCGCCTTTACCTTCTGGGGCTGGCAGGCGGTGCTGGTGGCGGCCGCGATCACGCTGCCGATGGGTTTCACGCGCGGCAAGGAATACGCCGAGCTCGAATGGCCGATCGCGATCCTGATCACGGTCGTCTGGCTGGCCTACGCGGTCGTCTTCTTCGGCACCATCATCAAGCGCAAGGTGCAGCACATCTATGTCGCGAACTGGTTCTTCGGCGCCTACATCATCGCCGTGGCCGTGCTGCACGTCGTCAATGGCGCGGTGATTCCGGTCTCCGCCTTCAAATCCTATCCCGTGTATGCGGGCGTGCAGGACGCCATGATCCAGTGGTGGTACGGCCATAACGCGGTGGGCTTCATCCTGACGGCCGGCTACCTGGGCATGGTCTACTACTTCATCCCCAAGCAGGCGGAACGCCCTGTGTATTCGTACCGCCTGTCGATCGTGCACTTCTGGGCCCTGATCTTCACGTACATGTGGGCGGGCCCCCACCACCTGCACTACACCGCCCTGCCCGACTGGACCCAGTCGCTGGGCATGGTGTTTTCGCTGATCCTGCTGGCGCCGTCGTGGGGCGGCATGATCAATGGCGTGATGACGCTCTCGGGCGCCTGGCACAAGCTGCGCTCGGACCCGATCCTGAAGTTCCTGATCGTGTCGCTGTCGTTCTACGGCATGGCCACCTTCGAGGGCCCGATGATGTCGATCAAGACCATCAATTCGCTGTCGCACTACACCGACTGGACGGTCGCCCACGTGCACGCAGGCGCCCTGGGCTGGGTCGGCTTCATCACGATGGGATCGATCTACTACCTGATCCCGCGCCTGGCCGGCAAGAAGCAGATGGCCAGCCTGGCCCTGGTCGAGGCCCACTTCTGGGTCGCCACCATCGGCATCGTCCTCTACATCGCGTCGATGTGGATCGCCGGCGTCATGCAGGGCCTGATGTGGCGTGCCGTGAATGCCGACGGCACCCTGACCTACACCTTCGCCGAAGGCGTGAAGGCGACCTATCCCTACTACGTGATCCGCTTCACGGGCGGGCTGCTCTACCTGTCGGGCATGGCGCTGATGGCCTTCAACACCTGGAAGACGCTGGCCGGCACGGTCACGGTCGATCCGCCCGTCGCGCAGCCGCGCAAGCCGCAGCACGCCGGCGCCTCCCCTGTGCCGTCGCACGCCTGATACCGAAGGACCCGAGCAAATGAAAAACTTTTCCCACGAATGGATCGAGAAGAGCCCCTGGCTCCTGATCGGGCTGGTGCTGCTGGTGATCTCGGTCGGCGGCCTGGTCGAGATCGTGCCGCTATTCTTCCAGAAGTCGACCACCGAGCCGGTGGCGGGCCTGCAACCGTATTCTCCGTTGCGGCTGGCAGGCCGCGACATCTATATCCGCGAGGGCTGCTACAACTGCCACTCGCAGATGATCCGGCCCCTGCGCGCCGAGACCGAGCGCTACGGCCACTATTCGGTCGCCGGCGAGTTCGTCTACGACCACCCCTTCCAGTGGGGCAGCAAGCGCACCGGCCCCGACCTGGCGCGGGTCGGCGGGCGCTACAGCGACGAATGGCACCGCACCCACCTCGACAACCCGCGCGACCTGGTGCCGGAATCGAACATGCCCGGCTACCCGTGGCTGGCGAAGACCATGCTCGATCCGGCCACGATCCTGCCGAAGCTGCGCGCCATGCAAATGCTGGGCGTCCCGTACAGCGAGCAGCAGGTGAAGAACGCCCCTGGCGAGCTGGAAGGCAAGTCCGAGCAGGACGCGCTCATCGCCTACCTGCAAGGCCTCGGCACCCAGATCAAGACAAGGAACTGACATGTCCATCGACACCATTTTTGACCGCGCCAGCAGCGTGATGACCGTGCTCTCGTTCGCCACCTTCATCTGCATCCTGCTATGGACTTTCCTGCTGCGCCGCAGCGCCGACTTCGACGCCGCCGCCGCCCTGCCCTTCGCCGACGAGGAGGCGCACCATGGCTGATTTCACGAGCGGCTTCTGGGACGGGTACATCGTCCTCATCACGCTGCTGTCCATCGCCGGTTGCGCGGTGTTGTTGTGGTCGCAGTCGAAGCACCGGGTGACGCTCGATGCCGACGGCCGGCCGCAGAAAACCACGGGCCACGTGTGGGACGAGGATCTGACCGAACTGAATACGCCGATGCCGCGCTGGTGGATGTGGCTGTTCTACCTGACCATCGTGTTCGCCCTCGTCTACCTGGTCCTGTACCCGGGACTGGGCAGCCATGCCGGCAGGCTCGGCTGGCACTCGGCGGGTGAATACCAGGCCGAGCTGAAGAAGGCCGACCAGGATTTCGGGCCCGTGTTCGCCCGCTACGCCGGCCAGGACATCAAGGCGGTGGCAGCCGATCCGCAAGCGCAGGCGATCGGCGAACGCATGTTCATGAATTACTGCGCCCAGTGCCATGGCTCGGACGCGCGCGGCAACAAGGGCTACCCCAACCTGACCGACCGCGACTGGCTGCACGGCGGCGACCCGGGCACGATCAAGGCCACCATCATGGCCGGGCGCGTTGGACGGATGCCGCCGATGGGCGCCGCGCTGGGTTCGGACAAGGACGTCGAGGCGGTCGTCCACTATGTGCGCAACCTGTCCGGCCTGACGGCCGATCCGATCAAGGTGGCCTTCGGCAAACCCAAGTATGCCGCCTGTATCGCCTGCCACGGCGCCGGCGGTACCGGCAACCAGGCGCTGGGCGCGCCCAACCTGGCCGACAAGACCTGGCTCTACGGGGGTAGCGCGGACACGGTGATCGAGACGATCCGCAAGGGCCGGACCAACACCATGCCGGCTTTCGGCGAGTTCCTGGGCGAGGCCAAGGTGCACGTGCTGGCCGCCTATGTGTGGAGCCTGTCGAATCCTCCGGCCGCCGCTCCGGACGATGCGAAACAGGTCGCCGCAAAATGAACGCTCCCAGGGAAGCAGTCATCAAGATGTACGCCGCGCGCGAGGAAATCTACCCGCGCGAGGCCAAAGGCCGCTATGCGACGCTGCGCTGGGCCTGCGTATGGCTGACCCAGCTGCTGTTCTATGGCCTGCCGTGGATCGGCTTCAATGGCCGCCAGGCGGTGCTGTTCGACCTCGGCACGCGCAAGTTCCACCTGTTCGGTCTGGTGCTGTGGCCGCAGGACTTCATCTATCTCGCGGCCCTCCTGATTGTCTGTGCTTATGCCTTATTCCTTGTCACGACGGTGGCGGGACGCGTCTGGTGCGGCTTCGCCTGTCCGCAAACGGTGTATACGGAAGTCTTCCTGTGGATCGAACGCCGGATCGAAGGGGCGCGCAGCGCGCGCATCCGGCTCGACCGCCAGCCCTGGGGTCTCGAGAAGATCACGAAAAAAACCGCAAAGCACGCCGCCTGGCTGCTGGTGGCGCTGTGGACGGGTTTCACCTTTGTCGGCTACTTCACGCCGATCCGGTCCCTGATGGGCGAGATCCTCGCCTGGCGCCTCGGTCCGTGGGAAGCGTTCTGGGTGCTGTTCTACGGCTTTGCCACCTACGGCAACGCCGGCTGGATGCGCGAACAGGTCTGCAAGTACATGTGCCCTTACGCGCGCTTCCAGAGCGCGATGTTCGACAAGGACACCCTCATCGTGACCTATGACCGCGGCCGCGGCGAGCCGCGCGCGCCGCTCGGCCAGGCAGCGCAGGCGCCGTCGGGCGACTGCATCGACTGCAGCCTGTGCGTGCAGGTCTGCCCGACCGGCATCGACATCCGCAACGGCCTGCAATACGAATGCATCGGCTGCGCAGCGTGCATCGACGCCTGCGATGGCGTGATGGACAAGGTAGGGAAACCTGCAGGCCTGATCCGCTACGCCACCGAGAACGCGCTGGCGCAGGGCTGGGGAGCGGAGAAGATACGGCAACGCCTGCTGCGTCCGCGCGTGCTGGGCTACACGGCGGTGCTGGTGCTCCTGCTGGCGGCAATGACCGCCTCACTGGCATTGCGCGTTCCGCTCAAGGTCGACGTGATCCGCGACCGCGGATCGATGGGCCGTGAAGTGGACGGCGGCTGGATCGAGAATGTCTACCGCTTGCAGCTCATGAATACCAGCGAAATGCCGCGCCGGGTGCACCTGGAGGTCGACGGGCTGCCTGGCGCGCTGATCGTGGAGCAGGCGGACGTCGCGCTCGACGGCGCCAGCACGCGCGCGCTGCCGGTCCGGGTGCGCATTCCCCCAGGCGCGGGCAAGCCCGGCTCGAACCGCATCGACTTCACCATCACTGCGCTTGACGACCCGGCAGTGGCCGTGCGCGAAGAAGCGGCCTTCATCGTGCCGCGTCAGGAATGACATCATGCTACCCTCACCACCCGTTTTTCCCCAGCCTCCAGTGCGACCCTGGTACCGGCACCGCTGGCCGTGGTTCATCATGCTCGGCCCGGCCGCGGTGATGCTGGCCACCGGCCTTACCGTCTGGCTGGCGATCAGGCAGCCGGACGCGGTCGTGGTCGACGATTATTACAAGCGGGGCAAGGCGATCAACCAGGACCTGCGCCGCGACCGCGCGGCCACGGCGCTGCGCCTGGCCTTCACGGCGCGCTACGACGCGGGCAATGGCGTGCTCGAAGGCCGGCTCGAGAGCTTCGGCCGTCCCATGCGTGCGCCTTTCCGGATTCTGTTCGCGCATCCGACGCTGCCCGCGAAAGACCTGGTCCTGGCGGCGCGGCCTGATGCGCGCGGCGTCGCCGCGGTCCGGCTGCCGGCGCTGGAGATGACGCATTGGCGCGTCGTCATCGAGGATGAAGGCCGCGCGTGGCGCCTGGCGCGCGGCTGGAGCCCGGCATCCACGCCAACGCTGGAGATCGCCGCCGACCCCGGGCCGTGACTGTTGCGTGACGCTTGGGCCGCGCAGTTCAGGCCATTGGACTGCACTGTTCGGTGCCGGCGGCGATGGCCTTGAGCCTGGCCGGTTCGACCAGGTGCACTTCACGCTTGTCGACCGTGATCAGGCCCTGTTTCTTGAAGCGCGACAGCAAGCGGCTGATGCTCTCGATGGTCAGTCCGAGGTAGTTGCCGATGTCCTCGCGCGACATGCGCAAGCCGAAGTCGGTCGACGAGTAGCCGCGCGCCGCATAGCGCGCCGACAGGTTGACCAGGAAGACCGCAAAGCGCTGCTCGGCCCGCATGTTACCCAGCAGCAGCATCACGTTTTGTTCGCGCGTGATCTCCTGGCCCATGATGCGGTGGAAGTGGCGCAGCAGTGCCGGCACCTGGCCGAACAATTCTTCCAGACGCGCGAACGGAATCTCGCACACTTCGCTGTCTTCGAGCGCAACGGCGTCGCAGTGGTGGCGGTCGCCGCTGATGGCGTCCATGCCGAGCAGTTCGCCGGCCATCTGGAAGCCCGTGATCTGCTGTTCGCCGGCGGCGTTGATCTGGTAGGTCTTGAAATGCCCGTAGCGCACCGCGTACAGGCAGCGAAACGGCTCGCCCATGGCATACAGGCGCTCATCGCGCGCAAGGCGCCGGCGCTGGCCGATGATCTGGTCGAGCCGGTTGATGTCGGCTTCCTCCAGCCCCATCGGCAGGCACAGCTGGTGCATGCTGCAGGCGCTGCAGCTGGCCTTGATCGCCCCGAGGCTGATCGGCGCCGGGTTGGGGAATGAGATTCCTTGGGTCATCTGGCAGGAAAGTGGTAGGCGTGGACGATTATAGACCGGTGAACCGGCGCATACTTCACTTTTGCCGGCAGCATGGACGCACAAAACAAAAGGGTTATACGCCGAAGCATATAACCCTTTGATCTTGCTGCTAATTCTTGGTGCCGCTGACCGGAATCGAACTGGTGACCTTCGCATTACGAATGTGAAGTTCCAGGTATATTGGAGTGTTTAACACCATACGTCAATCAGGCTAAAACCTATATATTTCAGTACCTTACAGTATTTCTTAATGCCCCTTGTGTTGATGACGATAGGCAAATATACTCATAGCCGGGTTACACAGCGGTTACACAATACTCAGCAATATGGCAAAAATCAAATTTACTGCTGCGCGCGTCGAGGGGTTCACTTGCCCGCCTAGCACCAAGCAAGCCTTCATGTGGGACGCTACCGCACCATGCCTCGGCCTTCGCGTGGTCTCCAGTGGAGCCAAGGCTTACGTTTTCCAAGCTAAGCTCAACAATCAAACCATCCGCATGACGATCGGCTCGCCGTCCACATGGGATATCGCCAGTGCCCAAGCCGAGGCGCGCCGTCTCAAGGTGCTGGTCGATGGCGGGCACGATCCAAGGGTTCAGAAAGCCGAGCTTGTCGCTGAGCAGGCAGCGAAGCGCGACGCAAGCCGCCGCGCCGAGACGCCTGCAAGCGAAGCATGGGCAGCCTACATGGTGGCCCGGAAGACCCGGTGGAGCGCCCGCACCCTGCTGGATCACCAGAGGCTGGTCGATCCGGGTGGCCGTCACAAGACCCGTGGGCGCAAAAAGGGGGAGGGAGAAACCACCTTGCCCGGCGTGCTTGTTTCGGTGCTTGCCCACCCTCTCCGTGACATCGACGCCGATTTTGTACGGAAATGGCTGAATGGTGAGACACACAGATCCACCGTGGCGATGAACGCTTTCGTGCGCTTGCGCGCGTTCCTGAACTGGTGTGCCATGCGGGCCGAGTACAGGTCCGAAGTCAGCCCCAACGCATGCGCTTCATGTGTGGCCAAGGACGAACTCCCCAAGCCTGCGGCGAAGTCGGATTGCCTCCAGCGCGAGCAATTGGCCCCGTGGTTGAAACAAGTCCGGGAAATCCATAACCCTGTCGCCAGCGCCTACCTGCAAGCCCTCCTGCTGACGGGCGCCCGACGGGAGGAAATGGCTGGACTGCGCTGGACAGACGTGGACTTCAGGTGGGGCACGATGGTCTTGCAAGATAAGGTTGAGGCCAACCGGACGATTCCGTTGACCCCGTATGTGTCCGCGCTGCTGGATGGCCTGCCGCGCAACAATGAATGGGTATTTAGTAGCCGCACCGCTGCCAGCGGACGCATCCAGGAGCCGCGCAAGGCCCATAACAATGCACTGGAAGCGGCCGAGCTGCCGCATGTGTCAATTCATGGCCTGCGCCGCTCGTTTGGCACGCTGAGCGAGTGGGTGGAGTGCCCAGCCGGCGTCGTGGCGCAGATCATGGGCCACAAGCCTAGCGCCATCGCGGAGAAGCATTACATCCGCCGCCCGATCGATCTGCTGCGGATGTGGCACGCAAAAATTGAGGTATGGATGCTGGAGCAGGCCGACGTCCCGTCCGTAGCGGTTGCATTCGCAAGGCGCGTTGCAGCATGATGGTGTTACGTGCGGCTTGCCTTGAGAAGCAGTAAAACGACGGGTCTGTGTCTTTGGGTGGGAGACAATTTCCTTCTGTACTACTAATGTCGAGACGGCGCTAATCGTCCGTGTACATCAGTTGTATTTGTCATTTCTGACAATGCCGATCGAATTAATATCCTATATAGTTCCTGCCCTCGACGAACTATGTAACCGGCTGTATGGATAAAGAAAAGCTGAAAAAATTGCAAGCATCTAGCGACGCCGTCGCAGACCTCTTGGGATGGCCACGGATGAAGGTCAACGTCGAGTATCACGAGGCGCTTGCCAAGGGCGGAGGTCGTGCTTCATTTGATCTCTCCCCACTCGCGGCGAAGGCAGCGGTTCCAAGAAAGATCATCTATCGACTGAAGGCCCGGAAGTCAGTACTGGACGATGAGATCGAACTCGCCCGTGCGAAAGCATTAAACCCGAACGCAGCGGCAAGCGTGTTCGCGGAACTGGTCAAACTAGCTGAACAGCGAGAGGGGTGCCTGATTGGTGTCGACGAAGAGGCAGTGAAATATCAGGTCGGCGCCGAGGTGAAGTTTTTTACCGTGCGCCATCTACGGGCGCGCTTGAAGCGGGCCAATGCGCGCTAGGTGCCGACAAGCACCTCACAGTGCCGTTAAGGACCGCAGCTAGCTGAGAAATCGATGTTGACGAAGAGACTTCAAGCCTCTTCAACAAAATACGATTTCTCAAAATGTCCAAAAAACCTGAATCCGGTATCTCAGTTCAGCCGGCACACAAATTCTTCCAGCCTCTCGTCACGGAAGTGCGCACCATGCTCACTACCGAGGCTGCGGCGTTCCACCTCAGCCGCGCACCCCAAACGCTGCGCGCGTGGGCCTGCTACGAAAATGGCCCTCTCCGCCCAGTGCGCATTAATGGCCGCCTCGCGTGGCTGGTCGCCGATATCAAGGCACTGCTGAGCAAGGAGGGGGCATGATCACCTCACTGCCGGACCAGTTCACGTCCCAAGCCCCCTTGCGTTTCCAGAACACTCGCACTCGCACCGCGCTGAAGTTCCCTGCTGCTTACGAAAACGCGCGCAAGGCTTACCTCCGCACCCTGTATGGCTTCCAGCCCGCTCAAGGCACCCTCAGCGCGTTCGTCTACGACGCCAAGATTACGGGCACCGTGGTCGCCGTGGAAATCTACTTCATCTGGAGTGTGCATAACCCAATTGGCGTGTTCGAGGTGCCACTCCACGTCTTCAAGAAAGACTGTAAGGTCATCGAGACCAGCGCAGACATTGAGGATTTTGTCGGCTACCAGGTCAAGGTGACTGTCGCCGGTCGTTACAAGTTCAACGGCATCTCCCTGTCGACTGTGACTTGCATCGAAGTGGACAGTGCCGTGACGCCAATCCGAATCGTACTCGCTCAGCCCGAAACGACGCAGAAGTAGCCGGCATGCTGACCCAACACCACATCGAAAACAAGACCGCCCCATCGGCGGTCGGCGCACGGCTGCCAGTTGCACCTGAAGCACAGCCGCCGTGCGCCAACAACCCAGGTGTCCGCCTGCCGAAGTTCGACAACATTCCACTGGAACTCAAGGCTAAACCAAACTGGGTTGTCTGGCGCTTGGAAGGGAAGCCAGGCGCTAAGCCGATCAAGGTGCCGTACGACCCCAAACTGCTGAATTCGCATGCCAAGTCGAACGACTCGCAGACCTGGGGGACGTATGAGGATGCCGTGACGGCCTATATGGAAGGGGGATACACGGGCGTGGGTGTCATGCTGAACGGCGATGGACTGGTCGGTATCGACCTCGACCACTGCGTCATCGACGGCATGCCATCGGCGGCAGCAATTGACCTCATGCAACACCTCGGTGTTACTTACATCGAAATCTCGCCGTCCGGCACCGGCCTGCGCGGATTCGGTTACGCTCACAACCTGGAGAAAGGGGTGAATGGCAAGATCGACGATCTCAAGGTTGAGCTGTACTCCAACTTGCGCTTCCTCACTGTGACTGGACATGCACTGACCATGGGGCCGCTGAGTGAACTGACTGGCTTCAAGGAACTGGCTGCCAAGGTCCGCAAGGACAGCGGCGCGAATGTGATCGAACGTGCGGCTGTCGGCGCACTGGCTGATCGTCACGCCGTGTGGATCAGCCAGGTCCTCAGTGGCGACGTTTACCACGACGCACTGCGCGATCTCGCCGGATCCATGGTTGCATCGGGCACGCAGCCTGGCGCAGTGGTGTCCTGGCTGCGCGGCCTCATGCGCTCTTCTCAAGGACCGCACGATGCTCGCTGGGCGGCGCGCATGGACGAGATCCCGAAATTGGTGAGCAGCGCAGTGGCCAAATACACGCCCCAGACTGTTGACCTCCGCCAACTCTTGCAACTCAATGATGTGGCATCGACGAGCTGCGAACAATCCAGCCGCTTCAAGGTGCTCACTGCGGCACAGCTCACGCAAGCGGAACCGATCAAATGGGCGGTTCGCGGCCTCCTGCCGCAGGTCGGCCTAGCGGCGCTGTACGGCCCCAGCGGTGCGGGCAAGTCGTTCCTCGCGCTGGACCTGAGCGCGTCGGTGGCATCGGGCATCACGCAGTGGTACGGCATGCGCGTTACTCAGTGCCCGGTCACTTATTGCGTTCTCGAAGGCGAAGGCGGGATGGGCAAGCGCGTCGCGGCTTGGGAGAAGTACAACGCCCGCAAGATGCCCAATACCCTGCACTTTATCGTGGAGCAGTTCGACATCACGGTCGCCGCAGACGTCGAAGAATTGGCACTCGCAATTCGCACGGCTAGTGGTGCAGACGGCCTGATCATCTTGGACACGCTCAACCGAGCGGCTCCCGGTTCCGATGAGAACTCGTCAAAGGACATGGGCACGATCATCGCTAACGCGAAGGCTCTGCAACAACTGACGGGCGGGATGGTGCTGTTGGTGCACCACACCGGCAAGGACGAGAGCAAGGGCATGCGCGGCCACTCCAGCCTGTTCGCTGCGATGGACTGCGTTATCGGCGTCATGCGCACGAAGGGCGAGGGCTTGGGCTGGACGGTGGCAAAGTCGAAAGACGATGAAACCGGGACCCAGCATGCCTTCCGCCTCGAACAGGTCGTGGCGGGCCAAGACGAAGATGGCGAGGACATCACATCGTGCGTCGCGGTTTCAATTGCGCCGCCATTCGCGCAAAAAGGCGCACGCAAGCTCGGGCAGCATCAGCGTACCGCGCGCGACGTTCTGCTCAATCTCTTCAATGAAAGTGAAGGTGATTCCCAGGTCACGTACGTCACGGCCTACGATGCGATCGCTGCTGCAATTGAAACAGACCCGAAACACAAACGCGAACGCGCCAAGCAGGCTGTCACAGCCTTGGCGGCACAAGGCATGATCGAAACGACCGACACGCACATCGTGCGCCTGCCAGCCTTCGGAAATTAAAAGCTCGGCAGTATAAAACAAGAAAAATCACTCACCTATCTATCCACCGATCACCCCACCTAGCCCTTCCCGGTTTCCCCCTCCCCCTATAGGGGAGGTGGGAAAGACCGGGAGCAATATGGGTCACTGAAAACTCCCGTTTTAGAGTAATCAGGGAAAAAGTGGGACACATATTGCAGTCGAATAATTCTGCATACTGTTTAATAACTAAACCACAAATTTAAAAGGAAACAAATGAGCACCAACATTATCAGGGGCTGGACTTCGACTATCAAGCGACAAGCCAAGCACCGTTCCAACCAAGGCATCGTGTGCCTGACTCCCGAGGAGGCGAGGGCGCTGGTCGCAATCGACGCGGGTCTGAATGGCTATGAGGGCTTCCGCCGGGATCGCGTGCTCGGTCAGGTCACGTTCAGCACCGAGCGACAACTGGATTACCTCGACCTGATTGAGGCAATTCGCGTCGGCATCGACCGGAATACGGTGATCGACCCGGACGATCCGCTCCACGACGAAAAAAATGCCCTCCGTGCGACGCAGACTGCACTGTTCGGTTCGCTGGACAAGCCAATCGGCATCGTCGTCGGCACGATCTACATGGAGATCAAGCCTCAAGCTGTGCAGTAATACAAGAATAGTTGGACATCAAGCGAGCCGCGCATGTGAGTGCCCGGTTCGCTTTTCTTTTAGGTACCTGCGATGAAAAAAGCCAAGGCGGCCCGAGTGCCGGTCCTCGAAAATGCGTTCGAGGTGAACCTGCCGAAGTTGATGCGGATGGCGAAGGCCACCGGCGGGTCGCGGCTCGTGCTGGATGATGGCGATGTGCGGACCGTGGCCATGCTCACTGAGACACGCTTGGCGGTCTTCCTAGGGGATAAGCCGTGGGTGGTGGATATCGTGCCGGTCCAGTGCCTAAAAGACCGTGTACGCCTCCTAATGCGCTGCCCCCTCGCGCACGAGGGGAATTTCCAGTCGCTTTACTACCATGGCGATGAGCTGGCTTGCCGGCATTGTCATGAGTTGCGATACCGGAGCAACGTCGCAGCTTCTGCAGTCAAACGGGCGCAAATCGCGCGAATTAAATTGTTGAGTGAAATGGGCGCTGAGCCGGGTCAAATGGTACCGGCACGTCACCCGTACAAATGGCGCAAACGGCATCTCAGTTTGGTGGCGCGTGTCGAACGCCTGACCTCTGTCCACTATCGAAACGTACGAGCGTGGCTGGAGCGTATCTGATCGCCACATGATCCTGTGGGCTACGACGCGGGCAGCTTTTAAGTTGCTCACGTATTTTTTTTATGTCGATTCACTGCGTTATTTAGCGGCAACTTCTTCAAGAAGTAAATTCGACTGCTGTGTTTCAAACTGGGCATAAGTCGTCCCATCCTCAAGTTTCCAGTATTCCCGCCCGTTAATCGAGTACCCGACCAGGACACCCGCAGCTTGTGACGGGCTTTTGAAAAGATGGTCTCGGGTGAGCCGCAGCTTTGTTCCTACCGCCGTCAAAGTACCAGACTGGATAAGTACTTGGCGAAGGGCAGCCATATTACCAGTTAGGCTTTTGTAGGTCGTAGCGGTGGCATCAGAACCTTCTAAGATAACCATGCCTTCATCAGTGCGTACGCCCCGCGCGTGGATGCCAGCAATTCGCAAATGGAAGATTGCGGGGGTGTTCGGCTGCGCAGTGGAGGCAGTCACGACATCCGCGTTGGGAACAGATTCGATCGTCGGCAGTGCATCGGTCAGATTCAGCTTTTTTGGTTGCTGGATGAGATTTTCCAAAACCTTATGACCCAAGGCTCCGAGTAGCATTTTCGCAGCTCCTAGGAACTCTTCCATTGCGTCTCTGTCCGATCGTGGAAGCGATGGCAGTTGAGGAGAAGCAAAATTTGTTACTTGATAACGACTGGCTTGCTTCGCCATTTCTACCACGCGCGATTCCAAATATCGAACGTGCGCTTTCGTAAGGTTCTCATCTTTACTTGTGAAAGCGACGGCCTCAGTCCAGAAATCTTTGTTGATCACATGCGACGAAAGTCGGTCGATGACGACCTCGGCCTCGCCAATGTACACAGCATCGCTCCCAGTCTCATCATCGATACCGAAGAGAAAGTAGACCCCAGGGCGTTGAACCTCCGGCCACTCACGCAATTCTTGAAACCGCGAACGAGGGCATGCAAGAGCTTGGCCGCTCCAGTTGGCGATCTCGGCGTGGCGGATGCCCGACACGCTTTCATCCGGCAAGTAAATCTTGATGGTTTTTCCCATAATTCTTCATTTATTTCTTCATTTGATGCGTCATAATGCGCAATTGCCACAAACAGTATCACTATACCGTTTGGAACATGCATCGCTGAAACTCAACCATTCGGAACTGCAAGCGTGTTTTTTTATACGCTCTTCCTTAAATGATCTTTATACGTACTATCGCAATACGGATGGAGCCATCGCGCGTTATCGGAAGTTCCTAACCCGCCATATTTTTTGTCTTCCTGATGATCTAGGTGCATAGATTTTGTATCGATCCTTGCGTTGCAGATTCCGCAAAAGAACGACTTATCAAGAGCTTCATTCAAGAACATTAATTGCTTAGTCGCTTGCGAGAACGCTTTTGGTTTTTTTGTGAGAATCGCATTTTCTTTTACTAAAATTTGATAACGCTCATGAAGTTTAAGAATGCCTTCAATTTCGCCTTCAGACTTATCGCTCTTGAGCTGTTCCAAAATAAATGCGTAATATTCTTTAAGCTGCCGGAATCCTTTTGCCATGCTCCCGTATCGCAGCGTTATCTGATTTATAAACATCTTATGATTCAGCAGGAATTCTTCAAATCGTGACCTAACTGCAGTGAACGAGGCGAATCCATCTTCAGCTTCGATGTCAACAAGCAAAGCGGCCATTGCTAATACCGCCGTAGGTTGATGGCGGCCACTCGCCGAGTAAAAATATACCGCCGGGTGCAGTCCTAGCGATGAGGGAGAAGTCCCGGTAATGCGCTTAGCGAGCTTGTCAGTTTTCTTCATCATCGCAACCGTATCGCCTTCATCTGGTGCGTCCTGCTCAATAAGGCGAAGCTCTTTCTTGGCTTTCGAGGCATCTATAACCGGGATTTTGTTTGAAATATTAACAAAATCAAAAATTAGCGGTAGGGTCTGAGAGCCATATCCATGCCCTGCGATAGGCAAATCCATTGTGCGTATTGGCGGGTTAAGCTCTGGGCTATACAGCGCACGGTAAATTTCCTTTCCGAGCGTTTCGATTGTCTCTTGCGCTGCTCGAGAAAATTTCTCCCAATATTTATGTCCCGTTGCATTTCTCACAATAGCACGGGATGCAATCGCGTTTGGCTTGAATCGGGCGTTGAGCAGTCGTAATTCGGTTGGATCGATTTGTACAGCAGACTGATTGATTGTCAAAAATGCGCGCTCTGCTTTCTTCGAGTCCTGGCCTTTAACCCACAGCAGTGGCACATTGCTGTGAGCTAATGCTCGGGCATTAGCGGTTAATTTTGGATTTGATCCTGGGTTTTGTGTTTCTGCTTTATAGTCTTTATATGACCCGATCGTGCTATCGATCATCAATTTTGTTTTTTGCGCGACTCGTCTCTGCTCTTCTGGAATGTTGTTGTTGTAGAACTTGATCGACTCTTCTCCGTCGCCATAATCATCTAGTAGCCATGCAATAATGGCACTCAATCGATGCGCGCCGTCGATCACGAAGCTCAACCGCGCGGGTGACTGCCAGCAAATCACAGAAGGGATTAAATCACCCTCGATAAACGCTTTTATAAAGTCGCGCACAGCTTCAGGTGTCCATGCTGCTGTCTCTCGCTGAAAGTCAGGTTTGCGCAAGGTAAGGAAAAAACTCTCTCCCTTAGTCAGGTCTGTCCGGCTTGCTTGGGTTTTGCCGCTGGCTCCAGCGTCGACTCCATCCGAGGCAAGAAAATCTTCGCGCGGGATGAGAGCATCCAAGTTGACGGTCGTAGCCATTTGCTTCCTTTTTTGCTTAATAGTAATTATGTTAATGTAACATGTTGCTTTTGCTGCAGCACAAGCTGACTCAGTAAATTTTCATTCAACTGGTTAAAGTGGATGTTAGAAAATGACCGTTTTTTAACACCTCATCGTCCGCTTTCAAAAACCGTTGGAAAAATAGCCTTCGCATATATCAACATGTTGATATATATTGATCAGGTTTTTCAACACTCTTGGGGACGGCGATGGCAGTTTTTGGGTATGGGCGAGTGTCAACAGCAGAGCAGACGGCGGACAACCAACGGCTTGAGATTGAACGTGCAGGCTATGCAGTTGAGTACTGGTTCGCTGACGTAGTTAGCGGTAAAGCGCACGCATCGCAGCGGGCACAATTCAGCAGCATGAAGGCGAAATTAAGAAAGAAGGACACGGTCGTGGTGTCCAAGTTAGACCGTCTTGGCCGCGATGCCCCAGACGTCCTCACAACAATTAAAACGCTGGCCGCGCTCGGCGTTGAGGTCGTCGTGCTCCAGCTCGGGAAGCTCGACCTGACCTCTTCCGCTGGCAAGCTCATGTTGACCATGTTGGCCGCCGTAGCGGAAATGGAACGGGATCTGATTGTTGAGCGCACTCAGGCAGGATTGGCGCGTGCAAAGGCTGAAGGAAAAACGCTCGGCAGACCCACTAAAACCACGCCCGAGCAGCGCAGGGCGATGACGCAGGGCTATGCGAACAAGCAGAGCGTGAGCGCGCTGGCGAAGCTCTACGGCGTCTCGCGTGCTACGGTGCTTGCTATTGTGAAGCCGATCGCGTACACAACCTCTCCTACGTTGGTCGACTAAAATTGATAGTGTCGATTACGGAAGTCATAAGTTAGACAAGAATTACCTCGGATAGAAAAATTCTTGGTCTGTGAGAACTAGGCATGATGGCCGAAAGGTGGAGTGACATGAATAAAACGATTAACGATACCGGCGGTATCTTCCAGCGGGTAATTGAGGCACTGAATGGATTTCGGACCAAGTTCGGATATTGGCCAAGACGCCTGGAGATGGAGGCGGAAACCTTGGGCGTCTTATCTACGCAACTTTTGACGCCGGCAGGTTTCTTCTTGATGCAATCCAAGCTAACCCTCTCGGTCTGTCGTGAACCACGAATTGTTGCGACAGGAAGCGACGGGGACGTGTTTGATTATGGTACCGAAGGGTGGTCAAGCCCTCAGGGGCATGACCATAGCGCGTTGAAGTGGATCGGGCTCGAAGCGCACGATAAGAACCAGTATGCGAAGCCGCCCACCTCGGATCTGCCCGGGACGAGATCCAGACTTGCTTGGGTTCGGCAGAGCCAGCGTGTTATTCGGATGGTAAGTGAACTTCATCGTATGGGATACCAGCGTCTTAGGATAATGCCCTACGATCATCCCAATGCTTGGAGATTAGCTGTGGACTCTGCGGAAAATTTTTCGCCCGAGAACGGTGCCGTTTTCCTAAGCCACACGATTGCAACTGAGGCAATATACTCAGCAGCGCCCCACAACCAGTCGAGCAAAGGAGCATATTTCGGCTGGCAAGATGCATCGGGCGATAATGCCCGTCAGCTCGCAGATAAATTTGTTTTGCGCTTTCCGATGATTGCGGAATCTGGGGTTGGACGCGACTGGGAGTATGCCGGATGGCTCTGCGAACTGATCGGCTACCTCGAGCATGGAGATTTACTACCTGTCACATCATGGGAGAATATGCAGGGTAAGCCCGACGACCTGCGCTTCCTTCCCATATGGGACGCAGTTAGAAATAATACTGAATGGGTGGGCAGCAAATCGGTTCCCGCTCAACACGCACTTCAGTTCCCGTTACCACCGCCGCCGCCGCCGAAACCCACGCCGTCGTTACGATGATCAGTAAGCGAGCACCGGAAGGCGCGCAATCTTTGAAGCCGCCACCCCGGGGGGGGAGGCCGAAGGCCCCCCTGGACCTTCGACTATGAATAGGTAAGCCCCTCAAAAAATTTTCGCGTATAAAAAATTTAAATTTTTTTGCGCAGGTTTATTGTCGTTGCTCTGCAGTAGCGCGCGGCACTCGGTTTGCTCCTGCTGGCTTGCAAGACGCAAATGCCGAGGATAATGCCGTCTGAACCAGACGAGCACGGCTGGCCGAGAACGCATGCATGGCCGACACTCACCTCACTCGTTCACAGAACTTCACACCGTTCACGGCAACGCTAAATAGCAAAAACGAAAAATGGAACGGCGTCCGGGCGTCAGCGTCTGATACCGTCAGCGACCCGTTTGGACGCGGTTCGTCACAGCTAGGTAGATGGTCGATCGCAACCCAGCACGCGCTTTGCTATTGGTACCAAGGTACCGATAACCCATTCGTAAAGTGGGCCACTTTTGTAAGGCACACGCCATTGTGACGCGTCGTTTGCGAACACAGCCACATCATTGAACGAATTAAAGAAGCCGCCGCCAGCCTTGTCGAAGCGCAGCGAAATGTTCAGCAGCTCACGCAGCGGCCTTGTCAGTTCAATCCATTCACCTGGTGAGCGCGTCACGGCCTCTCCACTCGTCCGATCAAGACACTGCAGAGCCGCTGTCGCATCCTCATACAAAGCGCGTCTTCTCGCGATACCCTCTTCTTCAGACTGACGGGCGCGATTGGCCACTGCTTGTTCCTTCTTTTTTCTTATTTCGTCAGCGTTACGCTTGTCGATCTTCGTCCGTATCTCGTATTTCTGGTCGATTCGGGCGATGACCTTTTCAGGTTCAATCCCTGTACCGAATAGATTGACAGCACGGTTCAACTCTTTCAAGGCGTCCTTCTCCCGATGCTCCACAAGCATTTCAGCAAAAAGCAAGATCTCACTATTTTTGCCAAAATAGGATTGGAAGAACTGATTTTTGAGGATGTCCGCTAGTGCGAGGCGGTCCTTAAACGCTTTTGTCTCTAGCAAAGCGGCGACGTACCCCCCCGCCAGCTGCTTAGAGACAATCTGCAACGCGGCGATAATGTTCCAGATGTCAGGATAATAGTCGGCGACTGCTTCAAGGTCTGGGAACACCTGGAGCAAGACAGTTTTAAACGGAGTGGAGTCTTTTTCGCCAGACAGTTCATCAAAGGAATTCGTTCCCTCTGCAAGGCGTTTGTCATACTCACGGCGCTGCGCGAGGTCGGACAAGATCGACCAAGCTTCGTTGAACTCCATGAGCAGCATCTCGCCATATTGCTTTTCACCCTCGTACTTGTCAGGGTGGTATATCTGGCACAGTGCCCGATATGCAGCACGGATAACTGCTTGCGGCGCATTTGGCATTACACCCAGCACAAAGTAATAATTTTTCAACTCTCACCCTTTTAGGCTCATCTATTTTCGGTCAGCCAAGCGATCGCACCCTGACGTCATACTTTCATACGGTAAGCATTTTTTTTGCGCTATTGACGAATTATTGCGGCAAACGAAGGCGGGCTAACCAAGCTCGACAGGATCGCGTTCGCATCTTCGTATTGCCCTACCAGTGATGGCTGCGCCGCTACACGCCCAGCCTTTCGTCGATGCGCACCCGCAGCGCCGACAGTAGCGCCCACAGATTTGGAAGTTGTGCCCCATATGCGGACAGCGTGCCAGCCGTCGGGCGATCAGCATGCCATCCGGCGTGCCAAGCGCTGTCAGCGCTGACAATAACGGCATCGAACACTTCCGGGAACTGGTCGGCCGTGATGTCGACGATCCATGAATCCTTTTGCAGCCACGCATGCGACGAGGTCGTTCCATTGGTTTGGTACTTGTAGCCACAGATGTAGTCAAAGCCGTGAATTCCATGATCGTCTAGCACCTGACCAAGAATCAAGGACGTGTCCCCGCACGCGCCAGCCGGGAACGACGGCCATGGTAGCGTTTCGAGCGGACACCACTCGAGGGCACTTCGCACGGCGACAGCAATCTTGCGGACGTGATTCATATCCGTCTCCAATACTCGACTCCGTTGCTGGCGAAACGGCCGAGCGCTACGCTGTCCTCCTTGCGCAGTTTCGTCACTCATATTCACTATGCCGCTAACGATGACTTTTCAAATGTTTCTTCAATATCGCTGTCAGCCAGAACGAGTGCCGGCAGTCCCCGGACTATTTTCATCGTTCCCAAGCTGACCGTGACAACCCGCTGGAACAATTGGAGCGGATACTTTGAGTCGTTTACAGTTTTGTTGGCCCAATCGTTAGCGTCGTTGACGATGCCGCTGTCCTTGTCGGTCTTTACGCCTTGGCGCTCTACTACCCAGTCAAGCGCCGGCTTACCGTTGACGACATACTCATAGGCCTCTAGTGGAATACCGGTCAAGGTTATCCTGTCGTTGTAGTGCAGGGTCGTCAGGTCCTTGTCCTTTCCTTTCCTGCCGTAGCGCATCTTCTCGACACGATAGTCGGCATCGGTGAGCTTCTTGCCTAAGCTGTCGATCTTCAGGGGGTAGGGCTCGACGCTTTCATAGTTCAGGTGCAGGTTGGCCAGCTTACGGCCAGCCTGCGAGAATGACCAGAAGTCGGCTGCCTCCTTGACGCACGGGATACGCGGCAGTTCCTTGCCCAAGTTATCGGCGAAGCGTTCACGGTAGTCGGGCGAGTGCAGCAGGCCGTAGACGTAGTAGAAGATGTCTTCGCGGCTGATTTTCTCGCCGGGGTAGGCTGCTTGAAAGTGTCCCAGGCCTTCGGCGGTAATGGCGTCGCGACGTTTGGTTGGCGACGTTAACGCTGACTGCCCCTCTGCCCCGAATAAGGCCCCTTGCTTAGGGCTGGCATCCGCCGCGTCGGAATTTGGATCGTCGTACAGGTACAGCGGGAAGTATTGCGAGCCCACCATGTCTACCGCATGCAGGCTAGCGACAGTGTCGGTAATGAAAACTGAATATGCACTGCGAGAAGCCGAGGCAGATACACCGATGACGATGTTGGGAGAACGGGCATCCGGGAAAAGGCGCGGCATCTGCAGAACCATTTCGTTGAGATGCCGATTGAAGTACAGCCACTGTTTATTGAACGGCCGGTACAGCCCCGGCACCAGACAGTTGGCGTCGTAGGTTAAGCGCTTACCCTTGGCGAGGTTCTGTTTCAGGCCTCGTGTCCAGGCAATCTGTTGACCGTCGGTGTTGATAAAGCCATCGAGCAGTGCCTCCCGCTCCTTCTTCTCTAGGCTCGGGTGTGCGTGACTGAGTCGGTCGGCCTCCGCGTTGTAGAAGGCGATCATCCGCGTCATATTGGCGGCGACATTGGCTTTCGAGGCGTTGTAGCACCAAGCATCACGGTTGGTAACGACGCCCAAGGAGAAGTTCTCGAACAATTTCGGACCATCGCCCTTCTTGTCGCCAAGCGCGATGTGCTCCAGGAAGCTGTCGTCTCGCTGCTTCAACCAGTCGCCATGGGCGTCCGGGGTAATGGTCTGCCAACCCTCCGCAGCTGTGATGCCGGCAATGCTGACCAAAGACTCGATCTTGGCTAGTTTCTCTTCCCTGCTCAGGTAGTCACCAATGTCGCAGAAGCGGATTTGCCCGTGCAGCTCGGCAGAGGGGTTCTTCACCAGAAGCGAGATGGCGATTGGAGCGCGGCTACCACTGCCGAAAATCTTGCCGCCTTCTCTGCGGGACAGTTCGCCTGCCGTACGCTGATTGCCGCGCAGGTGAAAGACGTAGATGCTGCTAAACTCGTCTGCCAAGCACCGGCGAAGGCCATCGAAGGTTCCCGTATCTAGGAAACTGGCATTAGTCACAAAGCCGATGACGCCGCTAGTGCCAATCCGGTTGCTCGCCCAACGGATCGCGCGGATGTAGCTATCGTAGAGTCCTTTCGACAGGGCTGCGTCCGACCGCGCCGCGTAGGTCGCTTCGATTTGACTGTCTAGGTGGGGGTAGGCCACGTTCTGGTTGTTATCGTTCTGGCTGCCCTGACCGATGGAGTAAGGCGGGTTGCCAATGACGATTCGAATATCCAGCTTCTTCTGCCGCTTGCGCCGTGCGCTGTTGTCCACCAGCAGCGCGTCGACTAGATCGTCCTTCTCATACATCTGAAAAGTGTCGGTCAGACAAATACCCTCGAACGGCTGATAATTGCCGCCCACGATGCCATGATAGACCGCCTCGATGTTGATGGCGGCGATGTAGTACGCCAGCAGCACCAGCTCGTTGGCATGGATTTCGTGCTTGTACTTGTGAGGTAGGTGCTGGGGCGCGATCAGTCCGCTCTGCAACAACCGGGTGATGAAGGTGCCGGTTCCGGTGAACGGGTCGATGATGTGCACGCCCTCGCTGCCCAAGGTCTGGCCGAATTCGGTCTCCAGGATGTGCGCGACGCTGTGGATGATGAAGTCCACTACCTCCACCGGCGTATAGACGATGCCCAGCCGCTCGGTCATCTTGGGGAAGGCGTTGCGGAAGAACTTGTCGTAAAGCTCGACGACGATCTTCTGCTTGCCAGCCGCGTTGTCGATGCCCTGTGCGCGCATCTTCACACTGTCGTAGAAGCGCTGCAGGGTGTCGGCCTCCTTGTCCAGCCGGTGCTCTTGTAGCACGTCGAGAACAGCCTGCATAGCCAGCGACATAGGATTGTGCTGAGCAAAGCTATAGTCCTCGAAGAGGGCGTCGAAGACGGGCTTGGTGATGAGATGCTGGGCCAGCATCTCGATGACTTCGCCGTCACTAATGCTGCCATTGAGGTCGTCACGCAGTTCATGGGCGAAGGCATTGAAGGCGGCCCGCTCCTTCTCGTGGGCCGGATCTTCAACGATGGCAGTTATGCGGTCGATATGGGTGCGAGCGATCTTGGCAATGTCGTTGGCCCAGTCTTCCCAGTGATGGCGATTGCCCACTTTCTGCACCAATTTTGCGTAGATGGCCTTCTCAATTTCACCGATTTCAAATGACAGAGAGGCCTGCTCTTGCTTGTAGTAGGGCTTGGCCGGCGACTCGCCTACGATGAAGCTGCCCTTCCCGGTGTCATTGTTCTTTGATCCTTTGGGCTTCTCGTGCTTCCGCTGAATCTTGTCAGTGATGGCGACGACCTCCATCTTGCTGGGGTCCTTACCGACCAAGTCCAGCTTGTTGACCATCGCATCGAAGCGGTCATCATGTGAGCGTAGCGCCTGCAGTACCTGCCACACCACTGCGTAGGTCTTGTTGTCGTTCAGAGCCTCGTGGGGTTCTACGCCGGCCGGGACAACCACCGGTAGGACGACGTAACCGCGTTTCTTGCCCGGCGCATTGCGCATAACACGGCCGACTGACTGCACCACGTCAACTTGGGAGTTGCGCGGGGTCAGGAACAGCACTGCATCCAGGGCCGGTACGTCGACACCTTCGGACAAGCAGCGCACGTTGCTCAGGATTCGGCAGGTGTCGGGGGCGGCTTCGGCCTTCAACCACGCGAGCTTGGTTTCCTTTTCACTGGCGTTCATGCTGCCATCCACATGCTCGGCTTCGCAGGCCAGCGTCGATGCCGCGTCGTCCTCCTCGGACTCCTGGTAAGCCTCGACCACCGCCTGGAACATACCGGCGATATTTTTGGAGCTGACCTTGTGGGTCTTTGCGCCCTTGCTTACCTCGATGACCTGGCAGAACGCCACGGCGCGCTTCATGGCCTCGTGATCGCCGCTCAGGTCCTCCGTGAGCCCCTGTTTTGCCAAGGCCTTCCAGCAACCGATAATCTTGGCGGCGTCATCCACCTTGAGCTGGTTGTTCTCGTCCTTCAACAGGGACTGGATGCGGCGGCTGACGTGACTCTCTTCCACGGATAGCACGATGACCTTATAGTCCACCAGCAAGCCGCGCCGGACTGCCTCGGAAAAGGTGATGACGTGGAGCTCCGGGCCGTAGAGGGCCTCGTCGTCCATCGAGCACAACGCTACACTGCTCTGCTCGGCCTTGGCTTTCGCGTTGTCGCCGTAGATGCGTGGTGTGGCTGTCATGTACAGGCGCTTGTCCGACCGTATGAAGCCTGCGTCATGCACCTTGACGAAGTTGCTCTCGTCGTCATCGCCGAAGGTAGCGCCCGTGGTGCGATGCGCCTCGTCGCAGACGATGAGGTCAAAGTCGGCCAGGCCATGCTCGTGCTGAGCACGGCTGATGACATCAATGGAGTGGTAGGTACTGAAGACCACACTCATGTGTGACGCGTCATGTCGCTTGGCCATCTCGGAAGCCAAGCGGGCTGGTTGGGTCGTGGCCGGGTAGCGCAGCTCGTGGGTGAAGGTTTGAACAGTATCGTCCTCCTTCTGGCGCTTCTTGCCAACGTCGCTGTCCGAACAGACCGCGAAACTGTGCAGCGACGTGGCGCTCTCCTGGGTCCACTCGGTCAACGTCTGTGAGAGCAAGGACAGGCTTGGCACCAAGAACAATACGCGCTTGCCGGGGCCGGCCAGGGCTTCCGCGATCTTCAGGCTGGTGAACGTCTTGCCCGTGCCGCAGGCCATGATGAGCTTGCCCCGGTCGGCGGTCTGCAACCCGGACAGCGCGGCGTCCAGCGCCTGTTGCTGGTGGGGCCGAAGCTCCTTCTTGACCTTCAGTACCGGCGCGGTCTTCGGCTGGTACTTGCCCCACTCAATCTGGCTGTTCTCCAAATCGTTCAGGTCTATCTTGCTGACAGGTGGCTGCTGGTCACGCAGTGCCTCCTCAGCGTGAGTGCTCCAATGGTTTGTAGTGCAGACGATGACGCGGTGAACGAACGGTTTTTTGCCCGAAGCAGTGAAAAAGCTGTCGATGTCGGCCTTTTGCAGCCGGTAGTCCTCGGCGTACAGCTTGCATTGGATCGCATGGAATTCGTTGGTGCCCGCTGTCTTAGCTACGAGATCGATTCCGGCATCGCGCGCATCCAGGCCCTGCAGCTTAGCCCACTCGGCATAGGTCCAGACATCACTGTAGAGGTCACGGTAGGTTGCCTCATTCCGTAGGTAGGCTACGATCAGTTCTTCAAAGTAGGTGCCTTTTTCGCGCTCGCTGACGGCCGCGTTGCGAAAGGTAGCGAGAAGATTTGACAGGGCGGACATGCTTGATAATTTCCTTTTAATACACGAGCGACCAACGCCCGGTGTCATCGACAACAGTTGGGCGATACTTTACCTTACCAAGCGGAAATCTCACCCAAAAATGTAGTGAAGCTGGGGTCAGCCCGAGACACCGGGAGGACGGAATATGGTCACGGGTATCGATTCAATTAGCAGTCGCTTGGACCAGCAGTGGAGGGGAGCCAGCCAGCGACTCGCTCTCCCCCTTGGTCGAGGAGTGCTTCTGGTCCACGCTGGCATGGTATGGCGCCTTTGCCCAGCGCCTTATGGAGCACCAAATTCATCGCCACGATTTTTCAGTCATATCTCAAATGCCATTAGAATGGCTCAGCACTACCCAATGAAAGGAATATTATGGCTACTGTCAACAAAGTCATTATCGTCGGCAATCTCGGCCGCGATCCAGAGATCCGTTATATGCCGTCGGGCGACGTCATCGCAGCAATTTATGCTGATTACAGAGTTAGCCGGGTGTCGGCTGCATTCAAAAAGAAAGCTGGGTTCGCTGGTCCAGAATCAAAACAGAAGGCCAAGGAAATGGCGTCTACCACCACTTCTGCTGGTACTGTCGCATCAGGTGTAGACGATGCAAGCGGTTCCGGGGACGATGACGGCGAGGATGGCGACGGCGATAGCGACAGCGATGGTCCTCGACGTCTTTCTCAGTCCACCTACTCCCCCGCTACACGCCTTTCCCCTCGCGCCCACCGGCGCCCAAATCTCCCAAAACCGTTGACCCGCCGCGCCTTCGCGTGGTTGCTTGCGCTCGCCCTACTTTTGGCTTATATAGGCCCACCAGGCTTCGCCCTGCTATTTGTTCAGGTCGGGCACCCTGAACTCGCCGGTGAGATGCTAAGGTACAAACCTGTGTTGATACTCCCTACTCCACCAGGATGGCTACCGTCCAACGAGAGGGAGGGCACGATAACTGCTATATCTCCGGCGAAAACTGGCGCCGGAGCCGCCCCAACCGACTTAAGAGCAGCGTCGACGACGCCCGCAATATGCACACGTAGCACTCACAGCAGAGTGAACACACCTGTCAGACGTTCGGGCGAAACCCGTGTTTACGAGTCAACAAGTCCGCGCCGCACTATGACAACCCGAGTTCGCGAGGCCTGGCCGGCCGCAAAGGACCGCCTGAATAATTCCTGTATCGGCACGCAAGCTGTGGCTACCGATGTTAGTGTTTTGGAGCCACTCGTCCAGCCCTGAGTCGGTAGTAGCGCGGAGCGCGGCAGCATAGCCTCACCAAGTCGGAGTGCTTAGTTCCCGCACTTGCGTGTCACCGCTTCGCGCCAGTCTTTCGATCTTCACCGCTCGGACCTCGCTATGTCCGTCCGCCGGCACAGCCTTGAGCATAGCGATCGCTTCGTCGAAACGGCCCAGCAACCGCAGCAGCTCCCCTTGCTGGATCATGCTGCCCGGCTGCTGCTTGCCATCCCGCAGAATGTCCAGGATGACCTCCATGTTGGACCGCTCTGCGGCCGCTGGCCAGCTCGGCGCGTCGGGGACAGGGGACCTATCGGATCGGCTGCGGTAGCGGTCGTTCAAACCCCACCAGATGCGATTCCTGAGCCAGAGCAACCGGTCCCTGCCCACGCCCTTCGAGCGCGACAACACATACACCACGTCGTCAAAATTGACGCGGCCGACATGCTGCGCCTGTCCCCATGACTTCATGGCCTCGGTCCATTCTTCGTGAGCCTGAAGTTGCCCTCCAGGGTCGCCGCGCCATCGCAGCCAAGCCGTCGTCAACCGACCAATGGGTCTCGCCGCGTCGGGCATGATTCCGACAGGCTCGATATCGTCCAGCCAGAACAGCGCCGCGCAAGCTTCACACTGGACCAAGGGCTCCTGCCGCCACCACATGCTTGGTGCGCCATCGGACCAGTCACGCATGCCGAAGAAGTTAATGGTGCGAAGCCGCCGGCGAAGAAAGAAAGCATCACAGCCGGGGCACACGTGGACAGAGGAAGCAGAGTAGCTAGTCATGGCGCTATCGTACCGCCACAATCAGGGCATGAGCAAAGACCAAGGACCGCCGCACGGCGAATAGACAAAAACGTAGACGAAGCTGGGTTACACAGCGGTTACACACTCGAATGGAGGCTGCAAAAAGAAAAAAGGGTTACACGCCGAAGCCTGTAACCCTTTGATCTTACTAAGTATTCTTGGTGCCGCTGACCGGAATCGAACTGGTGACCTTCGCATTACGAATGCGCTGCTCTACCGACTGAGCTACAGCGGCTCTACGTGGGCGAACCCGACGAAGAGCCGTATTCTAGCAAACAACTCCGCACACTTGCTAGTCCGACTCGGCAATTCGCACCAGAATTGCCACAAAGTCACTACTCAGCGTGGTAGCGGGTGACCAGCTCGACTTCCGATTTCGAGCCCAGGAACACCGGCACGCGCTGGTGCAGCCTGGTCGGGGGGATGTCCATGATGCGCCCACGGCCATCGGTTGCCGCGCCGCCGGCCTGCTCGACGATCATGGCCATCGGGTTGGCTTCGTACATCAGGCGCAGCTTGCCCGGCGAGGACGGGTCGCGCATGTCGGCCGGGTACATGAAGATGCCGCCGCGGTTCAGGATGCGGTGCACGTCGGCGACCATCGAGGCGATCCAGCGCATGTTGAAGTCCTTGGCGCGCGGGCCGGTGGTGCCCGCCAGCATCTCGTCCACGTAGCGCTGCACCGGCGGGTGCCAGTGGCGCTTGTTCGACATGTTGATGGCGAATTCCTTCGTGGTTTCCGGGATCATCATGTTGCTCTCGGTGAGCACCCAGGAACCCATTTCGCGGTCCAGCGTGAAGCAGTGCACGCCGTTGCCGGTGGTGAGCACCAGCATGGTCTGCGGGCCGTACACGGCGTAACCCGCCGCCACTTGCTGGGCGCCCGGCTGCAGGAAGTCCTGCTCGGTCGGCTCGCTCATGCCTTCCGGGGCCTTGAGCACCGAGAAGATGGTGCCGATCGAGACGTTGACGTCGATGTTCGAGGAGCCGTCGAGCGGATCGAACAGCAGCAGGAATTCGCCCTTCGGATAGCGGCTCGGGATCTGGCGGATGGTTTCCATTTCTTCCGATGCCATGGCCGCCAGGTGGCCGCCCCACTCGTTCGCTTCCAGCAGGATCTCGTTCGAGATCACGTCGAGCTTCTTCTGCACTTCGCCCTGGATGTTCTCGGTGTCGGCGCTGCCCAGCACTTCGCCGAGCGCGCCCTTGCTGACCGAATAGCTGATGCGCTTGCAGGCGCGGGCGACGACCTCGATCAGGAGGCGCAGCTCGGCGTTGATGGTGTGGTGCTGGCGTTGTTCTTCGACCAGGTATTGCGTGAGGCTGACGCGTTTCATGGACTTCCTTTGGTTTGGTTTGATTCTTGGTTTTACGTGAGGCGGGCGTTCAACCGGGCCTTGCGCCATGGCTGTGCACGGGCTGGTTGAACGCGCGGGCGGGAAACCCGCCCACCCTACGGGTTATTGTTAATTCGCGAGTGCCTTGGTGACCACCTCGCGCACGTCGTTCGACAAACGTTGCTGCCCCGCCACCTGCTGCAGCGCCGTCTTCATGTGGGTCTGCAGGGCCGGGGTGAAGCGGCGCCAGCGGTCCATCGCGCGGGCCAGGCGGGCGGCGACCTGCGGGTTGAGGCCGTCGAGCAATGTGACGTGCTCGGCCCAGAACAGGTAGCCGCTGCCGTTCGGGGCGTGGAATTGCACCGCATTGTTCATGCAGTAGTTCGCGACCAGGCTGCGGGCCCGGTTCGGGTTGCGCAGGGTGAAGGCCGGGTGGCGCATCAGTTCGCGTACCTTGGCGATGTCGGTGGTCGGGGCCGATGCCTGCATGGCGAACCACTTGTCCACTACCAGCGCCTCGCCCTGGAACTCGTCGTAGAAGCGTTCCAGCTCGGCGTCTGCTTGCGGTGCGCGCGCATGGATCAAGGTGCTCAGCGCCGCGGCGCGGTCGGTCATGTTGTCGGCCTCGACGCACTGGCGCGCGGCCAGCGCGATGGTGTCCTCGTCCGGCGCGGCGTTCAGGTAGGACAGCGCCAGGTTTTTCAGGGCGCGCTTGCCGGCGGAGGCGGCGTCCGGGCTGTACGGTCCGGGCGTCAGGTTGGCGTGGTATTGCGCCAGCAGTTCGGTGCGCAGGCGTGCGCCGATGTTGGCGCGCATGAACTGGCGCGCCATGTGCACCGCCATCGGGTCGACCACGTCGAGCTGCTCGGCCACCATGGTTTCGGACGGCAGCAGCAGCGCCTGTTCGCGGAAGGCCGGGTCGAGCGACTCGTCCGTCAGCATCTTGCGCATCGCCTCGATGAAGGTGTCGTCCAGGCTCAGGCGACTGGTGACCGGCGCTTCGCCAGCGAGCTTGAGCAGGCGTCCCATGGCGAGGCGCTGGCCAGCCTCCCAGCGGTTGACCGGGTCGCTGTCGTGACTGAACAGGTGCAGCAGGTCGCCGTCGGAATAGCCATGCTGCAGGATCACCGGCGCCGAGAAGTCGCGCAGCACGGACGGTACCGGCTGTTCCTTCACGCCGGTGAAGACGAAGGTCTGCTTGTCGGCGGTCAGCTCGAGCACGGCGGTGGTGCCAAGCTCCTCGCCGTCGAGCGTGAGCGGCATGTCCCTGCCGTCGCCGTCGAGCAGGCCGACCGCGACCGGGATGTGGAAAGGCAGCTTCTTCTCCTGGCCCGATGTCGGAGGGCAGGACTGGAACAGGGTCAGGCCATAGGTCTGCGCGCCTTCGTCGTAGCGCGCCTCGAAATACAGCACCGGGGTGCCGGCCTGGCTGTACCAGCGCTCGAACTGGGTGAAATCGCGCCCGCCGGCATCGGCCATGGCCAGGCGGAAGTCGTCGCAGGTGACGGCCTGCTCGTCGTGGCGCTCGAAATACAGGTCCATGCCCTTGCGGAAGCCATCAACGCCCAGCAAGGTCTGGTACATGCGCACCACTTCGGCGCCTTTTTCGTAGACCGTGACGGTATAGAAGTTGTTGATCTCGACGAAGGAGTCCGGGCGCACCGGGTGGGCCATCGGGCCGGCGTCTTCGGGGAACTGGGCCTGGCGCAGCGTGCGCACCTGGTCGATGCGGGTGACGGCGCGCCCCGTCTCGGTGCCGATCATGTCGGCGGTGAATTCCTGGTCGCGGAAGACCGTCAGGCCCTCTTTCAGCGACAGCTGGAACCAGTCGCGGCAAGTGACGCGGTTGCCGGTCCAGTTGTGGAAGTATTCGTGCGCCACCACCGCCTCGATGCCCTGGAAGTCGATGTCGGTAGCCACGCGCGGATTGGCCAGCACGAATTTGGTGTTGAAGATGTTCAGGCCCTTGTTTTCCATCGCGCCCATGTTGAAGTCGCTGGTGGCGACGATCATGAAGCGATCGAGGTCGAGCTCGAGCCCGTAGCGCTCCTCGTCCCAGCGGATGCTGTGCTTGAGCGACTGCATCGCGTAGTCGGTTTTATCGAGGTTGCCGTCTTCGACCCAGACCTGCAGCAGCGCGTCGCGGCCGTCCGCCAGGCGGAAGGTCTCTTCCTGGCAGACCAGCTGCGCCGCGACCAGGGCGAACAGGTAGGACGGTTTCTTGAACGGGTCTTCCCACTTGGCGAAATGGCGGCCATCGCCCAGGTCGCCTTCTTCGAGCAAATTGCCGTTGGACAGCAGCACCGGATAGCGCTGCTTGTCGGCACGCAACATGACCGTGTACTTCGCCATCACGTCCGGTCGGTCCGGGAAATAGGTGATACGGCGGAAGCCCTCGGCCTCGCACTGGGTGAAGAAATTGCCGTTCGAGGTGTACAGGCCGCTGAGCGTGGTGTTCTGCTCGGGCACGCACACGGTTTCGATTTCGAGCGTGGCTTCTTCGGGGGCGTTCGGGATCGTGAGCAAGGAGCCGTTGATCGCGTAGTCGCCATCGGCCAGCAGGCGGCCGTTCAGGCGCAGCGCCACCAGTTCGATGTCCTCGCCGTAGAGTTCGATCTCGCGCTGGGCGCTGGCCGGATTGCGGCGCATGCTCAGCCGGTTGGCCACGACGGTGCGCGCGGGGTCGAGGTCGAAGCCGAGTTCCACGGTATCTACCAGGTAGCTCGGCGGGGTGTAGTCACTCCGGTAAATCGTCTGGGGCGTATCGGTGCGCATAGAGGGAGTCCGCAATAGACAGTGAGGTGAAGTGCTTATTTTACCAACAAGATTTTCCGGCGCCCGCACCATTTGGCGTATGTATCGGAATGTACGCCCCGTAACCAGGAGTAAATTATCCTGCGAAAATGCGGAACAAGTTCTAATCTGGACGCTCGCAAAATTCCGTATTGACCAGGGAGAGAGACATGAAACGCCTGATGACCGCCGCCGTGGCGGCCTGCGCGCTGCTGCTGGCCGGCTGCGCCACCACGATCCGCAGCGATGTGACCACCTTCCACCAGTGGCCCGCGCAGATCGAGGACAAGACTTATGTCTTCGAGGTGCCGCCCATGCAGGACGACACGCTGGAATGGCGCGCCTACCAGGAACTGGTGCGCGGCCAGCTGGCGCGCCTGGGTTTCCGCGACGCGGATGGCGCCAGGCCGGCGCTGACGGTGTCGATGCGCTTTGCCACCACCGACGTTCCGGTGCGCGTGTTCGAACCGATGATGTCGCCGTTCTACCAGCCGATGGTGCACCCGCTGCGCTATTCCTACCGCGGCCGCGCCCGGGGCTTCCACAATCCGTATTGGGGCGGCTTGTACAGCCCCTTCCATGATCCGTTCTGGAACCCGGCCTACCAGGTCTCGGTCGAGCACCAGTACCGCCGCGAGCTGCAGGTCGGGATCAAGTCGGCGGCCGACGGCAAGCGCCTGTTCGACGTCACCGTGCACAACACCAGCCGGCAGATGTCGACGCCGGCGGTGATGCCGGCCCTGGTGCAGAGCGCCTTCGAAGGCTTCCCGGGGCCGTCGGGCGTGGCCAGGCGGGTGGAGTTGAAGCAGCAGAACGGCTGATCGTCAGGCCGTTCACGAGAATGGGGCCGCGAGGCCCCATTTTTATTAGGTGACGCGCGCCTTGCCGCAATTCGTAGGGTGGGCGGGTTCCCCGCCCGCGCGTTCAACCAGCGGGAGAAAAGCCGCGCCGGCAGCAGCACCATGATTTGAACGCGCGGGCGGGAAGACCCGCCCACCCTACGTGAAATATGCCTCGGACGCGATGGTGATCACCCCCACCAGCAACACTGCCAGCACCAGCACGATCAGCAGCCTCCCGAACTTCGGCGTGCCATCCCCTTCCGGCTGCGGGACTGGACGGTCTTCTCCGGTATCCCTCATGGCAGCAGCACCGTGGAGCCGGTCGTGCGGCGCCCTTCCAGGGCGCGGTGCGCTTCTGCCGCGTCGGCCAGTGCAAAGGTCTGGTTGACGTCGATCTTCACCTTGCCGCTTTCGACCATGCCGAACAGCTCGAGCGCCATCGCTTCGAGCTCTTCACGTCTGGAGGCATACGCGAACAGCGTCGGCCGCGTGATGTAGAGCGAGCCGCGCGAAGCCAGTTCGCTGAGCGCGAATGGCGGCACCGCGCCGGAGGCATTGCCGAAGCTGACCATCAGGCCGCGCGGCTGCAGGCAGTCGAGCGAACGGATGAAGGTGTCCTTGCCCACCGAGTCGTACACCACCGGCACTTTCGCGCCATTGGTGATCTCGAGCACGCGCTGCACCACATCCTCGGTGTTGTAGTTGATCACGTGGGCCGCGCCATGCGCCCTGGCCAGCGCCGCCTTCTCGCTTGATCCCACGGTGCCGATCAGGTTCACGCCGAGCGCCCGCGCCCACTGGCAGGCGATCAGACCGACGCCGCCCGCGGCCGCATGGAACAGGATGGTCTGGCCCGGCTGCAGTTTATAAGTGGAGGTGAACAGGTACTGGACCGTCAGCCCCTGCAGCATCATGGCCGCGCCGGTCTCGAAGGAAATCGCATCGGGCAGGCGCACCAGGACGTGCGCAGGCATGACGCGCGCCTGGCTGTAGGCGCCCGCCGGGCCGCCCGCATAGGCCACCCGGTCGCCCGGCGAAACGTGGGTCACGCCCTCGCCCACCGCCTCGACCACGCCGGCGGCTTCCTGGCCCAGGCCACTCGGAAGCGCCTGCGGATACAGGCCGCTGCGGAAATAAGTGTCGATGAAATTCAGGCCGATCGCGTGGTGGCGCACGCGCGCCTCGCCCGGCCCCGGTTCGCCGACTTCGACGTCGACATACTCCAGCACTTCAGGTCCGCCGGTGGCGGCCATGCGGATTGCTTTGACCAGCATGTGGTCTCCTTTCATGGTTGGGCCGTGGCCGCGCGCAGTTGCGACAGCACCAGGCGCGCGGTCGAGACATTGGTCGCGCACGGGATGTTGTGCACGTCGCAGGCGCGCACCAGGGCGTTGATATCGGGTTCGTGGGGCTGGGGCGTCATCGGGTCGCGTAAAAAGATCACGCAGTCGATCTCGCCCTCGACCAGCATGGCGCCGATCTGCAGGTCGCCGCCGACCGGGCCAGAATGCTTGCGGTCGACCGCCAGTCCCAGCTCGTTGGCGAGGCGCCCGCCGGTGGTGCCGGTGGCCGACAGCGTGCAGCCCTGGAGGAAGCCGAGGTACTCGCCCGCGAGCGTGATCATGTCGTCCTTCTTCTTGTCGTGCGCGATCAGCGCCAGGCGTGGTCTTACCAATGGATTCTCCGAAGGCTTGGTTGGAAGCGTCATTTTTTGAGCGACAGCAGGTAGATCCCCACGAGCACGAGGCCGGTGCCGGCAAGCTGCACGCTGGTGATCGGCTCGCCGAGGATCAGCGCGCCGAGGAAGAGCGTGGAGACCGGGCCGATCATCCCGGCCTGCGAAGCGGTTGCGGCGCCGATGCGCTGCACCGCGGCCATGGTCATGAACACGGGGAAGATCGTACAGAATACTCCATTCACCAGCGACAGCCAGTATACCTGCGGCGGCTGCACCAGCAGGCTGGCGGGACGCAGCAGGAAGAACTGGCCGATGCAGGCCACACTCGACACGCACATCGCATAGGCCACCAGGCGCAGCGAACCGATGCGGCGCACCATCTCGCCGGTGCCGAGCAAATACAGGGCGTAGGCGACGGCCGAGCCCAGCACCAGCAGCGAGCCGAGGATGGTGCTGCCCGAGCCCCCGGCCAGATCGTGCACGAACACCAGCACGATGCCGCAGTAGGCCAGCCCCAGCGCCGCCCATTCCATCGCGCCAATGCGGCGCTTGAAGATCATCACGTTGGCGAGCAGGACAAAGGTGGGCGTCAGGAACAGGATCAGGCGCTCGAGCCCGACCGAAATGTGCTGCAGGCCCAAGAAGTCGAGATAGCTCGACAGGTAATAGCCGAGCAGGCCCAGCCCGGCGATGCGCCAGCGGTCGCGGCTGCTTAGCGGCGGCTGGGTCCGCATCTTCCAGAGCGCGACTGCCGCAAATACCGGAAACGAGAACAGCATCCTGAACGCGATCAAAGTAACCGCGTCGATGTGGTAGCGATACAGCAGTTTGGCGACTACGGCCTTCGTGGAGAACAGGATGGCGCCGCCAATGGCGATCGACAAGCCGGCAAGAAGGGCCGCGCGTGGTAAAGGAGCAGCAGCGTTGGCGGTGGCGCTTGGTTTCATCCGACGATTGTACGGTTGAACAGCCGTGCTTGCTGGAGACAGGCTGGAGCGGGCCGGAGAACGGCGCGGCCATCAAGCTGTCGAACCTTGCACAGCAATCACAACGAGGAGAGATCGCATGAACACCTTCATGGCGAACCGGGGCACGCCCCGGAGCACCAGCCGCACCGAACCTGTCCACGGCGCACCCGCCTTGAAACGCCCGGCGCGCCGGCGCAAGCGCAGCGGAGGTCCGCGATGAGCCTGTTCGTCGTCGATGAGCGCCCGGGCCCGCGGGCCTGGCTGGCGCTGGCCTGGCTGGTGCTGCTGGTAGGCGCCTGCTGGTCGTGGTTTGCCTTCCAGGGTATGCATCCGCCGCCGGGCGGCGCCCTGCGCGACTTCGCCGGTTCGGCGCCGGCGCCGCTGCAGGCCGGGCAGCTGGTGCTGGTGTTCGTGATGTGGACGGGCCTGTGCGTGGGGCTGATGCTGCCCGGGGCCTCCGGCGCCGTGTTCGTGTATGCGCGCCTGGCCGACGAATGCGAGGCCCTGCGCTGGCCGCGCCTTGCCGCCGCGCTGTATGCGGTCGGCTGCCTGCTGGCCTGGTGCGGCTTCGCGGCGCTGGTCACGCTCATCCACTGGACCCTGCACGACGCCGGCATGCTCGACGCCACGCTGGCGGTGCGCCACCCGGCCGGCGCCGGCCTCGCCATGGTCGCCGCCGGCGTCTACCAGTGGACGCCGGCCAAGCACGAGTGCCTGGACTATTGCCGCACGCCGCTGCCGGGCGTGCTGGCCGAGTGGCGCGGCGGCCTGGCCGGTGCGCTGTGGCAGGGTGCGGAGCACGGGCGCATCTGCCTGGGATGCTGCTGGCTGCTGCTCCTGCTGCCCCTGGGAGGCGGGCCGGGCGACCCGGGCGTGGTGGCGGCCGTGGGCCTGCTGCTGCTGTGCGAGCTGCGCCTGAAAGAAGGCACGCTGGCGGGCTGGGTGTCGGGCCTGGTGCTGGTGGCCTGGGGGACGTGGCGAATGTTCCCTTGAGGTATCCCCGGCCGGTCGGAGCCAATTGCGGTTTTCTTGCTGTTGTGCTGACGCCGCCAGACGATTTTGCAGGAGGGGCCTATGTTAGAATGTCGGCCTCTCTTGCATACCGTCTAAGGATTTTTCGACATGGCTGGACACAGCAAATGGGCCAACATCAAGCATAAGAAAGCCGCTACCGACGCCAAGCGCGGCAAGATCTGGACGCGCCTGATCAAGGAGATCACCGTGGCCGCACGCATGGGCGGAAGCGACATCGCTTCCAACCCGCGCCTGCGCCTGGCGGTCGAGAAGGCCGCTGACGCCAATATGCCGAAGGAGAACGTGACGCGCGCGATCCAGCGCGGTTCGGGCGAGCTCGAAGGCGTGAACTACGAAGAAGTGCGCTACGAAGGCTACGGCATCGGCGGCGCGGCCATCATCGTCGACTGCATGACCGACAACCGCGTCCGCACCGTGGCCGAAGTGCGCCACGCCTTCAGCAAATACGGCGGCAACATGGGCACCGAAGGCTCGGTCGCCTTCATGTTCCAGCACACCGGCCAGTTCCTGTTCGCGCCCGGCGTGGACGAGAACAAGCTGATGGAAGCGGCCCTGGAGGCCGGCGCCGACGACGTGGTGGCCGATGAAGAAGGCGGCTTCGAAGTCCTGTGCGACCCGTTCGCATTTTCCGGCGTGAAGGAAGCGCTTGAAACGGCCGGTTTCAAGGCCGAGGTGGCCGAAGTCATCATGAAGCCGGCAACCGAAACCGCCTTCACCGGCGACGACGCCATCAAGATGCAGAAACTCCTCGACGCGCTGGAGAACCTGGACGACGTCCAGGAAGTCTTCACCAACGCGGTCATTGAAGAATAAGCTGGAAACGCTCGCATGAAAATCCTCGTAGTCGGCTCTGGCGGCCGTGAACACGCCCTGTCCTGGAAACTGGCCCAATCGGAACGCGTCCAGACCGTCTTCGTCGCGCCGGGCAATGGCGGCACCGAACTCGACCCGCACCTGGTGAACATCGACATCACCGACCCAGCGGCGCTGGCCGACTTCGTGGTGGCCGAAGGCGTCGCCCTGACCCTGGTGGGTCCGGAAGCGCCGCTGGCCGCCGGCATCGTCAACCTGTTCCGCTCGCGCGGCCTGAAGATCTTCGGCCCGACGCGCGAAGCGGCGCAGCTCGAGAGCTCAAAGGATTTCGCCAAGTCCTTCATGGAGCGCCACGGCATTCCGACCGCGAAGTACCAGAGTTTTTCCGATGCCGCGGCAGCCCACGCCTATGTCGACGCCAATGGCGCGCCGATCGTGATCAAGGCCGACGGCCTGGCCGCCGGCAAGGGCGTGGTGGTGGCGATGACACTTGCTGAAGCGCATAGTGCGGTCGACCACATGCTGTCCGATAACGCGTTCGGCGACGCCGGCGCGCGCATCGTGATCGAAGAATTCCTGGCCGGCGAAGAGGCCAGCTTCATCGTCATGTGCGACGGCAAGAACGTGCTGGCGCTGGCCACCAGCCAGGACCACAAGCGCCTGCTGGACGCCGACGCCGGCCCGAACACCGGCGGCATGGGCGCCTACTCCCCTGCCCCGATCGTCACGCCCTCGATGCATGCGCGCGTGATGCGCGAGATCATCAACCCGACCATCCAGGGCATGGCGAAGGACGGCATCGTCTTCACCGGCTTCCTGTACGCCGGCCTGATGATCGATGCCGAGGGCAATCCGCGCACGCTGGAATTCAACTGCCGCATGGGCGACCCCGAAACCCAGCCGATCATGGCGCGCCTGAAAAGCGACCTGGTGCCGGTACTGGAGCACGCCTGCAACGGCACCCTGGACGCGGTCGAACTCGAATGGGACCGCCGCACCGCGGTGGGCGTCGTGATGGCCGCCGCGGGCTACCCGGACAGCCCGCGCAAGGGCGACACCATCGTCGGCATCCCGGCCGAGACGCCGGAATGCGTGACCTTCCACGCCGGCACCACGCTGGTCGGCGGCACCCTGCAATCGAACGGCGGCCGCGTGCTCTGCGTCGTCGGGCTGGGCGACAGCGTCAAGATGGCGCAGAAGCAGGCGTATGAGACGGTGGAGAAGATCCACTTCAATGGCGCGCAGTACCGGCGCGATATCGGGTGGCGTGGGGTGAAGTAAGTTCGCGGCACGCAAAATCAAGTGGGTTCCCGCGCAGGCGGGAACCCAGGTTCGCAGCACACCATCAGCTTCCCCTGCACCACAATAATAAGAACACCCCCACAGGTGTACAATCTGCCCCTTCCTTTTCCCCGACACCACCCCAAGCGCATGTCCACCCCCGATCCACTCGCCGTCAAAGCCTGGCTGCTCGATCTCCAGTCCCGCATCGTGCAGGCCCTTGAAAACATCGACGGCAAGCCCTTCCTGCGCGACACCTGGGAACGCCCGGAAGGCGGCGGCGGCATCTCGCGCCTGATCGAAGAAGGCAATGTGTTCGAGCGCGGCGGCGTGAACTTCTCGCACGTCACCGGCGCCAGCCTGCCGCCGTCGGCAGCAAGCGCGCGCCCTGAACTGGCGGGACGCGCCTGGGAAGCGATGGGCGTGTCGCTGGTGCTGCACCCGCGTAATCCCCACGCGCCGACGGTGCACATGAACGTGCGCTTTTTCGAGGCGACCGCGCCAGGCAAGGAGCCGGTCTGGTGGTTCGGCGGCGGCATGGACCTGACGCCGTACTACGGCAATCCCGACGACGCGCGCCACTTCCACCAGGTCTGCCACGATGCGCTGGCGCCGTATGGCGACGATCTGCACCCGCGCTTCAAGAAGTGGTGCGACGACTACTTCTACCTGAAGCACCGGAAAGAAGCACGCGGCGTGGGCGGCATCTTCTTCGACGACTTCAACGAAGCCGGTTTCGACGCGTCGTTCGCGATGGTGCAAAGCGTCGGCAACGGCTTCCTCGATGCCTACCTGCCGATCCTGCAGCGCCGCAAGGAGGCGCCTTACGGCGAACGCGAACGCGACTTCCAGGCCTACCGGCGCGGGCGCTATGTCGAGTTCAACCTGGTGTGGGACCGCGGCACCCTGTTCGGCCTGCAGTCGGGCGGGCGCACCGAAGCGATCCTGATGTCGATGCCGCCGATCGTGAAATGGCGCTACGACTGGCACCCGGAACCCGGCAGCCCGGAAGCCCTGCTCTACAGCGACTTCCTCGTGCACCGGGACTGGCTCGCGCCGTGACGCGTTGCGTCGCCTTGCTGGGCGGGAGTTTCGACCCGGTCCACCATGGCCACGTCGCGCTGGCCGCGTTGTTCGCCGAGCTGCTGCGGCCCGACGAACTGCGCATCCTGCCGGCCAGGCCGTGGCAGAAAAGCGCGCTGCAGGCCAGCGACGCGCAGCGCATCGCCATGCTCGAACTGGCCTTCGGCGGGCAGCCGTTCGCGGGGCTCGAGACGAGCGTGACGATCGACTTGCAGGAGATCGAACGCGGCAGCCCGACCTATACCGTCGATACCCTGCGCGGATTGCGCGCAGAACTTGGACAAGCAGCATCGATCGTCTTCCTGATGGGAGCCGACCAGCTGCAAAAGCTCGACACCTGGCGCGAATGGCATGCGCTGTTCGCGCTATGCAACCTCGGCGTGGCTGCACGCCCGGGATATGAACTGGATCAGGATAAATTGCCCCCAGCAGTAGCGCAGGAACTCTCGCAGCGTCTGGCGACGCCGGCGGAAGTGCGCCTTGCCCCATACGGCAAAGTCTGCCTCGCAGAGACCCTGGCGGTAGATATTTCTGCCACACAAGTTAGAAACGCCCTGCGATCGGGCATGAAGACAAACGCCGACATTAGCGCGCGCCTTCCGTCGCAAGTGCTAGACTATATTCAACAACATAACTTATATAAAAGCTAATGGATATCAAGAAACTACAAACCCTCGTCGTTGACGCCCTTGAAGACGTCAAAGGACAGGAAATCGCCGTGTTCGACACGATGCACCTGACCAGCCTGTTCGACCGCATCGCGGTGGTCTCGGGTACCTCGAACCGCCAGACCAAGGCGCTGGCCGCCTCGGTACGCGACAAGGTCAAGGCCGCCGGCGGCGACGTGGTCGGCATGGAAGGCGAGGACACCGGCGAATGGGTGCTGGTCGACCTGGGCGACATGATCGTCCACATCATGCAGCCGGCCATCCGCCAGTACTACCGCCTGGAAGAAATCTGGGGCGAGAAGCCGGTGAAGCTGGGCGCGGCCAAGCGCAAGTCGACCGCCGAAGCCGAAGCGGCCGAGCCGAAGGCCAAGTCCAAGCACCTGGCGGCCACCCAGGCGCAGCCGGAAGTCAAGCCGATCCGCGAGCGCAAGCCGGCAGCTGCAAAGAAAGCAGCAGCCCCCGCCGCCGCCGCCAAGAAGCCGGCCGCCAAGAAAGCCCCGGTCGGCAAGACCATCAAGGTCATGCCAAGCAAGACCGAGATCGCCGCCGTCGAAGCGACCAAGGCCAAGCCGCCCAAGCGCGTGACCAAGGCAGCGGCGCCGGCCGATGCAGCGCCAGTGAAAAAAGTGATCCGTCGCGTGAAGAAGACTGAAGAATAAGCTGCGTCTTCTGACTCCATGCAACTGATCATTGCCGCCGTCGGGCACAAGATGCCGGCCTGGATCGAATCCGGGTTCGGCGAGTACACGAAGCGCATGCCGCCCGAGCTGCGCATCGTGCTCAAGGAAATCAAGCCGGTCGAGCGCTCGGGCAGCAAGACTGCCGCCACCGCAATGGCGCTCGAACGCGAGCGCATCGAGGCGGTGCTGCCCAAGGGCGTGCGCATCATCGCGTTAGACGAGCGCGGCAAGGACCTGACCAGCGTCGGGCTGTCGCAGATGCTGGAAACCTGGCAGCAGGACGGCCGCGACACCGCCTTCCTGATCGGCGGGGCCGATGGCCTCGATCCCGAGCTGAAAGCGCGCGCCGAAGGCATGTTCCGCATCTCGAGCATGACACTGCCGCACGGAATCGTGCGTGTCATGCTCGCAGAACAGCTGTACCGTGCCTGGTCGATTACCCAGAACCATCCGTACCACCGCGTCTGACCCCGATGAAACCAACTGACAAGAAAATCTATCTCGCCTCCAAGAGCCCGCGCAGGCGCGAACTGCTGCGCCAGGTCGGCGTGGAATTCGAACTGCTGATGGTGCGTGGCGATCCGGCGCGCGGCGTCGACGTCAGCGAAGAGGTGCTGCCGGGCGAAGACCCGCACACCTACGTGGCGCGGGTGGCCAGGGAAAAAGGCGCGTTCGCCTGGAACGTCCTGCAGATGCGGCGCCAGCCGCTGCGCCCCATCCTGACGGCCGACACCACCGTCACGGTCGACGGCGAGATCCTGGGCAAGCCGGCCGACACGCAAGAGGCGGTCGCCATGCTCGAGCGCCTCTCGGGCCGCACCCACCAGGTGCTGACCTCGGTGGCGATCCATGCCGAACGCATCGCCGACCAGATCACGCAGGTGTCGGAAGTGCGCTTCGCCAAACTCACCCCGGCCCAGATCAAGGCCTATTGCGCCAGCTCCGAGCCCTACGACAAGGCCGGCGGCTACGGCATCCAGGGCCTGGCCGCGCTGTTCGTCGAGCATATCGAGGGCAGCCATTCGGGGATCATGGGATTGCCGCTGTTCGAGACGGCGATCTTGCTGCGCAAGGCGGGTTATCAGATCTGACCCTGTCGGCGGCATCAAATCTGACGCGACTCAAAGGGTGGGCAAGTTCCTTGCCCGCGCGTTCAACCAGCCCATGTGTCGCCGCAATGCATGCGTGATTTGAACGCGCGGGCGGGAGACCCGCCCACCCTACGCCAGACGGCCACCCCACCGTGTATCATGGCACCCTGAACAATACCGCGCGACTGGTCCCATGAACGAAGACATCCTCATTAACATCACTCCGCAGGAAACGCGCGTTGCGCTGGTCCTCCAGGGCGCGGTGCAGGAACTGCACATCGAACGCACCCTGACGCGCGGGCTGGCGGGGAATGTCTACCTGGGCAAGGTCGTGCGCGTGCTGCCGGGCATGCAGTCGGCCTTCATCGACATCGGCCTGGAACGCGCGGCCTTCCTGCACGTGGCCGACATCTGGGAAGCGCGCAGCCACGACGGCGCCGCCACCACTCCCACCCCCATCGAAAAGCTGCTGTTCGACGGCCAGGTGCTGACCGTGCAGGTCATCAAGGACCCGATCGGCACCAAGGGCGCACGCCTGTCCACGCAAATCTCGATCGCCGGCCGCATGCTGGTCTACCTGCCGCAGGACCAGCACATCGGCATCTCGCAAAAAATCGAGAAGGAAGCCGACCGCGACCAGTTGCGCACCCGCCTGCAGAACCTGCTGCCGAAGGAAGAAAAAGGCGGCTACATCGTGCGCACCCAGGCCGAGGAAGCCTCGGACGTGGACATCGCCGCCGACGTCGATTACCTGCGCAAGACCTGGGGCTCGATCGTCCAGGGCGCGCGCACCCGCCCGCCGACCTCCCTGCTCTACCAGGACCTGAACCTGGCCCAGCGCGTGCTGCGCGACTTCGTGCACGACGAGACGGCCACCATCCAGATCGACTCGCGCGAGAACTTCAACATGCTGGTCGAGTTCGCGCAAATCTATACGCCGAGCGTGCTGGCGCGCCTGGCGCACTACACCGGCGAGCGCCCGCTCTTCGATTTGTACGGCGTTGAAGAAGAAATCCTGCGCGCGCTGGGACGCCGTGTCGACCTGAAAAGCGGCGGCTACCTGATCGTCGACCAGACCGAGGCGATGACGACCATCGACGTCAACACCGGCGGCTATGTCGGCGGGCGCAATTTTGCCGACACCATCTTCAAGACCAACCTGGAAGCGGCGCATGCGATCGCGCGCCAGCTGCGCCTGCGCAACCTGGGCGGCATCATCATCCTCGACTTCATCGACATGGAGAACAACGAGCACCGCAACCAGGTGCTGGCCGAGCTGAAGAAAACGCTCGCGCGCGACCGCACCAAAGTGTCGGTGAGCGGCTTCTCGGCGCTGGGACTGGTGGAGATGACCCGCAAGCGCACCCGCGAATCGCTGGCCCACATCCTGTGCGAGCCCTGCCCGGCCTGCGCTGGCCGCGGCCAAGTGAAAACCTCGCGCACCATCTGCTACGAGATCCTGCGCGAGCTGCTGCGCGAAGCCAAGCAATTCAACCCGCGCGAATTCCGCATCGTCGCCTCGCAGGAAGTGATCGACCTGTTTCTGGAGGAAGAATCGCAGCACCTGGCGATGCTGGGCGACTTCATCGGCAAGCGCATCTCGCTGCAGGTGGAAAAAGGCTATCACCAGGAACAGTACGACGTCATCCTGATGTGATTCCCGCGGCGCGCGCCGGGCGCCTTGCCGCGCTTACCGTGGCGCTCGAGCCGGCAGCGAATCCAGGAAGTCGTTCAGCCGCGCCGGCGCGACGGGTTTCGTGAAATGCATGTCGAACCCCGCGTCCTTCGAGCGCACCAGGTCATCTTTCGCGCCCCATCCCGACACGGCCACGATGGTGCGGCGCTCCATGCCGGCGATCTTCCTGAGCCGGCAGGCCACCTCATAGCCCGACATCTCCGGCATGCCAATGTCGAGGATGACGACATCGGGCTGGAATTCGGCGGCCAGCTGCAATGCCTGCTGTCCGTCGTGCGCCATGCGCAGTTCGTGGCCCTGCATCTCGAGCAGCGAAGCCAGGGTGAACGCGGCATCCACATTGTCGTCCGTGACCAGGATGCGCAAGCTCTTCCCGGCCCGGGCAGCGTCATCGGGCGATTGCGCACCCGGCGCGGCCGCCAGCTTGCTGGTGTCGATCGGCAGCCGGACAATAAAGGTGCTGCCCTGGCCGGCGCCGTCGCTGCTGGCCGTCACGGTGCCGTCGTGCAGGCTGACGAGCTGGCGCACCAGCGACAAGCCGATCCCCAGCCCCCCTTGGGAATGCTGCATGTTGCGGCCGACCTGGCTGAACATGTCGAACACCGATTCCAGCGAATCGGCCGGAATGCCGATGCCGTTATCGGCCACCGAAATGATGGCCTCGGCGCCATCCTGTCCGACGCTCAGGCTGATCCTGCCTCCCGGCGGCGTGTACTTCGCCGCATTCGTCAGCAGGTTGCCCACGACCTGGGCAATGCGGGTGGCGTCGGCATTGACCGGCAGCGGCCCATCCTGCAGCGTCATGCTGAACACATGGCGCCCTTTCTCGATCAGGGGCAGGCTGGTCTCGACGGCATTGGCGACGATCGACTTCAAATCGACCGCTTCGCGCTTGATGTCGACTTTCCCGTTGGTGACGCGGGCGATATCCAGCAGGTCGTCGATCAGGTGCGAGAGCTGCCTGACCTGGCGCTCGATGATGCCGCGCACGTTAGTGACGGTCTCCAGGCTGTCGGCGCGCATGCGCATGATTTCAAGGCCGGTCAGGATCGGGGCCAGCGGATTGCGCAGTTCGTGGGCCAGCACGGCCAGGAATTCGCTCAGGTTGCGGTTCGATTTGGCCAGGTCCTCGAACAGGGCGCGCTGGTTCGCCTCGGACAGGCGCAGCGCCGCCTCGGTACGCTTGAAGGCATCGATGTCGGTAATCACGGACACCAGGCCCTTGGGAAGGTCCTTGCCGTCCTTCAGGGGAACCGCGGCGATTTGCGTCCAGATCTCGGTGCCATCGTCTTTGACATAGCGCGCTTCGATCCCCGGCACGACCCGCTCGCCCCGCAAGGCGCGCATGCCCGGGAATTCCTCACGCGTATAAGGCCGGCCGTCGTCGTGGAAGGACTTCCAGCGCTCGTGCCGCGCGTCGTCCAGCGACGGCAAGGTCATCGTCGGCAGGTAATGGTGCATTTCCTGGTTGGACAGCAGCAGCTTGCCGTCCTGGTCAGCCACTGCCACTCCCACCGGCAATGCCTCGAAGACTGCGGAGAGCATGTCCTGCGTGTCGTGCAGCGCCTGCTCGGCCTGCTTTCGATCGTCGATGTCCAGCACATTGCCGACGAATCCGAGGAAGGCGCCCGTCGCGGAAAAGCGCGGGCGTCCGGTATCGATGACCCAGCGGTAGCCGCCGTCGGCATGCGAGACCCGGTGCTCGAGGCTGAACTCGGTCTTGCGCCCGTTGGCATCCTGGAAGGCCTGCGCCGCGGCGGCCCGGTCGTCCGGATGGATGGCCGTGGTCCAGCCGATCCCCAGGCCGTCTCCCTCGGCTTGTCCCGTGAATGCATACCAGCCGCGCGAGAGGAAGGAACAGTTGCCATCGGGCTCGGTGACCCAGAGCATGGCGGGCGCTGCGTCCGCCAACTCGAGGAAGCGCGATTCGCTGCGCTCCAGTGCACGCCGGGCCTGGTAGCGCTGCAGCACGACGGTCGTCTGGTTGGCGCCCACGCCCAGCAGGAGGCGCTCGTTTTCGGAAGGAAAACCAGGCCGCTGCGAAGCGACCATGACCGTGCCGAGTTCGCCCGAGATCCCGAAGTGCACCACGCTGGCCTGCAGGGGCCGTCCGCCCGCCGGATGGGGGATGATCGCAGGGGTGGCGCCCTGCGCAGCCCGCATGGCGTCCAGCATCGCCCGCGCCGTCGGCCGGAACAGCGCTCCGGCGCCCGGTTGCCTGCTGCGGACGGCTTCGACCTCGTCGATGTCGCCCTTGCCGGGCAAGCGGATATAGGCCAGGTCCAGGTCCAGGGTCTTGAGCAGGACGCCGGCCAGGCTCTCGATCACGCCGGCAGGGGGAAGCTCGCCCCAGATCGCCGGCAGGGTCGTCATGGCGACCAGGTCGCGCGTGGTCTGCCGCAGGCGGTCAAGCTCCGGTTCCTGCCTGCCGGGAATCTGCATGCTGTTCAATACAATCCTAGACCGTCGCCGCGGCCGGCAGCGCGCCTGCTGCCTTGCGCGCTTCCAATTCCGCAATCATTTGTTCAGCCGGAACGAAAAACGGATTTTCCTGCAGGATGCCGCCAATGATGACCATCGGGTGGGTGCGCAGGATGTCGATCACCACCGTGGCGTCGAACTGGGACAGGTCGTAGGTGCAGACGACGGGGTCGTGCTGCGCCGGAAGCGCCTGGTTCAGGCGGGCTTCGTATTCGACGATATCGTCCACGCCGGGCCGGTCTTCCAGGGCCCAGGACATGCTGGCGATGTTGCGCGAGATTTTCCCGGGAGGGCTGTTTTCCGGCGCAATGAGTTTCAGCAGCGTCTCGATCATGAGGCGCTGGTCGAAACGGCCGTCCTGCAGGTAGGTCTCGTCCCAGGTGCGCACGTCGAGCTGTCCTTGCGCTTCTGCCGCGGCGGTATCGATGCCGGCCTGCTCCAGGCGCGCCAGATGGTCCGCGCGCAGCGCCGGGCTCACGATGTGGAAGGCGCGGTCGCCGTTCTCGAAACCCTCCTGGATGAAAGGCATGAGCACCCGGTATTCTTCTTCCTTGGTATGGAAGAAGGCGCAGGCATGGCAGGAACGCGTGAGGCTGGAACCGGCCAGCTTGACTGGCGTGCGAAGCTTGGACATAGGAATGACGACAATGAGGGACGAAGGGAGTATGACACGCCGACCATGCTTACTCACCAACAATTAACCGAACGTAATTAGCTGTGGCGAAAATCCACCGGCTCAGGCAGGGCAAAACCATACTGGGCCAGGGTACGCCGCAGGTTCGCATCGAACTCCGCGTAGTCCATCGCCTTTTCGACGAATTCGCAGGCTCCCAGCATGCGGCTGCGCATGCGGTCGGTTTCGTTGCGGGTGTTCGACAGGACGATCACCGGGATGTCGGACATGAAAGGTTTGGACGAGATCTCTTTCAACACCTCGAAGCCGTCGATCTTGGGCAGTTTCAGGTCCAGCAGGACGACATCGAAATCCTGCGTCCGGTCCAGTTCGCGCAGCGCTTCTTCGCCATCCGAGGCCACCACGATCTCGTGCTGTTCGCCGCAACTGCGCAGGACACGCCGCGTCAATTCGACGTCAAGCGGCATATCATCGACGATCAGGGCTTTTTTCACCATCTTGATATTTTACCCGACTGCCAGAATTGTGTCCTCAGTGACAGATTGACGTCACACCTGGACGCGCGAACCTCGCCGTGTGTTGCTGGTTCCCCCGCCTGTAGTTGGCCATCGGCCTCACCCGCCATGCCTGTGCTTGACTTCGCGCGCCAATGTCCGTAGGGTCGAGGAGCGGTATCCGATGATGTTTGTTCCTGTTTTGCGGTTGATCAACAAGCTCACCCACATGCGCACACAACTTTCCGGCCGCAGCAGCCGCGCGCGAGGCCAGCGCGAACCTGCCTCACCAGACGGCGTGGGCGACGACGGCGGGCCTGCCACAGCCGTGCTCGAAACGGCGATGTTGCAACTTACCCAAGACCTGATGCTCGTCAACCAGGCGCTGGTCGAAAAAATCCTGTCCTGCGAGGATACCGAAAACGCCTTGCGCGTGACCGAGCAGAAACTGCATGACTTGCTGGCCCGCCAGCTTGCCAACCGCGAAGCCGAGCGCAAGCGGATCTCTTCCGAAATACACGATTCCCTTGCCCAGAACCTGCTGGCGCTGCGCATCGACATCGTGATGCTGTACCAGCACACGGCCGGCCGCCAAGGGCGGCTGCACGACTGGGCCGGCGCCGCGCTCGACAATGTCGACACGACGCTGCGCACGGTCAAGCAGCTGATGGGAGACCTGCGTCCTTCCGGCCTCGAGCTGGGTCTGCAGGCAACGCTCGACATGGAAGTGCGCAAATTCACCCGCGCCAGCGGTATCAGCTGCCAGCTCGACGCCACCACCGTGGCCGAGCTGGCGCTTCCCGAAGACACCGTGCTCACCGTCTACCACGTCCTGCAGGAATGCCTGAACAACGTGTTTCGCCATTCGCTGGCCAGCCGCGTCAAGGTCGCGGTCCGCGTCGCACATGGCGCCCTCGAGATGGTGGTGGCCGACAATGGCATCGGCTTCGACCCGTCGGCGCCGCGCGCATCGCACAGCTACGGCCTGTTCGAACTCGAAGAACGCCTCGCCGCCCACGGCGGCAGCTTATCCGTGACCAGCGACCGGCCCCATGGCACGGCAGTGTCGATGCACCTTCCCATCATTTCCCCTCCTGCCGCTCTCTGCGACGCCCCTGCGATCGGATAGAAGCATGGCCTGAACACATTTCAGCGGCCGGCCGACGGGAAGAACAGCTGCTCGCCTTCAGGCCTGAAGGCGGCGATGCGCGCCTGCCCGTCCTTCGATGTGATCCAGTCGGCCAGCGCCTTCGCGCCCTTGTAGTTCACCCCCGGGTGCTTCGCCGGATTGACGGCGATGATCCCGTAGGGATTGAACATGCGCTTGTCGCCCTCGACCAGCACGGCCAGGCCGGTTTTCGCCCGGTAGGCGCCATAGGTGGCGCGGTCGGTCAGCGTGTAGGCGCGCATTTCGGCCGCCATGTTGAGCACCTCGCCCATGCCCAGGCCCGCCGAGACGTAATTGGCGCCTGCCGGTTTCGTGGCAGCGGCCTGCCAATAGCCCTTTTCCATCACGTCGGTGCCGGAATTGTCGCCGCGCGAGACGAAGCGCGCGCCGCTGGCGGCGATCTTGCGGAACGCCGCGACGGCATCCTTGCCGCCCTTGATGCCGGCGGGGTCGCCGGATGGGCCCACGACGATGAAGTCGTTGTACATCACGTCGCGCCGGTCCAGGCCCCAGCCATCAAGCACGAATTGATCCTCGAGCGCGCGCGCATGCACGAGCGTCACGTCGACGTCGCCGTTCTTCGCCAGTTCGAGCGCCTTGCCGGTGCCGACCGCAATCACGTGCACCTTCATGCCCGTCTTCGCCTCGAAGGCCGGCAGCAGGGCCTTGAGCAGGCCCGAATTCTCGGTGCTGGTGGTGGTGGACAGCCTGAGCACGTCCTGGGCGTGGGCCAGCGGCATGCCAAGGGTGGCCGAGAATAGCAAGGTGATGAAGGCGCGGCGTTGCATGTGTTCTCCAGGTGGTCAGCGAAGTTCGAGGCGCCCGTCGCGCAGCTTCAGGCGGTGGATGCCGGGCAGCCCGATCAGGTCACGGTCGTGGCAGGCCATCACCACGCTGCTGCCGGCATCCAGCAGGGTCGGGATCAGGCTGATTACCTGCTCGCGCGCCGGGCCGTCGAGGTTGGCGGTGGGCTCGTCCAGCAGCAGCAGGCGCGGTTGCAATACGCGCGCCCGCGCCAGCGCCACGCGCTGCTTCTCGCCGCCGGACAGGCGGTTGGGCGCCGTGTCGCGCAGGTGGGCCACGCCGGCCCAGTCCATCGCTTCCTCGACCGCGGCGGCGATGCTGCGGCGCTCGTCGCCGCGCGCGGCCAGGCCGTAGGCGATGTTGTGGGCGACGCTGGTCGAGAACATGATCGGGTGCTGGTGCACGAAGACGATGGCGCGGCGCAGCGCCGGCGGATAAGGATGCAGCGGCATCTTGCTGCCATCGAAGTCGACCGTGCAGGCCTCGCAGCGCTCCAGGCCCGCGAGCGTGCGCAGCAAGGTGGACTTGCCGGCGCCGTTCACGCCGGTCAGCACGTAGGCACTGGCGGTGTCGATGGTCAGCGTGTCGATGTCGAACAGGGTGCGCTCGCCGTGGCGCTTGTGCAGCCCGTGCACCGTCAATAGCGCCGTCACGGCCTGCCTCCGGCCGCATGGGCTTCGCCCTGCAGCAGTACCAGCGCGCCGTTCATCACCAGCGCCAGCGCCACCAGGACGATGCCCAGCGCGATGCCCTGGGCGAAATCGCCCTTGCTGGTCTCGAGCGCGATGGCGGTGGTAATGGTCCGGGTCTGGCCTTCGATGTTCCCGCCCACCATCAGCGCGCAGCCCACCTCGGAAATCACGCGCCCGAAGCCGCTGATGACGGCGGCCATGACGCCGAAGCGCGCCTCGTGCAGCACCGTCGTCATCACGCGCCAGCGCGATGCTCCCAGCGCCACGGCGGTTTCGGCATAGCGTGGATCGGCCGCCTGCACCGCCGCCAGCGTAAAGGCCAGCAGCACCGGCAGGCCGATGATCATCTGGCCGAGGATCACGCCCTGCTGGGTGAACAGCCATTCCAGGCCGCCCATCGGCCCGCGCCGCGACAGCAGCAGGTAGAGCAGCAGGCCGATCAGGACGGTCGGCAGCGACAGCGCGGCTTGGGCCAGCCAGATCGCCAGGCGCCGGCCCGGGAAGCGGTGCAGCGCGATCACATAGCCGAGGAAGATGGCCGGCGGCGCGGCCAGCAACAGGCCGAGGATGCTGGTCTTGAGCGAGACCCAGACGATGTGCCACAAGGCCGCGTCGCCGGAGAACAGCAGCGCGAAGGCGTGCGAGGTCGCGTCCAGCACGTTTACACCGTCCGGGGCGCGTTCGGGGGCTCCAGCAGGTCGGGCTCGAAGATCAGCCGCTCATGCCCGGCCAGCAGCAGGAAGTGCTTGCCGGAGCAGCGCGCCAGCAGCGACATGCCGACCTTTTCGGCCACCATGTGGCCCATCTGGGTGGTGCCCGAGCGCGACAGCAGGAAGGGAATGCCCATCTGGGCGCCCTTGATCACCATCTCGGAAGTCAGGCGCCCGGTGGTATAGAACACCTTGTCGCCGCCGCTGACACCATCGAGCCACATCAGGCCGGCGATGGCGTCCACCGCGTTGTGGCGGCCGACGTCCTCGACGAAATACAGCAGCGTGCCGTCACTGGAAAACAGCGCGCAGCCATGCACCGAGCCGGCCTGCTTGTAGATCGATTGCTGGGTGCGGATGGTCTCGACGATACGGTAGACCACCGACTGCGCCAGGCGCGCATCAACGGGCAGCGCGATCTGGTCGACTTCGTCCATCAGGCCGCCGAACACCGAGCCCTGGCCGCAGCCGGTGGTGACGACCTTCTTCGCGGTGCGCTCCTCGACGTCAGCGATGCCGCTGCGGGTGCTGACGGCCACCGCATCGACCGCCCAGTCGACCTGGATCGAGACGATGTCTTCCAGGCTGCGCACCAGCCGCTGGTTGCGCAGGTAGCCCAGGGTCAGCGCTTCGGGTGCGCCGCCCAGCGTCATCAGGGTCACGATCTCGCGCTTGTCCACATACACCGTGAGCGGGCGTTCGGCGGGGATCGCAATGGTGGATTGCCGGCCGCGCTCGTCCAGCGTGCTCACCTCGTGGGTGAGGCGGGCGCTGGCGTTTGACAGTTCTGGTCGGTAGCGTGGCAGGTCTTGGTGGTTCATCTTGCCAATTGTGCCATGCCGGCCAGGATTTGGCCGCCACCGTAGCTGCCCTGCTGCACCACCTCCCCTCCCGGCGTGAGCTTGATCGCGCAATACTTGAACTCCGGGATCTTGCCGAACGGGTCAAGCGCCGCATTGGTGAGGCGGTTGATGGCCGCCTCGTAGTAGCAGAAGGGCACGAAGATCGCCCCGACCGGCGAACTGTCGTCGGCCCGCGCATACAGCACCACTTCGCCGCGGCGCGAGGCGATCGTGACCGGCTGTCCGGGTTGAATACCCATGCGTTCCATGTCGAGCGGGTGCACCAGCGCCACCGGATCGGGTTCGATCGCGTCCAGCACCGTGGCCCGGCGGGTCATGCTGCCCGTGTGCCAGTGTTCCAGCTGGCGGCCCGTGATCAGGACCAGCGGGTATTCGGCGTCGGGACGTTCGTCGGCCGGGATGATATCGGCCGGCACGAAGCGCGCCTTGCCACCCTCGCGCGGGAAGATTTCGGTGAACACCACCGGCTGGCCGTCGTCGCCCTCGTGCATGCACGGGTAGACCACGGCGCCGTCGCGCTCCAGGCGTTCCCAGGTGATGCCGCCGATGCTGGCCATGGTGCGGCGCATCTCGTCGAACACTTCCGACACATGGCCGTAATTCCAGCCCAGGCCGAGGCGCTGCGCCATCTGCTGGATGATCCACAGGTCCTGCTTCGCATCGCCCGGCGGGTCGATGGCCTGGCGGCCCAGCTGCACCAGGCGGTCGGTATTGGTAAAGGTGCCGGTCTTTTCCGGGAAGGCGGACGCCGGCAGGATCACGTCGGCCAGGTAGGCCGTCTCGGTCAGGAAGATGTCCTGCACCACCAGGTGTTCGAGTGCCGCCAGCGCGGCGCGCGCGTGGTTGGCGTCCGGGTCGGACATGGCCGGGTTCTCGCCCATGATGTACATGCCGCGGATCTGGCCGGCATCGATCGCGTCCATGATCTCGACCACGGTCAGGCCCGGCTTAGGGTCGAGCGTGGCGCCCCAGGCGGCCTCAAAACGAGCGCGCGCGACCGGATTGTCGACGCGCTGGTAATCCGGCAGCATCATCGGGATCAGGCCGGCGTCGGACGCGCCCTGCACGTTGTTCTGGCCGCGCAGCGGATGCAGGCCGGTGCCCGGACGGCCGATCTGGCCGGTCATCAGGCTGAGCGCGATCAGGCAGCGGGCGTTATCCGTGCCGTGCACGTGCTGCGACACGCCCATGCCCCACAGGATCATCGATCCCTTCGAGGTCGCGTACAGGCGCGCCACGTAGCGGATGGTCTCGGCGTCGATGCCGCAGATCGGCGCCATCGCTTCGGGGCTGTATTCGGCCACGTTGGCTTCCAGCTCGTCGTAGCCGATGGTGCGGCTCGCGATGAAGTCCGCATCGACCAGCTTCTCGCTGACGATCACGTGCATCATGGCGTTGAGCAGGGCCACGTCGGTATCGGGCTTGAACTGCAGGTAGCGGTGCGCGTGGCGCGCCAGCTCGGAGCGGCGCGGATCGAGCACGACCAGCTTGGCGCCCAGTTTCACGGCATTCTTGATCCAGGTGGCGGCCACCGGGTGGTTCACGGTCGGGTTGGCGCCGATGATGACGATGACTTCGGCGCGGGTCACGTCCATCACCGGGTTCGAGACCGCGCCCGAGCCGATGCCTTCCAGCAGGGCCGACACCGAGGAGGCGTGGCACAGGCGGGTGCAGTGGTCGACGTTGTTGGTGCCGAAGCCCGTGCGCACCAGCTTCTGGAACAGATAGGCTTCTTCGTTGCTGCCCTTGGCCGAGCCGAAGCCGGCCAGTGCGTTGCCGCCGTGGGTGTCGCGGATGCTTGCCAGCTTGCCGCCGGCAAGCGCCAGCGCTTCTTCCCAGCTCGCTTCGCGGAACACGTCCAGCACGCGGTCCGGGTCCATCGTGAAGTCGCCGGTTTTCGGCATGCCTTCGCGGCGGATCAGGGGGCGGGTCAATCGGTGCGGGTGGTGCGCATAATCGAAGCCGTAGCGGCCCTTGACGCACAGGCGGCCCAGGTTGGCCGGGCCGTTGCGCCCTTCCACGAACAAAATCTTGTTGTCCTTGACGTTATAGGTCAGCTGGCAGCCGACGCCGCAATAAGGGCAGACCGAATCGACCTGCTTGTCGGGGATGTGCAGCGCCACTTCGCGCGCCGGCATCAAGGCGCCCGTCGGACACGCCTGCACGCATTCGCCGCAGGCCACGCAGGTGGAGGCGCCCAGCGCGTCGTCCTGGTCGAACACGATCTTCGCGTTCTCGCCGCGGAAGGCCAGGCCGATCACGTCGTTGACCTGCTCGTCGCGGCAGGCGCGCACGCAGCGGGTGCACTGGATGCAGGCATCGAGGTTGACGGTGATGGCGGCGTGGGTGGCGTCGATCTGCGGTTGCGCGCGGGTCGATGCAAAGCGCGACTTGCCCACGCCGAGCTTGTCGGCCCAGATATCGACTTCGTTCTTGCGGGTGTATTCGGCTTCCGGCATGTCGGACTGGAGCAGCTCGAGCACCATCTTCTGGGCGGCGACCGCGCGTGGGCTGTCGGTGCGCACCTTCATGCCGGCGGCGGGCGCGCGGCAGCACGATGGCGCCAGCACGCGCTCGCCGTCGATCTCGACCATGCAGGAGCGGCAGTTGCCGACGGCCTCGAAGCCTTCCTTGTAGCACAGGCGCGGGATTTCGATGCCCTCGCGCGCCGCGACTTCGATCAGGGACTCGTAGGGCAGCGCCGCGACCTGGCGGCCATTGAGTTCGAATGTAACGGTAGGGGTGTTCGCGTTCATGGCGGTTTACCTTTGAGCCAGCTCGTGCGGGAAGTATTTGATGACGCAGTCGAAGGGATTCGGCGCCGCCTGGCCCAGGCCGCAGATCGACGCGTCGCGCATGACCTGCGACAGCTCGCCCAGCAGCGGCACGTCCCAGACGGGTTTGCGGATGATGTCCAGCGCCTTGGCCGTGCCGTTGCGGCAGGGCGTGCACTGGCCGCAGGATTCGTCCTTGAAGAAGGCCAGCGTGTTGCGCGCGGCGGCCATGGCGCTGTCGTGGTTGGACAGCACCACCACCGCGGCCGAGCCGATGAAGCAGCCATAGGGCTGCAGGGTATCGAAGTCGAGCGGGATGTCGCCCATCGATGCGGGCAGGATGCCGCCCGAGGCGCCGCCCGGCAGGTAGGCATAGAAGGCGTGCCCTTCCTGCATGCCGCCGCAGTATTCCTCGATGAGTTGCGTGATCGTGATGCCGGCCGGGGCCAGCTTCACGCCCGGATCGCGCACCCGTCCCGATACCGAGAACGAGCGCAGGCCGCGCCGGCCGTTGCGCCCGAAGCCGGCGAACCAGTCGGCGCCGCGCTCGAGGATCTCGCGCACCCAGTGCAGCGATTCGAAATTGTGCTGCAGCGTCGGACGGCCGAACAGGCCGACCTGCGCCACATAGGGCGGACGCAGGCGCGGCATGCCGCGCTTGCCTTCGATCGATTCGATCATGGCCGATTCTTCGCCGCAGATATAGGCGCCGGCGCCGCGGCGCAGGATGATCGGGGGCATGCCCTGTACCGGCGGATCGGCGCGCAGCTGTTCCAGCTCGGCCTCGAGCATGGCGCGGCAGCCGTGGTATTCGTCGCGCAGGTAGATATAGATGGCCTCGATGCCGACCGCCCAGGCGGCGATCAGGGCGCCTTCCAGGAAGCGGTGCGGGTCGCGCTCGAGGTAGACGCGGTCCTTGAAGGTGCCCGGCTCGCCTTCGTCAATGTTGATCGCCATCAGGCGCGGGCCTGCTTCGCCCCGCACGATGCGCCATTTGCGGCCCAGCGGGAAGCCTGCGCCGCCCAGGCCGCGCAGGCCGGAGGCTTCCAGCGTCCCGATCACGCCCTCGACCTCGTGCTGGCCGGCGATGCAGGCGCGCAGCAGCGCATAGCCGCCAGCGGCGCGGTAGGCGGCGTAGTCGATGTGGCCGCCAATCGGTTCACGCGTTTCGCCGCGGGCGACCTTGGCCACCAGCTTTTCCACGCTCGCATGCGGCACCGCATGCTGCCCCACCACCGCCGCCGGCGCCTGCTCGCAGCGGCCGATGCAGGGCGCCGCCAGCACGCGCACGTCGCGGCCCAGCAGCGCCGGCAGCTTCTCCAGCAGCGCCGTGGCGCCCGCCATCTCGCAGGACAGGCCGGCGCACACGCGCACGGTCAAGACGGCGGGGGCGGCCTCGCCCTCTTTCACCAGGTCGAAGTGGTGGTAGAAGCTGGCCACCTCGTAGACCTCGGTCTGCGCCAGGCGCATTTCCTGCGCCAGCGCGGCCAGGTGCTGGCTCGACAGGCAGCCGAACGCATCCTGGATCTTGTGCAGGTGCTCGATCAGGAGGTCGCTCTGGCGCGACTCGGCGCCGAGCAGGGCCTGCACTTGAGCGAGGGCTTGCGGGTCGACGCGGCGGCCCTTGGGGGCTTCGCGCTTGCGCTGGCGGCTGGCGCCGGAGAGGGCGATCGGGATGATGGGGTGGTTCATGGGGTGTCCCAATATTTGATCCGTGTTACGTGATTCGTCAGTTCGATCGGTGCCTGACCGCGTGGGCAAGCAACTTTCCCACGCGGTCAGATCACACTACAAACCCGCTACTTGAACAGCACCGACGCCTTCTGCAGCGTCACCCAGATACCGAATATCAGCGGAATGCCCACTGCCATCCAGGCAAACGCCGTCACGGCCGGGTTGTTCGCCACGGCGGCCGACCCGCTGCCGTTGCCGGCACGGGTGCCGCTCGTTGCCGTGATTTCCTTCTCGTGCGCCAGTTTTTTCTCCGCAGCCAGTTCGGCATCCGTCATGAAATGCTTGTCGTCCAGCGGACGGATCATCGCGTTGAGCACGATGCCCACCACCACCAGTCCGGCCAGCACGTACATCGTCACGTCGTAGGCCTGCGCCTTCGGCACGCCGTTGGCGATCTGGTACTCGCGGATGTAGTTGATCAGGATCGGACCCAGCACGCCCGCGGCAGCCCACGCCGTCAGGAGGCGGCCGTGAATCGCGCCGACCATCTGGGTGCCGAACAGGTCGGCCAGGTAAGCCGGCACGGTGGCAAAGCCGCCGCCGTACATCGACAGGATAATGCAGATGAAGCCGACGAACAGGGCCAGCTGGCCGGCGTGCGCCATCGAGGGAATCGACGCATACAGTATGAACCCGAGGATCAGGAAAATGAAGTAGGTCGCCTTGCGGCCGATGTAGTCGGAGCACGATGCCCAGGCGAAGCGCCCGCCGATGTTGAACAGCGACAGCAGGCCGGTGAAGCCGGCGGCGATCGCCGCGATCTGGCCTTTCTGCGCCGTGTCGAGGTCGTTGAAGCCCAGGTCGACGCCGATCAGGCGGCCGCCGAACACTTCCTGCAGCAGCGGCGAGGCCATGCCCAGGATGCCGATGCCGGCCGAGACGTTCAGGAACAGCACGCCCCAGATCAGCCAGAACTGCGGAATGCCCCAGACCCGGCTGGCGTGCACGTGGCGCGCGGTGATCATGGTATTGGACGTCTGCACGGGCGGGGTCCAGCCTTCCGGCTTCCAGCCGGCGGCGGGCACGCGGTAGGTCATCGCGCCTGCCACCATGAAGACGAAATAGATCGCGGCCAGGGCCAGGAAGGTTTCCCAGACGCCGACCGAGGCCGGGGTGGCGAAGTATTTCATCAGTTTGTCGGCCAGCGGGGCGCCGATCATCGCGCCGCCGCCGAAGCCCATGATGGCCATGCCGGTCGCCATGCCGCGGCGGTCCGGGAACCATTTGATCAGGGTCGAGACCGGCGAGATATAGCCCAATCCCAGGCCGATGCCGCCGATGACGCCGGAACCGACCCACATCAGCCAGATCTGGTGGGTATACACGCCCAGCGCCGAAATCACCAGGCCGCCGCACCAGCACACGGCCGACACCAGGCCGGCCTTGCGCGGGCCGGCATGCTCGAGCCAGCCGCCGAACAGCCAGGCCGCCAGGCCCAGGAAGACGAAGAACAGCGTGTACATCCAGCCCAGCATCGAGATCTTCCAGTCGCAGGTGGTCGCGAATACCTGGGCCATGAAACTCATCTCGGCCGGGCAGGCCAGCGATTCGGTGATACCGAGCGCTTTCGACAGCGGCAGCCAGAATACGGAAAATCCGTAGGCCATGCCGATGCACAGGTGGATCGCGAGCGCGGCCGGCGGGACCAGCCAGCGGTTGAAGCCCGGCCCCGCGATTGTGTGTTCCTTGTCAAGAAAACCGAATAGCGCCATGTTGTCTCCAGATTTTATAGGTATCGGAATATGCTTTTTAAAGCATATTTATTCGTCAAATTTTGTTATTTCGGCGAGACTAACATGATGTTTTCTGGCTAGAAATAGGCTATTTTGAGCATATGCTTAACATTCATATTCGCCCGCACTGGGAAATCAGCATCAAGGGGGAAGCGCCGCTCGACACCGGCGACTTGCTCGGCCTGCTTCTGTCGATCCAGGACACCGGTTCGATCGCGCAGGCGGCCAAGTCGGTGAAGCTGTCCTACCGTTATGCCTGGGGCTTGCTGCGTTCGGCCGAGGAGCTGTTCGGCCAGCAGTTGCTGCAGACCGGGCGCGGGCGCGGCACGGTACTCACGCCGCTGGCGCAAAAGCTGGTCTGGGCCGACCGCCGCATCGCCGCCCGCCTGTCGCCCACGCTGCAAAGCCTGGCCTCGGAACTCGAGGCGGAACTGGTGCGCATCACGGCCGGGCGCCTGCGCGCGCTGCGGCTCGACGCCAGCCACGGCTTCGCGGTGGCGGCCCTGATGGACTGCGTCGACCGCGACGCCCTGCCGATCGATTCGCGCTACCGCACCAGTACCGACGCGGTGGTGGCGCTGTCGCGGCGCGAATGCGACCTGGCTGGCTTCCACATCCCGATCGGGCGCTTCCAGGCCCAGACCGCGGCCTGGTACCTGCGCTGGCTCGACCCGAACCAGCACTGCCTGGTGCGCGTGGCGGGCCGCGAGCAGGGCCTGATCACGGCGCGCGGCAACCCGCTCGGCCTGCGCGGCCTGGCCGACCTGGCCGCGCCCGGCGTGCGCTTCGTGAACCGCCAGGCCGGCTCCGGCACCCGCATGCTGCTCGAGATGATGCTGGCGGCCGACGGCCTGCCGGTCGACGCCATCCAGGGCTTCCACAGCGCCGAGTTCACCCATTCGGCGGTGGCGGCCTTCATCGCCAGCGGCATGGCCGATGCCGGCGTCGGCATGCGCGCCGCCGCCGCGCAGTTCAAGCTCGACTTCATCTCCCTGGAGCGCGAGGTCTATTATTTCGCGGTGCGGCGCGACGCGCTCGACGAGCCGGCCATGGGGCAACTGCTGGCGCTGATGCGCGCGCCCTCGTATCACGCCCTGGTGGCGGCGCTGCCGGGCTACGATGCGCAGGGGACGGGAGAGGTGGTGTCGATTGGGGAGGCGTTCGGGTTGGCGGCCTAGAGTGCCCCGGCCTGAAGTTCAGCGGCGCCGCTTCTTCCAGTTGTAACCGGGACCGGTGACGTCCACGCCGGGGTGGCCGACCAGGTCCGGATGCTCGGACGCCATCGTAATGAAGCGCAAGTTTTCGCCCTCGCGCTGGCGCCGGCGCAGGGTTTCCATCTGCTGCATCGCCTCGACCATCTCTGCCGTTTCGAACAATTTCTCGTGCGGCGTGCAGTTGTCGTCTTCGACGACCGTCCAATACACCATATACATGACTTCCTCCTATGCCCCGATTGTCGCCCACGGGCGCCAGCGCCTGGCGCACCCCATGCTGTTCCCAGATGTCAGCAGTAGTTTCCTGATCGCAGAAGTTAGCTCCAGAAACCGAGAAATTGCACTCAAAAAGTAGGACTGGTCCGAAAACGTCCCTATATGTGCGCTATTTCACACAACTCGTTCTACTGCCCAATTAGGCTGATGCCTGTCTTCACAAACGCGGGTCAGAACATGAACACACAGATGAATTCCCAACCGGCAGGCGCTGCAGCGGGTACGCCCGAGCTGGCGCTCTGGGGCGGACTGGAATGCACGGTCAACCGCGTACGCGACAATTACTTCAGCCAGATGGAACGCAATGGCCATGCAGACCGCCTGCAGGACATCGAGCGTTTCGCCTCGCTCGGCATCAAGGCGATCCGTTATCCGGTGCTATGGGAACGTACCGCCCCCGACGGCATCGAATCGGCCGACTGGTCCTGGTCCGACGAACGCCTGCCGGCACTGCAGCAACTGGGCGTCACCCCGATCGTCGGCCTGATCCACCACGGCAGCGGCCCACGGCATACCAGCCTGGTCGATCCCGCCTTTCCCGAAAAGCTCGCCGAGTACGCCGGCGCGGTAGCCCGGCGCTACCCCTGGGTCGAGTACTACACCCCGGTCAACGAACCCCTGACCACGGCGCGCTTTTCCGGACTGGCAGGCGTCTGGTACCCGCACGGCGGCGACGAAGCGACCTTCGTGCGCGCCCTGCTCAACCAGTGCCGCGCCATCGTGCTCTGCATGCGCGCGATCCGCGCCGTCAACCCGGACGCGAAACTGGTCCAGACCGACGACCTCTCCAAGACCTATGGTACCCCGGAGATGGAAGAGATCGCGACCTTCTTTAACGACCGCCGCTGGCTGGCCTGGGACCTCTTGTGCGGGATGGTGGACGAGCAGCATGCGCTGTGGAGCTACCTGCTCGAATCGCAGGCCACCGCGCAAGAGCTGCTCTGGTTCCGCGACAACCCCTGCCCGCCCGAAATCATGGGCGTGAACTACTACGCCACCAGCGAGCGTTGGCTCGACCACCGGCCGGAACGCTATCCGGAATCGCGCCGCCACGTGTACCGCGGCATCCCGCACGCCGACATCGAAACCCCGCGCGCGCTGGCCACGCCCACGCCCGGCATCGCGCCGCTGCTGATGGAGACCTGGGAGCGCTACCGCCTGCCGATCGCGATCACCGAAGCCCACATCGACGCCAACCGCGAAGACCAGCTGCGCTGGCTGGTGGAGATCTGGAACGCCGCGCGCAAGGCGCGCCAGCAGGGCGCAGACATCCGCGCCGTCACCGTCTGGGCGCTGCTCGGCTCCTATGACTGGAACTGCCTGGTGACCGAATGCCGCGGCTATTACGAGCCGGGCCCCTTCGACGTGCGCGGCGGCGAGCCGCGCCCGACGGCCCTGGCCACCCTGATGCGCGAGCTGGCCACCAGCCGTCCGCTGTCGAGCCCCGTGCTGCAGGGCGAAGGCTGGTGGCGCCGCCCGGGGCGCTTCCTGTGCAAGCCCGTGGCGACCCGCACCGCGGTGGCCGACATCGCGATCCGCAGCCAGTTCAAGTCGAACACCGTGCAGCCGATCCTGATCACCGGCGCCACCGGCACCCTCGGCTCGGCCTTCGCGCGCATCTGCGACAAGCGCAACCTGGCCTACCACGTGCTCACGCGCCAGGAGATGGACATCACCGATCCGCAGTCGGTGGAAGCGGCCATCACGCGCTTCCGGCCCTGGGCCATCATCAACGCGGGCGGCTACGTGCGCGTGGACGAAGCCGAAGGCGATCTCGATCGCTGCATGCGCGAGAACACCCTCGGACCGACCGTGCTGGCCCTGGCCTGCATCCGCCACCAGCTGCGCTTCATGACCTATTCGACCGACCTGGTGTTCGACGGCGCCAAGGGCGCGCCCTATGTCGAGTCGGATGCCGTCAACCCGCTGGGCGTGTATGGCCGCAGCAAGATGCAGGCCGAGCAGCGCGTGCTGGAAGCCGACCCGCAGGCCCTCGTGATCCGCACCAGCGCCTTCTTCGGCCCCTGGGACAGCCACAACTTCGTGACCCAGGCGCTCAATGCGCTGGAAGCCGGCCAGTCCTTCCAGGCCGCGGGCGACATGGTGGTCTCGCCGACCTATGTGCCGGACCTGGTGAACGTCTCGCTCGATTTGCTGATCGACCGCGAGCGCGGCGTGTGGCACCTGACCAATGGGCAAGCGCTGAGCTGGGCCGACCTGGCGCGGCGCGCCTGCGATGCGGCGGGAGTGGATGCGTCGAGGCTGGAAGTGGTGTCGTCCGCGGACTGCGGTTTCGCCGCGCGCCGGCCGGGCTTCAGCGCGCTGTCAAGCGAGCGTTCGATGCTGCTGCCGTCGCTGGACGACGCGCTGCGGCGCTATCTGGAAGCGATGCAGGACCGGGCGCATGGCCGGGATGCGGAGCGGCCGGGGGAGGCGGCGCATTACGCGAGTTAAGTTGGGACCCTGCCGGCTTTTGTAGGGTGGGCAGGTTTCCTGCCCGCGCGGTGGTAGTTGGGGCATGAATAACCGCGCGGGCAGAAGCAAGGTAATTTGAACGCGCGGGCGTTCGTAATTCCGGGCATTGCCCGAAATTACCCCGCCCGCCCTACGATTCGGCCACGAACTGCAAGCGGTACAAATTCGCATACATCCCATTCGCCTCGAGCAGCTCGGCATGCGTGCCCTGCTCGACGATCCGCCCATGCTCCATCACCACGATGCGGTCGGCCCGTTCGATGGTCGACAGGCGGTGCGCGATCACGATGGTGGTGCGGCCGGCCATGAGGGTTTCCAGCGCGGCCTGCACGGCGCGCTCGGACTCGTTGTCGAGCGCGGACGTCGCTTCGTCCAGGATCAGGATCGGCGCGTCCTTGTAGATCGCGCGGGCGATCGCCACGCGCTGGCGCTGGCCGCCCGACAGGCGCATGCCGTTTTCGCCGATGCGCGTGTCCACGCCCTCTTCCAGCTTGGCCACGACGTCAACCAGGTGTGCCGCCTTCACGGCCGCGGCCAGCCGCTCGTAGTCGATGGTCTCGAAGCCGTAGGCGATGTTCGCCGCCAGCGTATCGTCGAACAGCACCACGTTCTGGCTCACCATCGCGAGCTGGCCGCGCAGGCTGGCCAGGCGGATGTCCTGGTAGGGCACGCCATCCAAAGTCAGGCGGCCGCCTTCCGGATCGTAGAAGCGCGTCACCAGGTTGACAAACGTCGACTTGCCGCCGCCGGAGATGCCCACCAGCGCCACCGTCTGCCCCGGCTTGACGTCGAGCGTCACGTCGTTCAGGGCCAGGTTCATCGCGTTGGGGTAGCGGAAGGAAACGTTCTCGAAGCGCAGGTGGCCCTGGGCGCGTCCCAGCTCGCGCGTGCCGGTATCCAGCTCGGCCGGGGCGTCGATCAGGCCGAACACCGTCTCGGCCGCGGCGATCCCGCGCTGCATCGGGCCGTTCACTTCGGCCAGCGACTTCAGTGGCGTGAGCAGCATCAGCATCATCGTGACGAACTGGACGAACTGGCCCTGGGTCATGTCGGCCTGGATCGCCAGCACGATCACCAGCGACAGCGCCATTGCAGTGGCGATCTGGGTGATCGGCGTGGTGGCGGCAAAGGCCACCGTCATGCGCTGCGAGAAGCCGCGCAGGGCTTCGCTGCGCGCATGGAAGCGCGCGCGCTCGTAGCGCTCGCCCGAGAACACGCGGATCACCTGGTGGCCACGTGTGGCTTCCTCGACCACTTGCGTCATCTCTGCGGTCACGCGCTGGTTGTCGCGGTTCAGGCGGCGCAGGCGCCCGGTGGTGGTGCGCACGATCACGGCGGTGAGCGGAATCACGACGATCGCCACCAGCGTCAGCTTCCAGTTCAGATAGAGCAGCGTGGCGAGCAGGCCGATCACCACCAGGGTGTCGCGCACGCAGGCCACGAATACCGACTGCAGCATGTCGACCACCTGGCGCACGTCGGCCACCACGGTGTTGATGATCTTGCCGGTCGACTCTTCGTGGAAGCGCGCCACCGGCAGGCGCAGCACGCGGTCGAACACCATCGCGCGCAGGTCGTTGAGCACGCGGCTGGTGACCCAGTTGTTCAGGTAGGCGGTGGAAAAGGTGCCGACGCCGCGCAGGATGAAGATCGACACCAGCACGCCGGGAATCCACCACAGGCTGAACGGCACCTTGTCCTTGAAGCCGAGGTCGATCAAGAGCTGCAGCGCCCAGCCCAATAGCGGCTGGGTGGCGGCGGTCAGCGCCATCGACAGCAGCGCGAGCCAGGAGCGCGTCTGGTAAGGCTTGACGACCGCCAGCAGGCGTTTGACGATAACTTTATTTTCCAATTTGTTTGTCCAATCCGTCTTTCAGGTTCAGGCAGAAGCCCATGAGCAGGAACACCATGAGCGCATAGAACATGCTGCCTTTCAAAGACCAGAAGATCACTTCGGTCAGGCCGAAGCTGAAGTAACTGAGCACCACCAGCATGCCCGCCAAAGCCGGCGCAAACTGCGGCTTGGCCCTGTGGGCCTCGCGCCCGAGCACGCGCGCAAAGAAGGCGAACGGCATGGCCAGGATGCCGATCCAGGCCAGCAGGCCGAACACGCCGCCGGTGGCCAGCGCCTGCAGGGCGTCGTTGTGCAGGTGCTCGGCCGGCAGGATCACTTCCTGGATCTTGCCTTGCGCCGCCAGCTCCCGCAGCCCGGCGCGCACCATGGCCGGGTCGCGCCCGAACAGCGGACGCTCCTCGATCAGGTAGCCGGCGGCCTTCCACAGCTCCAGGCGCACGCCGACATTGGTAAAGGCGCTGCCGCCGTCGAGCCAGGTGCGCACGTCGTCCACGCCCTGCCCGACCCGCGCCTGCACCCCGGTCGCGGGAATGAAGAAGGTCGAGGCGAACAGGGCGAAGCTGCCCACCAGCAGCAGGCGCACGCGCCGGCTGCGCAGCAGGTGGGCATAGGTGAGGAACAGCAGCGCGGCCAGCGCCAGCGCGATCCAGCCGCCGCGGGTGCCGGTCATGACGCATCCGGCCAGCCCGGCCACCGCGCCCAGCGCCGGCAGGATGGCCTTGCGGGTGCTGTGGCGGTAGTCGACGGCGGCGGCCAGCGCCACCAGCGCGAGGCACAGGGCGAGGTCGCCGAAGGTGATGGCGTTGAGCCAGCCGCCCGGGCGGTCGATCCCGAGCACGATGCGCTGGTAGCCCACGAAGGGCAGCGCGCAGACGGCGCCCAGTACCACGCCCCACCACAGCGTGGCGCGCGGCGGGCGCGCCAGCACCACCAGCGCCGCGGCACTCAGGCCGAACAGCATGCGCGAAGGATTGTCGAGGTATTCGAGCTGCGTTTCCGGCCGTGCCAGCACGAACGCCACCGCCAGCAGGAAATTCAGGGCGAAGGCCGCCACCACCCAGCGAATGTCGCGCCAGTGCGGCGCCAGCGCGCCCCAGGCCTTGCGCGGGACGAAGAGCGCGGCGAGCAGGAAAACGATGCTGGAAAAGCCGATACCGGAAGGGGTGATGAGGCTGAGGAAAGGGAACAGGAAAACCAGGAAACCGACCCAGCGCTGCATCGGCACCCCGATTTTCGTCTGATTATTGTTCATTCATGTTCTTGTAGGATAATCTTGCCGACCCTGAGCGCGTGATTTTATCGGATACCCATGCAGCAAAACCAAACCATTTCTGTCGTCATCACTACCTACAACCGCCCGGACGCCCTGTCGGCGGTGGTGGAAGCCTGCTTCATGCAGGACGACCAGAATTTCGAAATCATTATCGCTGATGACGGCTCCACTGCCAACACGCGGGAAACCCTCGATCGCCTGCGCCCGCGCTCCCCGGTGCCCTTGAAACACGTGTGGCAGCCGGACGATGGCTTTCGCGCCGCGATGGCGCGCAACCGCGGCACGCTGGCGGCAACCGGCGACTATATCATTTTCCTCGACGGCGACTGCATCCCGCAGCGCGACTTCGTCTCGCGCCACCGGCTGCTTGCGCGGCCGGGCTTCCTGGTGTCGGGCAGCCGCATCCTGCTCAGTCCTGAACTGACGCACAAGGCGCTGGCCGAACATATCGACCTGCCGGCCATCAGCCTGGCGGACAAGCTGCGCTACCGCCTGCGCGGCGACATCAACAAGGTGCTGCAGCTGCTGTTCCGGCTTCCCGACGCCGGGCGCGAGCGGCGCAGCTTCAGCTGGCGCCGCATCAAGAGCTGCAACCTGGCGGTGTGGCGCGCGGACCTGGACAAGGTCAACGGCTTCGACGAGAGTTTTGTCGGCTGGGGCCACGAGGATTCGGACCTGGTGGTGCGCCTGTTCCACGCCGGCGTGCTGCGCAAGGACGGGGCGTTTGCGACGGAAGTGCTGCATTTGTGGCACCGCGAGGCCAAGCGCGACGAGGAATCGAGCAACCGCAAGCTGGTGCTGGAGCGGGCCGCGAACAAGACCACGCAGGCCACGCGCGGGCTGCGACAGCATGCGGGCGAGGATTTCGCCGCCCCACGCTGAGCTGCCCCCTGTGTCATGCGCGGCGCATTGACGCTCTCCTGCCGGCGTGGAACTATCGGACACCCGTCAACCAACCACAGAAAGTGAGTGTCCGGTGCGTCAGCTGATCTCCATGCTCTTCTTCGCAGCCCTGTCAGGCGCAGCCGCCGCACACGGCTACCAGCCCGGATTCGATCCCGCCAGGCTGAAAGGCCCGGCGGCCGGCCCGGTGAACGAGGTGCTGGTGCTGGGCACGGCGCATCTTTCGACCCTGCCGCCCGCGTTCGACCCTGCCAACCTGCGCCTGCTCCACGACCGGCTGGCCGGATGGCGCCCGCAAGCGATCGCCGTGGAAGACCTGTCGGGCGCCCAGTGCGATTATCTGCGGCGCTATCCGCAGCGCTACCAGGACACGGTCAAGTCGTATTGCTGGGACCCGGCGCCCGCCAAAGCGGCGACCGGATTGGACGTGCCTGCCGCGACGGCGCAGGCCGAACGCCTGCTGGCCGCCTGGCCCGCGGCGCCCTCCCCCGCGCAGCGTCGCCAGCTGGCGGCCGTGTTCCTGGCCGGCGGCGAGCGCGCCTCGGCGCTGGTGCAGTGGTTGCGCCTGCCCGAGGCCGAGCGCCGCGCAGGCGATGGCCTCGACACGGCGCTGGTCGAGCGCCTGAACAAGCAGGCCGGCCAGCGCAACGAAAGCTACCTGATCGCCGCCCGGCTGGCGGCGCGCCTGGGCCACGAGCGCGTCTACCCGATGGATGACCACACCGCGGACAGCGAGAGCCCGGACCAGAAGGCCGCCGGCGAGGCGATCATGAAGGCCTGGGACAACCCGGCGACCGCACAGCGCCGCCGCAACGACGAGGCGCTGCGGGCGCGCCTTGGGACGCCCGAAGACGTGCTGGCGATGTACCGCGCCGCCAACGCACCAGGGGAAGCGAAGCTGGCCTTCGACAGCGATTTTGGCGCGGCGCTCGAGGAGCCTTCGCCCCAACGCTTCGGCCGCAACTATCTCGGCTACTGGGAAACCCGCAACCTGCGCATGGCGGCGAACATCCGCGAGCTGCTGGGCATGCAGCCCGGTATCCGCATACTGGTGCTCGTCGGAGCCTCGCACAAGGGCTACCTGGAAGCCTACCTGCACCAGATGCACGACGTGCGCGTCGTCGACGCGGCGCCCCTGCTGCGCTGAGGCTGCGCAAAGGTCAGTATTCGACCGCGACGTCTTTGGCCCCCACCACAAGCTCCAGCTGCTGCTTGAGCGTATCCGACGGCGCCACGCGCCATTCATCACCCAATTGCAGCACGGCCTCGATCCCCTGCGGCTTGATGCGCAAGCTCACCGGCATGCCGTCCTGCTGGCGATGCGGCTGCAAGACCTCGGCCAGCTTGGCCAGGTTCAGGTTGGTGTCCACATCCATCTCCAGCTTGAAGCCATACTGGATGCGCGCCGCGGCGATGTCATAGGCTTTTTCGGCGGTGATGCGCAGGCCGCCGTTGAAGCGGTCTTCGGACACCTTGCCGACCACCAGCAGGAACTCGTCTTCCTTGAAGATGTTCTTGTTCTGCTCCAGCAGTTCGCTGTAGACGGTGACTTCGACGACGCCGGTCTTGTCGTCGAGCGAGACGATCAGCAGCTTGCCGCGCTGGGTCATCTGGGTGCGCACGCCGGTGATCACGCCGCACAGCATGCGCGGGTCGCGCGAAGGCTCCAGGTCTTTCAGCTTGGTCTTGGCAAAGCGCCGCACCTCGCCCGCATACGAGTCGAACATGTGGCCGGACAGGTAGTAGCCGAGCGCGATCTTTTCTTCGGCCAGCTTCTGGCGGTCGGTCCAGGGCGTGGCTTTCACGTATTCCGGTGGCGCGACCAGGTCGGAGTCATCGCCCCCGAACAGGCTGACCTGGTTGGCGGCGGCGGCGGCCTGGCCCGCCGCTTCCATCGCGAAGCCCACCGAGGCCAGCAAAATCGCGCGGTCGACGCCGAAGCAATCCATGGCGCCGGCGCGGATCAGGGATTCGATGGTGCGGCGGTTGATCTGCTTGCGGTCCACGCGCAGGCAGAAGTCGAACAGGTCCTTGAACTTACCACCCTCGGTGCGCGCGGCGATGATCGCTTCGATCGCGCCCTGCCCCGCGCCCTTCACGCCGCCCAGGCCGTAACGGATGTTGCTCACCTGCTTGCCGGTGACGGATTTCGGCTGGCCTTCCGGCGTGAAGCGGAACTGCGATTCGTTGACGTCCGGCGGCAGCAGCGTGAGCTTGCAGACGTCCAGCGCGTCCTCGACCAGGATCTTGATCTTGTCGGTGTCTTCCATGGCCAGCGACATGTTGGCTGCCATGAACGCGGCGGTGTGGTGCACCTTCAGATAGGCCGTGTGGTACGACAGCAGCGCATACGCGGCCGCGTGAGATTTGTTGAAGCCGTAGCCCGCGAACTTCTCCATCAGGTCGAAGATCTCGTCGGCCTTGGCGGTGCTCAAGCCGTCTTTCGCCGCACCGGCGCGGAAGATCTCGCGGTGCTCGGCCATCTCTTCGGCCTTCTTCTTGCCCATCGCGCGGCGCAGCATGTCGGCGCCGCCGAGCGAATAGCCGCCGACGATCTGCGCCATCTGCATGACCTGCTCCTGGTAGACCATGATGCCGTAGGTCTCGGACAGGATGGACTCGGTGCGCGGATCGGGATAATCGAACTTCTCGCCGTGCTTGCGCTTGCAGAAGTCGGGGATCAGGTCCATCGGGCCCGGACGGTAAAGCGCGACCAGCGCAATGATGTCCTCGAAGCGGTCGGGACGCGCATCTTTCAGCATGCCCTGCATGCCGCGCGACTCCAGCTGGAAGATCGCGACGGTCTTCGCGTCCGACAGCAGCTTGTACGAAGGCCGGTCGTTCAGCGGCAGGGTCTCGAGGTTGAAGCCGGCATCCACCGGATCGAGCGCGCGGATGTAGTTCACCGCGCGGTCCAGGATGGTGAGCGTCGTCAGTCCCAAAAAGTCGAACTTGACCAGGCCCACGGCCTCCACGTCATCCTTGTCGTATTGCGAGACCACGCCGGTGTCGCCGCTTTGCGAATACAGCGGGCAGAAATCGGTGAGCTTGCCCGGCGCGATCAGCACGCCGCCGGCGTGCATGCCGATGTTGCGGGTGATGCCCTCGACCTGCTGCGCCAGCTCCAGCAGCTGCTTGACCTCTTCTTCGTTTTCCAGCCGTTCTTTCAGCAGCGGTTCTTCTTCGATCGCCTCGGCGATCGACACCTGCTTGCCCGGCTTGAACGGGATGAGTTTCGAGATGCCGTCGCAGAAGTTGTAGCCGAAATCGAGCACGCGGCCGACGTCGCGGATCGCGCCTTTCGCGGCCATGGTGCCGAAGGTGGCGATCTGCGAGACCGCGTCGCGGCCGTACAAGTCCTTCACGTGCTGGATGACCAGTTCGCGCTTTTCCTGGCAGAAGTCGATGTCGAAGTCGGGCATCGAGACGCGTTCAGGGTTCAGGAAGCGCTCGAACAGCAGGTTGTATTTCAGCGGATCGAGGTCGGTGATCTTGAGCGCATACGCCACCAGCGAGCCCGCACCCGAGCCGCGGCCCGGGCCGATCGGCACGCCGTTGTTCTTGCCCCATTGGATGAACTCCGCCACGATCAGGAAGTAGCCCGGGAACTTCATGTTGATGATGGTGTTGTTCTCGAACTCGAGGCGCGCCTCGTAGCGCGCACGCTCGGCTTCGCGCTTGCCAGGGTCGGGATACAGCTGGACCAGGCGTTCTTCCAGGCCTTTTTTGGTCTCGGCGATCAGGAAGTCGCCGATGCTCATGCCGTCGGGCGTGGGGAAATCGGGCAGCTGCGGCTTGCCCAGCGTGAGGGTGACGTTGCAGCGCTTGGCGATTTCCACCGAATTGGCGAGCGCGCCCGGCAGGTCGGCGAACAGTTCCGCCATTTCGTCCTGCGACTTGAAGCACATCTCTTCGTTGAAGCGGCGCACGCGCTTGGCGTTGGCCAGCATCTCGCCTTCGGCGATACAGGTGCGCGCCTCGTGGGCGATGAATTCGTCCTTGCTGATGAACTGCACCGGGTGGGTCGCCACCACCGGCAGGCCGAGACGGCCCGCCAGCGCCACTGAATGGCGCACCTGCTGCTCCTGGTTGGGCTGGCCGGCGCGCTGGATCTCGATGTAGAAGTGGCCCGGGAACAGGGCGGCCCAGCGCTCGGCGGCGCGTTCGGCGCGCACGATATCGCCCTGATCGATGGCCTGGCCGATGTCGCCGAAGCCGGCGCCCGACAGCACGATCAGGGCATTGTCCTGCGGCGCGTCCGGTTCCAGGGTGGAGGTGCTGGTGGCGAGGGCTTCGAGCCACTCGGCGCGGATCTCGGCGCGGCCCTTCCACTGGTTGGTGAGCCAGGCTTTGGAAAGCAGGTCGCACAGCTGCAGGTAGCCGGTGTGGTTCTTGGCCAGGATCAGCAGGCGCGAAGGCTTGTCGCGGTTGTCGTCGTTGGTGATCCAGGCGTCGACGCCGACGATCGGCTTGATCCCCTTCCCGCGCGCCGCCTTGTAGAAGCGCACCAGGCAAAACATGTTGGCCAGATCGGTCACGGCCAGCGCCGGCTGCTTGTCCTTTGCGGCCGCCCCGACCAGGTCGTCAATACGGACAAGGCCGTCGACGATCGAGTATTCGGAGTGGATGCGCAGGTGGGTAAAAGTCGGGGAAGTCATGCCGACATTTTACCCCGGCCGGGCGATGGGCTGGCGGTGAAGTCGTTGCGTTTAAGCATCGGAGGATGGGCAAGAGAGCCCATCCCACACATCCGAACCCGCCAGATCAGTCCGGATAATCCTGCTTGTACTTCGTCATCACCGGATCCTTGCCCGAGCAGACAAAGTCCTTGTTCGGAATGGACGAGCCGGTGAACGCGAAGGTCCCGTTCGACCCGTTGATCGTCGACCACGAGGTCGACTGTCCCTTGTCGATGCCGGCCGCACCGCAGAAGTTGGTGCCGTTCTGCCGTTTGTTACAGAACCGGGCGAACACGTGGGCAATACAGTTGTTGGTGTAGGTGACAATGTAATTGGTGCCTTCCATTCTCGCCGCACTGGCCAGGCAGGACGGATTGCGCTGCGGGGTATAGCAGCCGTCCTTGTCGGGCACACCGCCCGACGTTGGCGGCGGGGTCGGCGTCGGAGTGGGCGTCGGGGTCGGGGTCGGCGTTGGCGTCGGGGTCGGGGTCGGGTTGGGCGACGGCGTCGGGTCCGGATACGGCACGAACGGGGCCGACGAGGTGCGGAAGCTCCACTTGAATTCGCTCGACAGCGGCGTGCCGCTGGTCGTACGCACGCCCGTGCTCAAGGTGACCTCGTACCAGGTGTAGGAGGCCATCAGGTCGGGACGGAAGCGCACCTGGTCGGAACGGATCTCGAACCTGCCGCTCACCTGGGCGCCGTTGTTCAGGTTGACCACTTTCAGCGTGTTCGCGTTGATCGAATTCGCATCCACCGCGACACCTTCCCTGAACACCACCGAGACCGGCGATTCAGGCGGGACATCGACGATGCCCGGTTGCGGATAGACCGTCAGGTCGCCGGCCACATGGAAGTACACGGTCAGCGAGGGCACCGGCAGCGAACGCCCGCCGGTATCCTTGATCTGGCTGTTGAGCGTAATGGTGTAGCTGTCCGGCGGGAAGCCGGTGGTCGAAGTCGTGGTGAAGCTCACGGTGCGTCCCGCGACCGCGATCGTGCCCTGGAACTGCCGTCCCATCGACTCGTTCCTCACGACGAAAGCGGTCGAGCCCACGGTGGCCGGATTGACGTCCTTGTCGAAGGTAATCGACACGGTGCGGGCCACGCCGGCGCCGAAGGCCGGGGCGCTGCGCAGGACGGTGCCGTAGGCCGGGCTGGTGGCGACGATGTTCAGGTAGTTGGCCGGCGTGGTGCCCTTGGTGCAGACATTGCCCACCACGGTCAGCGGATAAGGACAGCCGGTCGGCGCCGGGCCGGTGTACGGCGGCGACGGGGTCGGGTTCGGCGTCGGGGTCGGGTTCGGCGTCCCGCTCGACGGCACGCAGGCGCCGTTGCTCAGCACCTGACCCGACGGGCAGCTGCTTGGCGGGGCCACGCAGACGCCGTTTTGCAGCGTTCCGGTCGAGCAGCTGGCAGTGGTCGTGAACGACCAGGTGACCGGCGCATCGAGCGTGGCGCCCGATGCCGCCTGCAAGCCCTGCTGCAGGGTGATCGTGTAGCGGGTGTTCGGGCGCAGTTGCAGGTTCTCGGCCTGTCCCTGCGGCCAGCCATAGCTCCACGCGTTGCCGTTCACCTGCTCCATGCGGCCCGGCAGCGCCGGCGAGATGGTGATCTTGCCGTTGTTGAGATGGGAAACGGCCGCCAGCGGAGAATTGAAGCCGGCCATCAGGCTCGTCAGCGTGGCGACATTGATCGCGCCATTGGGCGGGTCCATCGACACCACGGCCAGCTTGGCCACGCATGCGTTATTGGCCAGCACTTCGCCGGCCTTGCACGAGGCGGCGGGCAGCTTGTAGGCGATGCCGCGCTGGATCAGCGGCAGCACCTGGTCCTTGTTTTCCTTCGATTCCGAGAACGAGGTCATGACCGCGGTGCGGGTCATGGCGCCGGTGTTCAGGTGCCCGACGAAGAAGGCCAGGCCGGCCGCATCGGGCAGGCGGTGCAGCACGTTCTGGTAGACGCGCTCGACGAAGGCCTTGTTGTCCAGGTTACCGTAGCGGTCGCGGAACTCGGCGCTGCCCACGAAACCGCCGGCGACTGCGTCCAGCGACAGCGGCGCGCGCTCGGCCAGGTCGATCCAGTAGCCCAGGCCTTCCATGTCCGGCTGGCGGTTGAAGGCGGCCTGGTAGATGCGGTAGACCTGGCCCGGCACGCCGTCCAGGTCCAGGGCGACGGTCGAATCGAGGAAATTCAGGCGCTTGGTGCCGGCGATCGGCGACTGGGTGCGGCCCGCGGCGTCCACGATCACGATCTGGCCGTTGGCCGACAGGTTGATGGTGTAGGCGCTGCGGTTGGTCGGGAAGCTCATGGACTGCGCTGCCCCGGGCGCAGGCACGGGGCTCGGGGCCGGCGTGGCCGGCACGGCGGCGCTCAAGGTCACGTCATCGAGCAGGATATGGCTGACGCCCGCCCCATCGCTGGTGCCGGTGAAACGCAGGCGGATGGTCTTGCCCTGGTAGGCCGCGAGCTCGACCCCGGGGCTCTGGGTCCATGAGGTATTCAGTACCGCGTTGCTGTGCACGGCCAGTGCCGACAGCACGCGCCCGGTGGCTGGATCGACTGCTTCCACCGTCATCTTGTCGCCACCCGGCGCCAGGTTGGCCGCGTCGCTCGCAGTGATGCCATACCAGTAGCGCAGGATCGCGGAGGTGGCACCGGCTGGGATGGCGACGTCCTGGTACACCACGTCGTTGGCGTTGTTGTAGCCGGCCAGGTAGGCAAAGCCGGTGCCCTGGAACGAGAACTCGGGGTCCATCGTCAGCACGTCGGCCGTGGCCTGCCATCCGGTACTGCCTTCGAAACCGGGATTGACCAGCAGCTGGGTCGTCGGCCCGGTCGAAGCGCCGCCACCTCCGGCCACTTGTCCCGTGCCGGGCGCGCCGAGGGAGGTGCCGGCCAGGTCGGAACGGTCGGCCTTGCTGTTGACGGAATCGGGGCCTCCGCATCCTGCCAGCAGGAGGGCAAGGATCAGGGCAGCGCTACGTGGAATAAGGTTCATCGAGAAGGAGCCGTAAAAATTCGCAAAACTCTTTTTATCAAAAGAGCAAAGGGCGAATTTTAATTTATCGCAACTTTCAATGCAGCATTAATTCTATGAAGATAGAATGTAAATGCATTTTTACAACGAATGTTAAATCTTGGAAACCTCTCCTCACAGGGGATGTCACATCTCGGCCGGCTGCCTTCGCCAATGCGGCTGTCTCGCGCGCGGCAAAATCGCAAAATCGGAGTCAGGTCTGACATTCGGACACGGGCTCAACTGGGGTAAGGCTGGGCTCGTGTCCGAATGTCAGACCTGACCCTGAAGTTGATTGTTACGAGACACGGGCCTTGCCGGGCGCGGTGGCTTCGCGCCCGGCCCCATAGCTGCGCCGCATGCGCAGGAAAGGTTCCTCGACGATGTGGTAGCACAGGGTCGAGAGCATCCAGGTAGCGCCGTAGGCGACGGCCAGCATGATGGCGGCGTCGACCCAGGGCGTGCCGGTCGGGCTGACCAGGCCGATGCGCTGGGCCAGGATGTGCAGCAGGGCCATGTGCAGCAGGTAGAACGAGAAGCTGACCTTGCCGCCCTGGCTGAGCGCGCGTTCGATCACGCCCGGCAGGCGCGGCGCGAACGAGACCCAGGCCAGGATCAGCGCGGCCCAGCCGGCGCTTTCCAGCATCGACCAGAACACCCAGAACCCGGACTTCGGCGTGGCGCCAAACGGCGCGACGCGGTGCATCCAGGCGGTGTCCCCCATCACCAGGGCGACTGCGGCCACCAGCAGCACCGGGGCAAGGCGGGCCAACTGCCGGTGCCAGCGCGCGTGGAGCATGGCGGCGGCCATGCCGATCAGGAACTGGTCGAAGCGGCCGACCCAGGTGGAGAAATACATCAGCGTGCTGTTGTCATTGACGGTGTAGGCGGCCACCTTGAAGAAGGCCAGCAGCACCAGCCAGCCGCCGAGATAGATCATGCCGCGCTCCATCGTGAAGCGCGCCAGGAACGGGAACACCATATAGAACAGGAATTCCAGCGAGATGGTCCACGCCGCGCCGGTGATCACGGTGCCGGAGGTGGGCGCCAGCCCCAGGTTCGAGGCGAACAGATAGAGCAGGTCTTGCGGCGCGAACTTGTCGCGGCCGATCGAGGTCGCCAGCAGGAAGATCACCAGGTAGAGCGGCAGGATGCGCAGCAGACGGTTGCGCAGGAAATCGCGGTAGACGATCTGCCCCTGGTGCAGCGCGATCTGCATGAACAGGAAGCCCGACAGCGTGAAGAACAGGCCGACCCCCGTATGCCCTTCGGTGATCAAGGCCCACCATGGGCTGGTGAGCCCGGGCGCGCCCAGGCCGCGGTATTCGAGGTGGAAGTGGAACAGGAAGACCAGGGACGCGGCAAGCCAGCGCAGCTGGTCGAGGCGCGGGTTGTACTGGATGTTCAGCGAATGCATGTGGTCCCTGGCCGGGCGCGGCCGCCCTGTTGTACAAAACCACGTATTGTAATGCCAATCCCGGCAGCTTCCCCGGGGGAATCGCCGCGAAAGGCCGCGGCTGGCTTATAATATCGGCCTGTCTTGTCAAGCTTCCTGCCATGTCCTCCGCAGCCCAATTCGTCAACATCGCCGCCTACAAATTCATCACCCTCGAAAACCTCGACGACCTGCGCCCGCAATACCAGGCGCTGTGCAACGAGCTCGGGCTGAAGGGTACTGTCCTGCTGACGCCGGAAGGCATCAACATGTTCCTGTCGGGGACGCGCGAACACATCGACCAGTACTTGGCCTGGGTGCGCAGCGACGCGCGCCTGGCGGACCTGGAGGTGAAGGAAAGCCTGTCCAGCGAGCAGTCGCACAAGCGCATGCTGGTAAAGATCAAGAAGGAAATCATCACGATGCGCATGCCGCTCATCAAGCCGGAACTCGGGCGCGCGCCAGCGGTCGATCCGACCACGCTCAAGCGCTGGCTGGATGCGGGCCATGACGACGAGGGCGTGCCGGTGGTGATGATGGAAACGCGCAATGCGTTTGAAGTCGACGTCGGCACCTTCAACAACACGCTCGACTACCGCATCGACAAGTTCACCGAATTCCCGGAAGTGGCGGCGAAACACAAGGACGAGCTCGCCGGGAAGACGGTCGTGACCTTCTGCACCGGCGGTATCCGCTGCGAAAAGGCGGCGATCCACATGAAGGAAATCGGCTACGAGCGCGTGTTCCAGCTCGACGGCGGCATCTTGAAGTATTTCGAGGAAGTCGGCGGCGAGCACTATACCGGCGACTGTTTCGTATTCGACTACCGCACCGCCCTCAACCCGAAGCTCGAGCCGACCGAAACCGTGCAGTGCTTTGCCTGCCGCGCGGTGGTCACGCCGCGCCAGCAATTGTCGCCGGACTATGTCTACGGCGAATCGTGCCCGCACTGCGCGCCGGCGCTCCGTTCCGCGAACGAAGCCGGCGGCGCAGGCCCGGCACACCAACTCTGAAATTTTCTTTCAACGCGACGCTGCGTTTGAAATAATATTTCAGTGGGCGCGGACGCCAGGTCCGCGCATGTTCTCAGACAAAGAAACCTGCGTCGTCGATTCCCGACGGCCCGCTTCCTACGATCTGCGCGATTACACCATCCACCACCCCGATATCCTGGGCCATTGCGCCCGTCATCAGGTCCTTGATGGTAGCAATCCAGTCCACCGCGATCTTGTTCGCCGCCGCGCCTGAGTATGCGGTCTTTTCGGCCGGCAGGTCGAGGCGCGCGGTAAATACGCTTGCGGCCGCCACCTTGCCGTTGAATGCCACCCGGTCGTTGTCTTGAGCGCCTGCAGCGATCTCAGTCACCATGGTGTCGATGGTGAACTGGTTGTTGTTGAGGAGGTTGGCCCAGTAGTCGACCCCGGCCGTTTCCGCCGCACGGCTGAACAGGTTGTCGTAGACCTCGACCACCTTGGCGCGGTTGTCCAGCCCCGCATACGTGGTGCGGTATTCCTGCGAAATCGAGAACTGGCGTGACAGTTCCTGCAGGGCGTTCGGGTTGGCGGACAGGGCGCCTGTCCAGTATGTGAGGCCCGCGGCATCAGCCGGGCGGCTGAAGTAGGAAATATAGAGTTTCTGTACCGCGGTGGTGTTAGCGTCTGCCATATCGACCTCCATGTGGTTGGAAAATCGATGCTACAACAGGTTGGCGATTCGTGGTACGGATTGCTGAACAGTGCGCAGTTACTTGCTTTTAGGCGATATTTCCTGAAAGATAAATCAACTTGCGAGACGATGACGCGAAGCAAGCATCGAGCGTTCGATGCTTGCTCCGGCTTAACGGAAGTAGGCGGCGATCTCGCGTACCGAGTCCGACTGCAGCGTGCCGGCGGCGGCGCGCAGGCGCATCAGCCCCACGAGGTAGGAGTAGCGGGCCTGGGCCAGGTCGCGCTGGCTGGTGAACAACTGTTGCTGGGCATTGAGCAGGTCGAGGTTGATGCGGACACCGCCCTTGATGGATTGCTCCGTGGCTTTCATCAGCAGCTTGCCGGAATCGACCGCCTTGATCAGCGCATCTATCTTGCGGGCACTACTCGCTACTAGGCTGTGGGCTTTTCGCAACTCGACGACGACTTCATTGGTGCGCGCTTCCAGCTCTGCCTGGGCACGTCCATACCCTGCCGCTGCCTGGCGCGTGGCCGCATTGATCGCCCCGCCCTGGTAGATCGGGATGTTCACCTGCAAGCCCAGCTGGCGGTTAGTCTGCTGCTGGTTCAGGTTGGTGATGGATTCGCTGTCGTTCTTGCTGTAGACGCCGACGAAGTCGATGCGCGGATAATGTCCGGCCCGGTTGCGGCTGATGTCGAGGCGTGCATTCTCGGCCGCCAGCCGGGACGCAGCCAGCACGTTATTGCGCTCGAGCGCCAGCTTGCGCCAGTCCTCAAACGAGGCCGGGTTCAGCTCGGGAGGACGGAAATTGTCGCCTAACTGGTCCAGCTCGCCAGGATCCATCCCGATCACGCCGTGCAGCGTGTTGCGCGCCGCCAGCAGGTTGTCCTGCGACTCGATCAACTGCGCTTCGGCCAGGTCCAGCCTGGCCTGGGTTTCCAGCATGTCGGTCTTGGTACCCTCGCCTTTTTCGAACAGGCGCTGGTTGACCTTCTGGCTCTCTACATTGGCATCGCGCTGGACCCGGGCCAGCGCCAGCTGGTCCTGGGCGAACAGCACGTCGAGGTAGGCGGTTACGACGCGAATCGACACCTCGTCGATGCCAGCCTCGTAGGCCTCCTCGCTTTGCGCCGACTGCACCTTGCCCTGGCGGTAGCGCGCGATCGCTTCCATGTTGAGCAGCGGCTGGCGCAACTGGACCACGGCCGAGCGGCTGGTGTATTTCGGGTGATCGGTGGTCGGGATCAGGCCCAATCGCAGGTATTCTTGATCGGCCACATTCTTGCCGTAGTTGTAATTCGCCGCGATTTGGGGCAGCAGCTGTGCGCGGCCCAGGATGCGATTTTCCTTGCCCGACTCGTTCTCGTAAAAGCGCATCCTGAACACCGGGTCGTGCTTGATGGCGGCGTCGAAGGCCTGCTGCAGTGTAACTGCGCCGGCGCCGCCGGTAGCGGCCAGCAACACTGCGAGTATGCCGGCGCGCACGCTCGCCTTTCGGTTACGGATCGTGATGGTTGGGCGCATATCAGTCCTCGCTCATCGACGTCTGGGCACGGTCCATCAGCGGCTTGAGCAGATAGTTCATCATGGTGCGCTCGCCGGTCTTGACGAACAATTCCACGGGCATGCCCGGCCGGATGTCCATCTTGTGCTGGGCAATTTTCCTGGTGCCTGCCGGAGTTACCTTTACATGCACGACGTAATACGGCATGCCGGTACGCTCCTCCACGTTACGGTCGGCCGCTACGCTCACGACTTCGCCTTCGATATGCGGCGTGCGGTTAGTATTAAAGGCCGAGAACATCAGTTCGACCTTCAGTCCGGCATACACCTTGTCCACCAGGTTGGTCGGCAGCTGGCCTTCGACCACGAGCGCATCGTTGGTCGGTACGATATCCATCATCTTGAAGCCCGGCGCGACCACGCCGCCGTTGGTGAAGACGGCCAGGTTGACGACAGTGCCGTCAGCCGGCGACTTGACTTCGACATTCGACAGCTCGAAGTTCTGCGCCTGCAGGCGCGCGCCCTGGCCCTGGGCCTCGCGTTGCACATCCGACAGCTGGGTGCGCACTTCCTTCTGGTAGTCTTGCATGCGCTGCATTTTTCGCAGAGTAAGCTCGGTCACCTGGCGCTGCGAGCGCCCGATATTGCCGATGTCCTCGGAAATCGATCCGCCCAGCTGCGCATAGGTACGTTCCAGTTCGAGGAGGCGGTTTCGCGCGACATAACCTTCCTTGGCCAGGTCACGCATACCGCCCAGCTGCTCTTTCAGGAAGGCGACTTGCTCCTTCTTGCTGTTGCGCGATTCTTCCAGACCGCGAATTTGCAGCTTCAAGCCGGCAATGCTTTCGTCCAGCGCACCGATTTCGCTTTGCAGCGAGGCCTGGCGCGACGACAGCAGCGCATTTTGCAGGCTGATCAGGTCAGCAACCTGTGGTTCGTTGCGGCGCTTTTCCAGCTCCGGAGGGAAGGTGATCTGCTTGCGTCCATCGCGCTCGGCCGACAGGCGCGCTTCGGCTGCAAGCGCAGCCAGGTACTGGCTCTCGGTCGCTTGCACGCCAGACTTGGCCATCACCGAATTCATGCGCACCAGGGTCTGGCCGGCCTTGACCACGTCGCCATTACGCACCAGCAGTTCCTGGACGGTACCGCCGGACTGGTGCTGCACCGCCTGGCGATTCGATTCCTTGGCCACGGTGCCGCTCAAGGGCACGCCCTTGTCCAGCGGCGCCAGCAAGGCCCACAGCAGGAACCCGCCGACACCGACCAGGACGATGATCCAGCCGAGCCGGCTGAACGCACGCGCATCGGTGTTCACTTCCAGGGGCGAGGCGTCATGGGCAACAACCTCGGTTGCTTGGTTCTTCAACAACTTCATTATTTGGTCTCTCCGCTAGTAACTTCCGACTGCGTTTCCTGGGCGCTTTCTGGCTGCGGCTTGCCGGCGGCCGCGGCCTGGGCGGCCTGGGCCGCCTGCACCTGCGCAGCCTGCAAGGCCTTGGCATTGGCTTCCTGCAGGGCCGCCAGCACTTGCGCGGTCGGGCCGAACATATGGACGGCGCCTTCACGCATCAAGAGCAGCTTGGTGGTGATGCCGATCGCACTTGGACGGTGGGTAATGAGGACAATCGTCTTACCGCGCTGGCGCAGGTCGCTCACGGCAGCAGTCAGCGCCGCTTCGCCGGCTTCGTCCAGGTTCGAATTCGGCTCGTCGAGCACGATCAGCGACGGATCGCCATACATGGCGCGCGCCAGGCCCAAGCGCTGCTTCTGCCCACCCGACAGGCCCGCGCCGCCGTCTCCCAGGCGCGTATCGTAACCTTCCGGGAAATGCAGGATCATGTCGTGCACACCTGCGCGCTTGGCCGCCTGCACGACCTTTTCCGGATCCACGTCGCCAAAGCGGGCAATGTTTTCGCTCACGGTGCCGCTGAACAACTCGATGTCTTGCGGCAGGTAGCCCATATAAGGACCGAGCTCGGCCTTGTTCCAGCTGTAGATGTCGGCGCCATCCAGGCGCACCTTGCCCATCATGGCAGGCCAGACACCGACCAGCAGGCGAGCCAGGGTCGACTTGCCGGAACCGCTAGGGCCGATCACGCCCAGCACGTCGCCAGGATTGATGCCGAAAGACACGTTCCTCACCACTGGATTGCGCATCCCCGGTGGCGAGGCAGTGACACCTTCCAGCACCAGCTGGCCCTGCGGTGCAGGCAGCGCCATGCCGGCCGGGCGTGCAGGATTGGCTTCCAGCAGCTTGGTCAGGCGGTCGAAAGCGCTGCGCGTGCTCGCCCAGCTCTTCCAGACGCCGATCACCTGCTGCACCGGCGCCAGCGTACGGCCCACTAGGATTGAAGCGGCAATCATCATGCCCGGCGTAATCTTGTTTTCGAGGACCAGCAAGGCGCCGAAGCCGAGTACCAGCGACTGCAAGGCGGTCTGGAAGAATTTGGTAACGGCACCAATGGTGCCGGCCTTCTGGCTCGCTTCCGCCTGCAAATTCAAGAACTTGCCGTGCAGTTTGAACCAGCGCCCGATCAGGTTGGGCAACATGCCCATCGACTCGATCACCTCGGCATTGCGCAGGTTGTTGGTCGCCAGGGTGCTGGCGGAGATCGCCATCGTATTGGCTTCGGACAGCGGATTCTTGGTCACTCGCTCGTTCACATAGGCGAGGATCACTAGGATGATGGTGCCGCACAGGGCGAACAGGCCCAGCGAAGGCTGGAACATGAAGATCACGAACAGATAGATCGGGAACCACGGCGCGTCGAAGAAGGCGAACAAGGCATTCCCGGTGAGAAACTGGCGCAGGTTGGTCAGGTCGTTCAGGGTCTGACCGGCATTACCGCCAGCCTGCTTCAGGTTCTGTTCGAACGAGGCAGTGTAGACACGCTTGTTGAGCATCATGTCGAATCGCGCCCCGACACGCACCAGTACGAAGGAACGAATCAGCTCCAGCCCCCCCATGAATAGGTAAGCGCCCAGCATCAGCAAGGTCAGCATCAGCAGGGTAATCTCGTTGCGGCTGGCCAGCACCCGGTCATAGACCTGGAGCATATAGAGGGAAGGCACGAGCATCATCAGGTTGATGATGGCGCTGAAGACGCCAATGGTCCAGAACGTCTGCTTGAACGCCAGGAGGGCACGGCCGATTTCAGTTTGTGGATCCAGGAATTTGGTCATATGGTCTACGGTGGCTTGGAAGCGCAGTGATTACTACTCGAAGTACTTCTTGTTGGAAATTGAATGCTCTCATATTATGAACGAAAATGCTTAGAATTTGTGACGCACGTCACATTTAATTGTTACTGTAGTAACGCAATTGTGGCAAAGCTGCGTCGGAATGTAAAAACCCCGCCTTCTTTCGAAGACGGGGTTTTGCTCTTCAGTAATCAGCCTGGTTGCCCAGGCAGCTTACTTAGACGGTCGGAGCGACCGAGGTGATGATGCCGTTGTTCAGCTGGATGGTGGTTGCGTCCACGCCGATCAGGGTAATGGTGACGACTTCCGGGGTAGCAGCGCTCGAACCGAACACCGACTTCTCCAGCGAGATCACGGTGTTGGAACCGCTCTGGGTCACGAAGGCTTCCAGGACAGCGTTGTTACCGGTGGTCAGTGCGCCACGGTTCAGGGTGTAGGCCGAGCCGATGAACAGCTGGTCGACGCCCTGCAGGTTGAACAGGTTGATTTCCGCGTTGACAGTGGTGATCAGCTTGCCATCCGCGCCAACTGCCTTGAAGATGTCCGACGACGACGAACCGATTTCCGACGCGGTATCAACGTTGTTGATGACGTAGTTACGGGTGGTAAAGGCGTTGTTGGCGGCAGTCACGGCCACTTGCAGTGCATCGCTCTGCACGACCAGGGCTTCAGCCTTGGCCAGTGCTGCCAGGGCATCGTTGAAGTTCTTGATGTTGGTGTTCGCGGTGGTCACTGCTGCGGTGGCGGCAGTCATTGCTTCGACCAGCGGGTTGTCGCCAGCGTCGGTCTGTGCGTAGAACGCGTTCACGGCAGCTTCAAAGGTTTCGAAGGTGCTCGAGGTGGTGGTGTCCTTGGCCTTGAAGATGGCCAGTTGCTCGGCGATCTGGGCTTCGGTCGGCAGTGCGCCAGCAGCGACCGTGACATCGACGAACTGCGCCTTCAGGTCGGTCAGTTCGGTCTTCTCGGCGCTGGTGGTGTCCAGGTAGTCGACGGTGTTCTGGGTCACGGTCACCAAGTTGCCTGCCTTGATCACGCTCGCGTCAGCGGCTTCCTGGGCGATCGATGCGTTCAGCAGCGCGGTCACACCTGGCTTCGAGGTTTCGGTCACGCCCGATGCCAGCACCAGTGCGCCGCTGCTGTTCAGGGCGATCAGGCCGGTGACGGTACCGTCGGCAGCAACGGTCGCGCTAGCGCCGTTGGTTGCATTGTAGGTCGCCAGCTTGGTTGCCAGATCGATGCCGGCGGCCTTCTGGGTTGCCTTGGCGGCGGTTTCTGCGGTCACGGCAGCGGCTGCGTTAGCGATTGCCGACTGCAGGCCAGCGACCTTGGCGACATTGCCGTTGGCGGTGTTGGCGGCAGTTTGCGCGTCGGCCAGGGCTTTGGCGTTGGCGGCTTGCTGGTCGGCGATGATGGCGGCCTTGACTGCAGCCGAACCGTCGGCGTAGATGGTTTCGATGGCGTCGCCAGCAGCTGGCGTACCCAGCAGCTCCTTGACCTTCAGGGCAGCTGCATCGACCGACGCTTTCAGCGTCAGATCGGTGGCGCTGGTGGTAGCTTTGCCGTCGCCGTCAGCGGTGACCAGGAACGACGCTTTGGCCGCGACTGCAGCGTCCAGGCTTTGCAGGGCGCCTACGACGGTGAATGGGGTACCGGCGGCGACGACCTTGGTCACCGTGGTGGCCAGGGCCACAGGAGCAACAGCTGCTTCCAGCGATGCGTCGGTGGTGATGCTGGTGATGAATGCTTTAGCCTGGGCGTTCGCGTCGGCGCCGCGGTAACCGTTCTGTTCAGCAACCGTATCCAGCTGGGCGGTGAAGGCGCTTGCGCCCGAAACCTTGTTTTCATAGGCTTCTGCGTCGGTGGTCAGTGCACCCTTGGCGATTTCAGCGACGACTTTGTCGATGGTGATCTTGCCCGAGGTCATCAGGTCAGCCCAGTAGGTTTGGCCAGCGGTCTCAGCAGCGCGGCCGAACAGGTTCTGGTACACCTGATTGACGATCTGTGCGTTGGTCATGCCTGCGAAGGCAGTCTTGTATTCTGCTTCGGCAGCGAAAGCAGCCGACACAGCGGTGGTCGAGCCTTTTTGAGCTGCGACAACGTTGGTCCAGTAGTCCAGGCCAGCGTAGTCAGCCGGACGGTTGAAATAAGCGACGTACAGTTGCTGAACAGCCTGAACGTGTGCGGTGACGATTGCCATGTATTGCTCCAAAAAAGAAAGTTCGATCGATCGAGTGTTGAATCAAAGTTGCAGAGTGCAGATTTCACACCTGTAAGCCCAACGGACCGCATCATGACAGAAGGCAGCCGGCCAATATGTGACGACCATCACATTCCCGACAAAGTTTTTTCATAAATCGACAAAATCCATACAATTCGACCAGAATCTACGCGTTACAAATGAAATTTATTAAAGATTTTACAAAAAAAGAGTCAATTTGCTTGCTATTACATATAGACCGCTTGCACATTCATTAATGTAAATAACTGTGATTCGAAGCAAACAAAAACCCCGGACCAGCCGGGGTTTTTAGCGGGAACCGTCAATACGCTCAACGCCAGGTGGCTGCGCCATTCACCGTCCTGGTGTTGTCCAGTCGGCCTTCGAAAATAGTGGCGGCAGTACCGCCGCGCTCGTTCGACAGCAGGCCATGAAGATTGACCACGCCATGGCGCCCTCCTGCGTCATTGCCGAACATGCGGCCGTCGCCGGTGACGGTGCCGTCGGAGCGGATGCGGACGACCTCGTCGGTGAAGGTAGTAACATCCATGCCTGTCTCGAAGGTACGGGCACCGAAATCGATCGTAAGCCTGCCGTTGGATAAGGTCGCCGGTGCGACGACGGTACTGCCGAAGCCATATTCGGTTGTTACATAAGCTTCGCTGCCACGCAATCCAAATCCTACCGTACCGTTATTCGGCGCGACATAATCCTTACCAGACGAGCGGAATAGCGCGAAATAGCCGTATAGCCCCAGCAATTCGTTGCTTTTCCCAAGTTCTGAGAAATTAATACTGGCGTAGCGATTCATGACCGTTTGCCAGCGTCCCCAGATTGCGGTGCGCTCCGGCAAATCTGGACCCACCTCGACCAGCTGCGGTGGCACGGGCACCCCGGGCGGGACCGGTGGAGCAGGTGGTGCTGGCGGGGCGGGGTTGGCGATCGCCAGCTTTTCAATAGCGGAATTCAAGCCGGCGCTTTTCATTGCTTCCACGCTGGCGCTGGCTTGCGCCGAGCTGGCCCCGGTCACGCTCTTGGCCAGCGGCTCGTCCCCGCGCGGCGGCGAGACCTGGTCCGGCGACAAGGGGCTGCTCTGCAAGACCTGGGCAGCCTGGCCGCGCTGCACCTGCACCAGCTGTCCACGCTGGGCGGCGCTCAGCTCGCGGCTGGCCTCGCCTTCGCAGGGACCGGCGCCATCCGGGCGGCAGCCTCCGGAAAAGCCGCTGACCACCACGCCGCCGGAAATCACGGCCACGCGCGAGGTGTCGTCATTGGTGAAGACGGTAAAATCGGTGCCGCGCACGCCGATCGCCGCCACCGGGGTATTGAAACGGAAGTTCTGGCGCGCCAGTTTCACCGCCTCGCCCGACTTGCTGCGCGCGACACCGCTGAGCAACTCGAGCTTGATGCGGGTGTTGGCCGGGTTCTTCTGGTCGATGTGGTAGGTGACGATCCGCGCCCTGGTGTTCGGGCGCAGGATGAACAGGCCGTTGTCGACCGTCTTCACATAGATGAAGCCGTCGGCGCCCGTGCTGAGCATCTGGCCTTCGGCTACCGCCGCGCCTTCGCGCGCCGAGGCCTCGCCCGCCTTGGCATTGCCGGCAACGAAGATGATCTTGCCCGCATCGGCCGCATGGGCCGCATGCGCCGCGCCGACGAGCAGCGCAGTAAGTAATAGTTTTTGCAAGATGATTCCCCTTTTCCTTCCAATGTACCGTGCGGGCAGCAGGCGGTTCTGTGATGACTGTCACATTTTATCGGAAAGGATGGGCTCGTTCCAAAGTATTACATTTCGTAGTAGTTCAATTAAAACAATGCACAGCAGCAACTACGCGCGTTATACTGCCCTATTCGTTTAACTGAAAGTACGCCTGTACACTGCTGCGCGTGGCTGAACCGAGATCACAAGCCCGACCCCGCGGACGCTGGGTCATTGCTACGCTGGCCTTCCTGGTGACCCTGTGGTCGCAGTATGGAAACCTGGCGCAACTGTCGTTGCCAAGCAACGGCATGGCAAACGCCGCGCGCACGGGCGTTGATTTGTTGTTTTTGCCCAACGAGCGCCTGCGCGACGCTTTCCTGCGCATGCAAGTCAGCGATACGCCCGAACCCCGCATCCTGGTGGTCGACATCGACGAGGCCTCGCTGACCGAACTCGGCCCCTGGCCATGGCCCCGTGAGCGCCTGGCCCACCTGGTCGAGATCCTCCTGACTGAATACAGCGCGCGCGGGGTCGCCCTCGACATCGTGCTGCCATCCGCCAGCGGCACGCCAGGGGACATGCGCCTGGCCCTGCTGGCCCGGCATGGCCCGGTGGTGCCGGCCCAGGCCTTCGACTTCGCCCAGCAGCGGGTGCGCGACGGGCGCCTGGGCGGCGCCACCACACTATATAAGAGCGGCATTCCCGCCACCGGCTACGTCGGCAACTACCCTGCCCTGGCCGAGGCGCCGCACATCGGCGCAATCGGTTTCATCCCCGACCCCGATGGCGCCCTGCGGCGCGTGCCGCTCGTCACCCGGTTCGATGGCCGCCACTATCCGGCGCTGGCGCTGGCCCTGGTGAACTGCTGCGCGGGCAAGGGTCCCTTGCAAATCGAGGACACTGGCTTGATGCGCGTACCCTACCGGCGCGACTGGTCGGCATACACCGTGGTGAGCGCGGCCGACATCCTGGCCCAGCGCATCGTGCCCGCCAGTGCGGCCAGGCGCCTGGTAATCGTCGGCTCCTCGTCGCTGGGCATGGCCGACCGGGTCGAGACCCCGCTGGCGGCCAGCCGCCCGGGCCTGGGCGTGCAGGCGACGATCCTGTCCGCCCTGCTCGACCGCCAGGAAGGCAAGCTGCCTGCGCCCTGGCCCGGGCGCCTGATCGCCTGCCTGTACGCGCTGGTTTCGGTCGTGGCCTGCATGCTGCTGTTCCCGCGCCTGTCGGCCGCCGCCAGCGTCGGACTGCTTGCCGTTGGATCGGCGGTGTGGCTGGCGCTGGCCTATGTGGTGAGCGCCCACGACCCGGATTTCGCCCCGGTGGGGCCGCTGGCCACCAATCTGTTCCTGCTGGCGGTGGCGGTGCCCTACCAGTGGCAGGTGGCGCAAGGACGCTCGCGCCACCTGCTGCAGACGCTGCGCCAGTACGTGGCCCCGGCCGTGGTCGAGGAATTGCTGCGCAGCGAAGAAGAAGACCCGCTACGCCCACGCCAGCGCGACGTGACCACGCTGGTGGCGGACATGGAAGGCTATACCGGCCAGGTGGAGACCCTGCCGGTGGCCGAGGCGGCGCAACTCACGCGCGACTTCCTCGACTGCCTGACCGGTCCCGTGATCGACCACCAGGGCACCCTCGACAAATACACCGGCGACGGCATGATGGCCTTCTGGGGTGCGCCGCTGCCGATGGAGCAGCATGCCGACCTGGCGCTGGACGCCGCCCAGGCCATCACGCGCCGGGTGGCCGCCCTGAGCCGCCGGCGCGAACGCGCCGGTTTCAAGCCGCTGCGTGTGCGGATCGGCATCGAAAGCGGGATCGCGATGGCCGGCGACTTTGGCACCAGCTTCAGAAGCATCTATACTGCGGTTGGCGACAGCGTCAACACGGCGGCCCGGCTCGAGCAGGTCGCCCGCGATTTCCCCCACAACGTCATCATCGGCCCCGGCGCCGTCGAACGTGCGCGCCGGCACCGTTTCCTCGCCCTGGGCGAGCGCCTGCTGCGCGGTAAAGAAAAACCAACGCCTTTGTATACCTTCGATTCCAGCATGAACCATCCGGCCACGCCCCAGGCGGCAGCGGCTGCCGCACCAGGGCCGCTCGCATGATGCCGCGGTTTCCCGTTCATCTTCTCGCCGGCTTGCTGGCCTGGGCGCCGGCATTGGCGCCGGCCCAGGACATCGGCACCGATACGCCATCGGAAAACGCCGCCGGTGCGCACCAGGACGCGCTTTACCAGAACGCGCTGCAGTCGCTGGCCGAAGGCCGCAAGACCGACGCCTCGCAAACCCTGGCGCGCCTGATCGAACAGGCCCCCCAGCACGCCGGCGCGCTGATCGACCTGGCGCTGATCCAGTGCAGCCTGGGCAATGCGGACGAGGCAGAACGCCTGTTCGCCACCATCGAGACCCGTTTTTCGCCGACCCGCGAAATCCTGGAGCTGATCGGCGAAGCGCGCGACAGCGGCTGCAAGCCGGTGGCCCCGGCCAGCTCGGCCGGCATCAATTTCGGCCGTGGCATCGACGACAACGTCAACCAGGGCGCCAGCAATTCGACCTTCATCGTCACCGGCCCGAACGGCGACGTCGAACTGCCGCTGCTGGAAGACTTCCTGCCCAAGCGCGACGGCTACACCGTGCTGGGCGCCGACTACGTGCGCGCGCTGGGCAGCAACGGCAGCCTCGGTTTCCTGCAATTCCAGCAGCGCCGCTACGACAGCATGCGCGCCTACGACACCGGCGCGCTGTATGGCGGCATCGAATCGCCATGGCGCTTCGGCGCCTGGACCCTGCGCACCACGGGCTCACTGGGCGTGACGACCATGGGCGGCCGGCTCTACCAGAAGCAGGCCCAGGCGCAGGCAAGGGTAGCCCCGCCGCTGCCGCTGCCCTCCAATACCCAGCTCTACCTGACCGCCAGCGCCACCCATACCGAATACCTGACCCTGCGCACCTTCGACTCCGACGTGCTGGAGGCGCGTGCGCTGCTGGCCCACCAGGCCGGCCTGCTCTCCACCAGCGCCACCTTCGGCCTGCTGAGCGACCGCGCGCGCAGCGACCGTCCGGGCGGCAACCGCCATGGCAATTACCTGACGCTGACGCTGCGCCGGCCGCTCGGCTGGGACACCAGCGGCGAGCTGGCCTGGACACGCCAGCAGTGGGACAGCGCCTCGCCCTACTCGCCCGAACTGCTGATCGGCCAGGTCCGCGCCCAGCGCACCCAGGTGCTGCGCGCGGCCCTGACCTGGCAGCTTGCCAAGAACCAGACTGTTGCGCTAGAGGGACGCATGGTCCGCAACCGGGAAAACATCAGCATCTTTCAGTACAATAACCGTCAGCTACAGCTGAGTTGGCAATGGCAATACCCTTGATTCCAGCCTTGCCGCCGCTGGTTTCAATGAAAGGGAAGCATTGCCGATGGCCCCAGATGTGATCGTGTTTGCCTGCGCCGCGGCCGGGCTCGGGGCCGGCTGCCTGGTGCCCAACCGCTGGCTACCCCCATTGCCCAACGACAAGTTGCTGCATTTCGCCGCCTTTGCCCTGCTCACCGTGCTGGCCCTGCGGGTCGCCCAGGGACGCGTCGAAACCGCCTGGTGGCTGGCCGGCCTGCTGGTCGGCGGCTGGCTGCTCGAATGCCTGCAAGGCCTGGTGCCCGACCGGCGCTTTTGCTGGCGCGACCTGGCCGCCAACGCGGCCGGTATCGCCTTTGTCGCCCTCCCCGCCTTCGCCATCGGGCATTTTTGACGAAACCTGACCCATCGATGAGTTCTTCCGCCAAGCTTCCCCAGCGCCGTGACCAACCCGAACCGCCCGCACCGCAGGAGGTCCAGGAACGCCAGGTCCAGATCCACCTGCGCAAGATTCCGCTGCTGTCCGAGCTGACGGACGAGGAAATCCTGCAGGTGCGCGGCGAATTGCGCTTCCGCCACTACCCCAAGCGGTCGGTGGTGCTGCACAAGGGCGGCAGCGGCGACGGCCTGCTGTTCCTGCTGTCGGGCCACCTGCAGGTGGTGGACGTAACGGAAGACGGCCGCTCGGTCGGCCTGCGCATGCTGTCGGCCGGCGACTTCTTCGGCGAAATCGCCCTGATCAACGATTCGACCCGCTCGGCCTCGGTGGTGGCGACCACCGAAGTGCTGGTGGCCTTCTTGCCGGCCACGGTCGCGCTGCACCTGTTCTCGCATTCGCCCTCGGTGGCGCGCAAGATGCTGGGCCACCTGGCGCAGAAGATCCAGCGCGATTCCGAATTCCGCGCCCTGCTCAGCATCAACAACACGACCCGCCGCATCTTCACCTATATCGCGCTGATGCAGCACACCCCGGGGCCGGACGGCACCCGCGTGGTGGAGAACCTGCCGACCCACCAGGATATCGCGAACATGATCAATACCAGCCGCGAAACGGTGACGCGGGCGCTGTTGACGCTGGTGCAGCAGGGGGTGGTGCAGAAGGATGCGCACCGCTTGATCATTCTGGATCCGGATGCTTTGCAGAGGCTGGTGCAGGGGGGGTGATGTCCGGGTCGCCGCGTCGGGCGGCCCGGCAGGAAAAACGATCAGGCCTTCAGATCGGCAACGAACCGATGCAGGCCGACGCCAGCCATCCCGGCCGCGCCGGGATGGCCGCGCCACCGGCTATCAGGCCTTCTTGCGGCGGCTGGCGCCGATTGCCGCGACGCCCAGCAGGGTCAGGGCGATCGTTGCCGGCTCCGGTACGTCCGACTGGCGGGTGAAGACGTAATTGTTCGAGGTGGAGGCATTGCCGACGTGGTCGCGGATGTAGGCAGACCAGTCGCCATTGCCTTGGCCACCGTAGCTGTAACCGTTGCCGTCGAGGTCTTCGTTGATGTTCTCACCCAGGCCGACATTGCCGCCGCCATTGTTCAGGTGGTTGATCTGGCCATAACCGTCGTACCACGCGAGGTGGTTAACGAAATTGTCGACGGTGCTGATGGCATACGCGCTGCCTGGGGCAACGGCGCCGAACACCAGCGTTGCCGCTTCGATGCCGTTATAGGTCACGCCATTGGTCTGCCAGCTTGGGCCACCGGCGACGTTGAACATGCCGATGTATTTCCACGATTGGTTGTTCGCGTCGAGGTAGGTATTGCCGACAACTGGTGCGGCGGTAGCGCCGGCACTGACGCAAAGGGCCAGGACTGCGGTGGTGAGAAAGCGTTTCATGTTCATCCCTTTTAATTGTTTATGGCAGGAACTAAGCACGTAACGTGCCAGCACTATAAGTTGCTGATTTTAAACAATGTTCAAATTAAACTAATTTTTCCTGTAAAGAATATCGACACCACATGCCGGTGTGCGATCACTACCCTCGCAGCCTGCTGCGCCAGTGGCGGCACTGGACGACGCGTGATACATTTGTGGCATGCCCGCCCGCCTGCCGGCTTCCTCGCCCCCCTCGGAGACCACCATGAGCACCCTGACCGGCAACAGCCTCGACACGAAGCGCAGCCTCGGAAAAAGCATCTCCTACGTCGTCGCGGCGACCGCCGCCGTGCTGATGATTCCGCTGGTGGCGATGCAGTTCACCGGTGAAGTCGACTGGACCGTCTCGGATTTCGTCGTGATGGGTATCTTGCTGATGGTGACCGGGCTGGCGTTTGTGTTTGCGTCGCGCAAGGTGAAGTCGGCGAAGCAGCGCGTGCTTGTGGGTGGGGCGATTGCGCTGGCGTTCGTGTATGTGTGGGCGGAGCTGGCGGTGGGGATTTTTACCAATTTGGGTAGTTGAGCAGGGAGGGCGTAAAACCAGTGCATGAAAGGCCAGCGCCTCAATTCGACCGTGATTTGAACGCGCGGGCGAGGGACTCGCCCACCCTACGTATAGACGAGCTCCCCCCGCGCGTCTGCCTGCTACACCTCCGTGACAACTTCTTATTGACTTACGACAAGATGTTACATCTGTAACAACGGAGCGGCTGTTGGATGAAGTATAATTTCGGGCTCATCCGGCTCAGCCATTCCACATGACCACAACCCTGACGCACCCGACCGGGGCGCTGCCAGCACGGGCCGCCTCATGATCTCGCCCCTGATGCTGCGAGGCCTGTGGGCCTACCGCGGTTTCGTGCTGGGCAGCGTCAAGCGCGAATTCCAGTCGAAATACGTGAACGCCATGCTCGGCGCCGTCTGGTCCGTGCTGAGTCCGCTCGCGATGATCCTCGTCTACACCGTGATCTTTTCCGAGGTCATGCGTGCCAAGCTGCCCGGCAACGACTCCGGCGCGGCCTATTCGATCTACCTGTGCGCCGGCATCCTGACCTGGGGCCTGTTCGCCGAGATCGTCGCGCGCGGCCAGAACATGTTCCTCGAGCAGGCCAACCTGATCAAGAAGATCAGCTTCCCGCGCATCTGCCTGCCGCTGATCGTCGTGCTCAATGCGCTGGTCAATTTCGGCATCATCTTCGGGCTGTTCGCCGTCTTCCTGATCGCGACCGGCAACTTCCCGGGCCTCGTGTTCTTTGCCATCGTCCCGGTCCTGCTGCTGCAGATCCTGTTGGCCATCGGCCTGGGCATGGTCAGCGGCATCCTGAACGTGTTCTTCCGCGACGTCGGCCAGTTCGTCACCATCGCCATGCAATTCTGGTTTTGGCTCACGCCCATCGTCTACCCGGCCAGCATCCTGCCGGAAGCGGTGCGGCCGGTGCTGGTCTACAACCCGATGGCCGCCGTGGTGCAGGCGCACCAGCAGATCCTGGTCGAAGGCCGGCTGCCCGACTGGAATTCCCTGATTCCCGCAGCCCTGATGGCGCTGCTGCTGTGCATCCTCGGCATGCGCCTGTTCCGCAAGCGCTCGGGCGAGATGGTGGACGAACTCTGATGGGCACGATCGTCGTCTCCAAGCTGGGCAAGGCCTACAAGCAGTACCCGACGCGCTGGTCGCGCCTGGGCGAATGGCTGCTGCCGATGCGCGGCCCGCGCCACAAGCTCAAATGGGTGCTGACCGACATCAGCTTCCAGGTCGCGCCCGGCGAAGCGGTGGGCCTGATCGGCATCAACGGGGCGGGCAAGAGCACCCTGCTCAAGCTCATCACCGGCACCACCCAGCCGACCACCGGCACGGTGGCGATGCAGGGCCGCGTGGCGGCGTTGCTGGAGTTGGGCATGGGCTTCCATCCCGATTTCACCGGCCGCCAGAACGTCTACATGGCCGGCCAGCTGCTGGGCATGACCGTGCCCGAGATCACGGCGCTGATGCCGCAGATCGAGGATTTTGCCGGCATCGGCGAGTACATGGACCAGCCGGTGCGCGTCTACTCGAGCGGCATGCAGATGCGGGTGGCCTTTTCGGTCGCCACCGCGCGCCGCCCGGACATCCTGATCGTGGACGAAGCGCTGTCGGTGGGCGACGCCTATTTCCAGCACAAGAGTTTCGACCGCATCCGCCAGTTCCGCAAGGAGGGCACCACCCTGCTGCTGGTCTCGCACGACAAGCAGGCGATCCAGTCGGTGTGCGACCGCGCCATCCTGCTCGACGGCGGGCGCCTGGCCAAGGAAGGCCGGCCGGAAGAAATCATGGACTACTACAACGCCATGATCGCCGAGCGCGAAAACGAGACCGTGCGCCTGAACGGCACCTCCGGCGGCAAGGTGCAGACGGTGTCCGGCACCGGCGAAGCCACCGTTTCCGACATCGCGCTGATCGACGAGACGGGAGCGCGGGTCGAAGTGGTCGATGTCGGCGCCGCCGTGACGCTGGAAGTGCGGGTGCAGGCCAAGGCCGCGATCCCGCGCATGGTGCTCGGCTATATGATCAAGGACCGCCTCGGCCAGCCGATGTACGGCACCAATACCCACCTCAAGGGACTGCCGCTGGAGGCCGTGGGCGCCGGCGAAGAAGTGGTCTACCGCTTCGCCTTTCCGATGAACCTCGGCCCCGGCACCTATTCGGTCGCGACCGCGATCGTCAGCACCGAGACCCACCTGGTGAACAACTACGAGTGGCGCGACCTGGCCCTGGTGTTCACCGTGATGAACATGCGCCGCCCGCACTTCGAGGGTTCGGCCTGGCTCGACCCGGCCATCGACATCCAACGCACATGACATTGATTTCCTACGCCCAGAACCTCGAGGACGTGCTGCTGTGGCGCGTGCTCGGCCACGTGAAAAACGGCTTCTACATCGACGTCGGCGCCAACGATCCCGAAGAGCATTCGGTGACCAAGGCCTTCTACGACGCCGGCTGGCGCGGCATCAGCATCGAGCCGCTGCCCAGCTTCCACCAGGCCTTCCTCGACCAGCGCCCGCGCGACGTCAACCTGGCGGTGGCCGCCGGCAGCGCGGACGGCGAACTGACCTTGTACGACGTACCGGCCGTGCGCGGCTGGGCCTCGCCCGAAGAGTCGGTGGCCGAGCTGCACCGGTCAGAAGGACACGAGGTCGCCGAAATGACGGTGCCGGTGCGCACCCTGGCCTCGGTCTGCGCAGAGCACGTCGATGGCGAGATCCACTTCCTGAAAGTCGACGTCGAAGGCTTCGAAGGTGAAGTGCTGCGCGGGATGGACTTCGCGCGCTGGCGCCCGTGGGTGCTGGTGATCGAAGCGACCCTGCCGAACAGCCGCGCCACCAACCACGCCAGTTGGGAGCACCTGGTCGTGGCCCAGCGTTACCGCTTCGCCTGGTTCGATGGCCTGAACCGCTATTACGTGGCCGAAGAACACGCGGACCTGATGGCGCATTTCGGCATCCAGCCGAACGTGTTCGACGACTATATTTCGCACCACCTCGACAAGGCGTGGGCGTCGTCGAAGGAACTGACGCGCTCCCTGCGCGAATCCGAGCGCCATGCCGCCGAAACCGGCCAGCGTGTCGCCGAACTGCATGAACAGCTCGATGCGGCCTGGACCCGTGCCGAACGGTTGGCGCAGGAAAAGATGCATGCCGACGCCAGCATCATCGCGCTGCAGCAGGCGGTCGCCGCGGAACAGGCCAACGCCGAAAAACTGCTGGCCTGGGCCAAGAGCCTGGAAACGACGGTCATTGCCACCCACAACAGCACCTCCTGGAAGATCACCCGTCCAGTGCGCGCGCTCGGCTACCTGGTCCATTCGCTGCGCCGGCCGGAGCTCGTGCGCCGCATCCTCACCCGCCTGACCCGCAACGAGGCGCTGCGCCGCCTCATCATCCCGGTGCTGCTGCGCTTCCCGCCGCTGGGCCGCCGCGTGCAGGCCTCGCTGGCGGCCCTCAAGCAGTTGCCCCCAGAACCGCTGCCGGAAGGCGTCAAGCCGGTGCCGGACGAGCTGCGCGGCGTGCCGGCCTCGGTGCGCCTGGTGCTGTCCGACCTGGAACAGGCGCGCCGCCGCCACATCGGCCGCCCCGAGACCAAGGCTTAAACAATCATGCGTATCGTTATCGATCTTCTCGAACACCCGGGCCGCGTCGATGCGGCCGCGCTCGCGCTGGTGCAGGAACTGCTGCGCCAGGCCGGGCCGCGCGAGGTATATGTCGCCGTGCCGCTGCAGGACCCGCTGACCATCGAAACCCTGCGCTCATGCGGCCTGCTGCCGCGCGAGCGCATGCGCGCCTTCGACCTGCCGGCCGGGGGCCGGGTGCGCGCCCTGGTGCGCCGGCATGCGCTGGCCAGCCTCAATCCAGGCGTGGTGCTGGCGCCGGTGCGCGCGGCCGGCAAGCGCGCCGCCGGGGCAGAGGCCACGCCCTACCCGGTGCTGGAAACCGAATGCCGCGGCGTGAACGTGGCGACCCTGCTCACGGCACTCGACGCCACCGCGGCCGAAACACTCCCGCCGCCGCCAGCCGCGCGGCCACGGCTGGCCTATGTCTCGCCGCTGCCGCCGGAAAAATCGGGCATCGCCGACTACAGCGCCGAACTGGTGCCGCAACTGGCGCAGTATTACGACATCGAGCTGGTGGTGGACCAAAGCCCGGAAGGCCTTACCGACCCGCGCCTGGCCGGCATGCCGCTACGCAGCGCCGCCTGGCTGCGCGAGCACGCGCATGAACTCGACCGTGTGGTCTACCACTTCGGCAATTCGCACGCCCACAAGCACATGTTCGAGCTGGTGCGCGAGGTGCCCGGCATCGTCGTGCTGCACGACTTTTATCTCTCCGGCGTACTGGACAACCTCGAGCGCGAGGAATACCTCGACAAGGGCTTCCTGCAGGCGCTGTACGAGTCGCACGGTTATACCGGCCTGCTCGGACACCGCAAGCAAGGCCGCAACCCGTCGATCTGGAAATACCCGCTCAACAAGGGTGTGCTCGACAACGCCACCGGCGTCATCGTCCATTCCGACTTCTCGCGCGAACTGGCGGTGCAGTGGTATGGACAAGGCGCGGCCGACGGCTGGCGCACCATCCCGCTGCTGCGCGGCCGCCCGGACGGCAGCGTATCGCAGGAGGCGCGCAGCGCGGCCCGCGCCGCCCTGGGGCTGGAAGCCGATGCCTTCGTGGTCGCGAGCTTCGGCATGCTGGGCCGCACCAAGCTCAATGCCGAGCTGCTGGAAGCCTTCCTCGCGTCGCCGCTGGCACTCGATCCCGATTGCCACCTGGTTTTTGTGGGCGAAAACGATCCCGGCCCGTATGGCGAGGAGCTGCGCGAAAAAATCCTCGCCAGCCCCGCGGCGGGCCGCATCCGCATTACCGGCTTCGTCGATGCCGCGGTCTACGGCAGCTACCTGGCCGCCGCCGACGCCGCCGTGCAGCTGCGCTCGTCCACGCGCGGCGAGACGTCTGCCGCGGTGCTCGACTGCCTGCTGTATGGCCTGCCGACCATCGTCAACGCCCACGGCTCGGCCGCTTCCCTGCCCGATTCGCTGCTGGTGAAACTGCCGGACGAATTCGCGGTGGGCCAGCTGGTCGCGGCGCTTGCCGGCCTGCGCGGCGACGCCGCCTTGCGCGCGCGCTTGTCGGCGCGCGCGCTCGGGCACATGGCCGAACACCATGCGCCGGCCCACGTCGGCGCGCTCTACCGCGACGCCATCGAGGATTTCGCGCGCCACGGCGAGCATGCCGCCTACCAGGCGCTGGTGCGCGCGGTAGCCCCGCTGTGCCCGGCCCAGGAATTGCAGCAGCTGGCCGCCGCCATCGCCTTCAACCGTGCCCCGGCCCAGCCGCGCCAGTTGCTGGTGGACGTCTCGGCGGTGGTGCAGTCCGACCTCAAGACCGGCATCCAGCGCGTGGTGCGCAGCATCCTGCTGGCGATGATCGCCGACCCGCCACCGGGCTTCCGGATCGAACCGGTGTATTCGCACGGCGGCAACCGCAGCTACCATTACGCGCGCCGCTTCGGCCTGAACATGGTGGGTGAAACCGAGCTGGCGCTGGAAGACGCGCCGGTCGATCTGCGCCCCGGCGACATCTTCTTCGGCCTCGACCTGTTCACCACCGGCACCTCGCAAAACGAAGCCCTGCTGCTGTCGATGCGCGACCGCGGCGTCGGCATCTATTTCGTGGTGTTCGACATCCTGCCGATGCTGCGTCCGGACGTCTTCCCCTTCGGGACCGAGCAGTATTTCGGCGACTTCCTGCGCACCGTGCACAAGGTGTCCGACGGCGTGCTGTGCATCTCGCGCGCGGTGGCCGACGAACTGGCCGGCTGGATCGGGCGCGAAGGCCTCAAGCGCCGCACGCCTTTGCTGCTGGGCCACTTCCACCTCGGCGCCGACATCAATGCCAGCGCGCCGAGCTTCGGGCTGCCGCCCGATGCCGACCAGGTGCTGGCAGCGCTCGGCGAGCGCCCGAGCTTCCTGATGGTGGGCACGGTGGAGCCGCGCAAGGGCCACACCCAGGCGCTGGCCGCTTTTGAGCTGCTGTGGGAACGCGGCGAGGACGTCAACCTGGTGGTGGTCGGCAAGCAGGGCTGGATGATGGAAAAGCTGTGCGAGCGCATGGCCGCGCATCCGGAAAAATCGAAGCGCCTGTTCTGGCTGCCGGGGATCTCGGACGAGATGCTGCTCAAGCTCTACGCCGGCTCGGCCGCCCTGCTGGCGCCGTCCGAAGGCGAAGGCTTCGGCCTGCCGCTGATCGAAGCGGCCCAGAAGGGCATCCCGATCCTGGCGCGCAGCCTGCCGGTGTTCCGCGAAGTGGCGGGCGAACACGCCTATTATTTCGACGGACTGGCCCCGCAAGACCTGGCTGCCGCCGTCCAGGCCTGGCTGGCGCTGCAGCGCGAGGGAAAAGCGCCGCAATCGACCGGCATGCCCTGGCTGACCTGGGACGGCGCCGCGCAGCAGGTGCTGGACGCGCTGGTGCGCCAGCAGTGGTACCGCACTTTACCTGGGACAGACGAACGCCATGCTTGAACGGGACGTCGAAGGCAGCCTGCAGCGGCCCCTGGTAGTCGACCTGGACGGCACGCTGATCCATTCCGACCTGCTGTGGGAATCGATCGTGCTGTTCCTGAAGACGAACATCCTGCGCGCCTGGCTGCTGCCCTTCTGGCTCCTGGCGGGCAAGGCGGCGTTCAAGGAGCGCCTGGCGAACGCGGTCGAGCTCGATCCGGCCGCCCTGCCGTACGACCGCACGGTGCTGGCCCTGGTGAGCACCGAACGCGCGCGCGGGCGCACCGTGGTGCTGGCCACCGGCGCCCAGCGCCGCTTCGCCGAGCAGGTGGCAAATCACCTGGGCCTGTTCGACCTGGTGCTGGCAACCGGCGACGGCGTCAACCTGACTTCGCACAACAAGGCGCGGCGCCTGGCCGAACTCTATGGAGAACAGGGCTACGACTACATCGGCAATTCGCGCGCCGACCTGCCGGTGTGGCTGGGCTGCGCCCACCCGTGGTCGGTCACCTGCAAGCCCTTCCGCCTCAGTGACGGCCGCTCGACTCAACATTCGGGCAGCGTGCGCGCCGGAGCCGTTCCCGCCCTGCTGCGCGCCGTGCGCCCGCACCAGTGGCTGAAGAACCTGCTGGTATTCGTGCCGATGCTGGCCGGGCATGCGCTCGACCTGCCGACCTTCACCGCCTCGCTGGTCGCCTTCGTGGCCTTCTCGCTGTGCGCGTCCAGCGCCTACCTGCTCAACGATACGCTCGATGCCCAGGACGACCGCCTGCACCCGACCAAGCACCGGCGCCCGATCGCCTCCGGCGCCCTGCCGCTGCCGCTGGCGCTGGTGGCCAGCCCGCTGCTGGCGCTTGGCGCCATCGCACTGTGCGCCTCGTACAACGTGCTGCTGCTGGCGGCAGTGGGCGTGTATTTCATCTCTACCGTCGCCTATTCGGCCTGGCTGAAACGCCTGCTGATGATCGACATCGTCACGCTGGCCGTGCTGTACAGCCTGCGCCTGCTGGGCGGCGCCGCCGCGACCGGCATCCCGCCTTCGTTCTGGCTGCTGGCCTTTTCCTTCTTCATTTTTCTCAGCCTGGCGCTGCTCAAGCGCCACAGCGAATTGATCAACCTGCATAAAGACGGCAAGGACAAGACCCGCGGGCGCGGCTACACCACGGCCGACAAGACGCCGGTGGGCGTCATGGGGATCAACAGCGCTTTTGTGTCGGTGCTGATCTTCATGCTCTACTTTAATTCGAACAACGTGCTGGACCTTTACCGCACGCCCGAGTGGCTGGCCGGGATCCTGCCGCTGCTGGTGTTCTGGCTCGGCCGCCTGTGGGTGCTGTCCTTCCGCGGCCAGGTCAATGAAGACCCGGTCCTGTACGTCTGCAAGGACAAGACCAGCCTGGTGGTCATGGCCTGCTGCCTTGGCCTGGCCACCCTGGCCGCCTACTGAACATGAAGATGAAGACGCGCCGCCCTGCCACCTCGCCATCGCGCTGGATCTTCCCCGTGCTGCTGGCGCTCGCCCTGCTGGCCCTGTTCATGGCGCGCCCGGTATCGATCAGCGGCGACGCCCTCGAGTACACGGTCGACGCCGTCGCCATCGCCACCCACGGCACGCCGGACATCCGCAGCAGCGACATCGACCGCACCATGGCGCTGCTGCCGGGGCGCTTCGACGGTTTGTTCCGCATGCTGCAGGACGAGATGCGGCGCGGCGTGCCGGACGTGTATCCCGCCTTCGCGCGCGGGCGCGAGGGGGCCGTGTATCCGGTCCACTTCTTCGGCTATCCGCTGCTGGCCGCCTTGCCCCTGAAGTTGATGGAGGCGCTCGGCCAGCCGCCCTTCAAGGCTTTCCAGGCGGTGAACCTGGCCTTCGTCTTCGTGCTGGGCCTGGCCCTGCGCCGCTTTTTCGCCTCCAGCGCACGCGCGGCCCTTGGCCTGCTGCTGTTCATGCTCTGCTGCGGGGTGCTGTACTGGACCTGGACCAGCCCGGAATGCATGAGCGCCGCGGCCCTGCTGGGCGCACTGCTGCTGTTCACCAGCGGCATGCCGGTGGCCGGCGCCCTGCTGGCGGGCCTCGCGGCGCAGCAGAACCCGACCATCGTGTTCTTCTTCGTGTTCGCACCGTTCATCCGCATGACGCTGAACTGGGACCGCAACCGCGGCCTGCCCGGCAACCTGCGCGGGCAAGCCGGCGCGCGCACCGTGGCGGCGCTGGCGGCCGGCGCCCTGGTTGCGGCCCTGCCCATCCTGTTCAACCTCTACCACTACGGCGTGCCGAACCTGATCGTCGCCCGCTTCTCCGACCCGGGCCTGATCGGCAGCACCCGCCTGCTTTCTTTCTTCGCCGACCTGAACCAGGGCATGGTGATCGCCATCCCCGGCGTGCTGGCGGCCCTGTTGCTGGTGCGCGGGCGCGGCCTGCGCCTGCTGGCCCTGTGCCTGCTGTTCACGCTGGCCTTAGTGCTGCCGGCCCTGGCCGTGATCAACTGGAATTCCGGCGCCGCCGGCCCGATGCGCTACGTGGCCTGGGCCTCGATGCCGCTGCTGTTCGCGCTGCTGGCCATGCTGCGCGAGCTGCCCAGCTGGCGCCCTGCCGCTTTGGCGGCCGTGCTGGCGCTGCAGGCGGCGGCGATGGTGCACGCCACGCGCTACGAGTACATCGAGTTCAGCCCGCTGGCCGCCCTGGTGCTGAAGCATGCACCAGGCTGGTACCACCCCGAACCGGAAATTTTCGCCGAGCGCATGGGCCATCACGACAACTGGGTCGAGCCGGAAAAAATCTATACTTACGATGTCGGCGGCCGGCGCGTCAAGACGCTGGTGCACGCGTCCAAGGGCGGGCTCGACGCCGCCCTGTGCGGCGCCGGCGCCAGGCTGGCGCCGGGCAACCCGGTCACGGACAGCGCGCGCGGCTGGCGCTACCTGGACGGTCCGCTGCTGTGCACCGCCGCGCCAGGCCCATCGACCGCCATATCGTCTGCACTATCGACTGGAAGCACGCCATGAACGCACCCACCACCACCAGTTTGACCGTCCCGGCAGGCAGCGCCCTCGCCCTCGCGGACGCGGTCGCGGTCGTGATCCCGAGCTACAAGGTCACCCGCCACATCCTCGGCGTGATCGAGGGCATCGGTCCCGAAGTCGCGCGCATCTACGTGGTCGACGACCGCTGCCCGGACGGCAGCGGCGCCTTCGTGCGCGAGCACTGCCGCGACCCGCGCGTGGTCGTGCTCGAGCATGCCGAGAACCAGGGCGTGGGCGGCGCCGTCATGACCGGCTACCGCCAGGCGATCCTGGATGGCGCCAAGGTGATGGTGAAGATCGACGGCGACGGCCAGATGGACCCCAGCCTGCTGCCGAATTTCATCGCACCGATCCTGGCCGGCGAAGCCGACTACACCAAGGGCAACCGCTTCTTCAACCTCGAGCGCATAGGGGCCATGCCGCCGATGCGCCTGTTCGGCAATGCGGTGCTGTCGCTGATGGCCAAGCTGTCCTCGGGCTACTGGGACCTGTTCGACCCGACCAACGGCTACACCGCGATCCATGCCGACGCGGCGCGCTTCCTGCCTTTCGACAAGATCAGCAAGCGCTATTTCTTCGAATCCGACATGCTGTTCCGCCTGAACATCCTGGGCGCGGTGGTGACCGACGTGCCAATGGACGCGGTGTATGGCGACGAAGTGAGCAACCTGAAGATCTCGAAGATCGTCACCGAATTCTTCTCCAAGCACGTGCGCAATTTCGGCAAGCGCCTGTTCTACAACTACTACCTGCGCAACATGTCGGTGGCCTCGATCGAACTGCCGCTGGGGATCTTCCTGACCTGCTTCGGCGCCGGCTACGGCATCTCGCACTGGATCGCCTCGGCGCGCTCGGGCATTTCGACCCCGGCCGGCACCGTCATGCTGGCTGCGCTGCCGGTGATCATGGGCGTGCAGCTGATCCTGGCCTTCCTGGCGCACGACGTTGCCTCGGTGCCGCGCCAGCCGCTGCACAAGAAAACGCTGTACCGCAGCAGCAAATGACGGTGTCGCAGCTCGCTTCCCTGATCCTGTCGCGCCAGTTCGCCGTGTTCGTGACCGGCGGCTTGATCTGCGCGCTGGCCGACGTCGGCCTGATGCAGCTGCTGCTGGCCAACGGCGTGGCCAGCACCGCGGCGGCCAGCGCGGGCTTCGGCGCCGGGCTGCTGGTCAACTACGCCTTCCACAGCCGTGTTACCTTCAATACCGCCGCCAGCCCGGCGAACTTCACGCGCTACCTGTGCGTCGTCGGGGTGAACTACCTCCTGACGATCGGCTGCGTGGCGCTGGCCGAGGCCAAGCTCGACAACCCGCTGCTGGGTAAGCTGCTGTCGCTGCCGCTGGTGGCGGTCAACGGCTACCTGCTCAGCAAATACTGGATCTTCAAGTGATGCAGCCGATGCGATTTGCGCCCGTCCGGAACGACCCCGCCACCCTGGCCCAGTATGGCGCGCTGTTCGCCGCCTGCTTCCCCGGCACGAACAAGTTCACGCCCGCCTATCTCGACTGGCTGTACGTGGCCAATCCGGACGGCGCCGCGGTCGGTTTCGATGCCTGGGATGGCGAACGCCTCGCCGCGCATTACGTCTGCGTGCCGGCCCGGGCCTGGGTCGAGGGCCGGCAAGTGCTGGTGCTGCTGTCGCTGAACACGGCCACCCACCCCGACTACCAGGGCAAGGGCCTGTTCACCAAACTGGCAGCGATGACCTACGAGGCCGGCGCCCAGGCGGGCTTCGACGGCGTGTACGGCGTGGCCAATGCCAACAGCACGCCCGGCTTCGTGCGCAAGCTCGGCTTCCAGCTGGTGCGCCCGCTCGAAGCGCGCGTCGGCATCGGCCGGCTGCAGCATGCGGCCAAGCCGGCGGCCGCCACGCTTTCCTTCGAGCGCAGCTGGACCCCGGCCTCGCTGGCCTGGCGCTGCGCCAACCCGCACAACCGCGTGCACGCGGTGGCAAACGGCAGCAAGCGCCTGCAATTCCACGCCGCGGCGATGGGCAAGCACTTGCCGGCCTATGCCGAGCTGGATGCCCAGGCCGGCCTGGCGCCGTTAAACGGTTCGGCGCCGTCGCCGCTGCGGCTGTTCATCGGCCTGGCGCCCGACGCGACCTGCCGCTACTGGAATTACGCCAGCATCCCGATGCGGCTGCGGCCTTCGCCGCTGAACCTGATCTGGCGCCCGTTCACAGCACGCGTGCCCCTGCTGGACGCGTCGCGCATCCAGTTCACCTTCCTCGACTTCGATGCCTACTGAGACCGGCCACGCGCCAGTTGCGCTGTTCCTGTTCGCCCATCAGGACGACGAGTTCGGCGTGTTCCAGCGCATCCTCGACTGCCGCGCGCGCGGGCTGCGCGTAGCCTGCGCGTATCTCACCGATGGCCGCACCGCCAGCGCCGGCGCCGAGCAGCGCAACCGCGAATCGCTGGCGGTGCTGAGCAAGCTGGGCGTGGCGCCGCAAGACGTGTCCTTCGCCGGCCTGGAGCTGGGCATCGGCGACGCCCAGCTGCCGCTGCACTTGCCCGCCGCCGCCGGATGGATCGCGCGCTGGCTCGATCGCTACCGGCAGGTCGAATCCCTGCACGTGACGGCCTGGGAAGGCGGTCACCATGACCACGACGCGCTGCATGCGCTGGCCGTGACCCTGGCCGCGCAACGCGGCCTGCTTGGGCGCACCTGGCAGTTCTCGCTCTACCAGGCCAAGGGCTTGCCCGGCCCGCTGTTCCGGGTGCTGGCGCCACTACCCGAAAACGGCCCTGTGCAGGCCCTGCCGATCCCGTGGCGCGCGCGCTTGCGGCATCTGACGGCCTGCCTGTCCTATCCGTCGCAGCGCGTCACCTGGATCGGGCTGTTTCCGTTTGTCGCGCTGCACTACCTGCTGCGCGGCGTCGAGCAGCTACAGCCGGTTGCGCCGGCGCGCCTCGGCGAGCGCCCGCACGCCGGCGCCCTGTACTACGAAAAACGCCGCTTCTTCACCTGGGACCAGATGTCCCGGGCGATCGCCGCATGGCGCGCCGCATCCCCTTCCTACGACCACCCTTGAACATGAACACCATCATTCCCGCCGATACCGGACGCCAGCGACTGGTCCTGTGCGCGGCGCTCGCCGCCGTGCTGGCCTGGCTGCTTTACCGTAACCTGGGCCTGTACCCGGCCATCTTTGCCGACGAGTGGTACTACAGCAAAATGGCGCGCCTGACGCCGCTTGGCGAAGCCATCGTGCCCTCCTACCTCTACCTGTGGTTGTTCCGCGGCTCGCTGGCCTGCGGCGACGGCTTCCTCGATTGCGTGCGCATCGCCAACGGCCTGCTGTTCGCCGGCGCCGGCGCCTTCTTCTACTTCGTCGCGCGCGTCTACATGCGGCCCCTGCTGGCAGTGTGCGTCGTGGTGCTGGCCCTGCTGGCGCCGACCAATATCTATACGGCCTATTTCATGCCGGAGGCGAGCTATTATTTCGGCTTCGCCGCCCTGAGCTGGGTCGCGCTCACGCCCCGGGCCTGGTCGCTGCCGCGCCGCGCGCTCCTGCTGGGGGTCGTGCTCGGCCTGATGAGCCTGGTGAAAGTGCATGCGCTGTTCCTGATTCCGGCCGCCAGCCTGTTCCTGGCCGCCGGCGCCTGGCTCGACAAGCACGACCAGCGCCTGCGCACGGCGCTGCTGGCGGCGGCGATCGCTCCGCTCGTCGCGCTCGCCATCAAGTTCGGCCTGGGCTACCTGATCGCCGGCGAGCCCGCGCTCAGCCTGTTCGGCAGCTTCTATGCGAACGCCGCCGCCGGCACCCGCCCGCGCTCGCCGCTGGAACTGCTGGCGCCCGCCTTCATCAACGGCCGCGGCCACCTGATGGCCCTCACCGTCCTGATGAGCCTGCCGTTGGCACTGTTGCTGCACGCCGTGGTCAGCCGCGCTGCACGCCGGCAGGCCGGCAGCGCCCTCAACCGCCTGCAATTGTTCGCCTTCCTGATGCTGGGCTCGGCCGCCGGCATGACGATCGCCTATACCGCCTCGATCGCCCCGCTGGGCCCGCTCGAAGTGGTGCGCCTGCACCTGCGCTACTACACCTTCGTGTTCCCGCTGCTGCTGATCCTGGTGGCGAGCACGATGGAACGCCCCGCCGCTTCCCGTCCGCCGCTGGGCTGGCTGGTCGCGCTGGGACTGGGTACGGTGCTGCTGTTCGCCCTGGTGCGGCTGCCTAATTTTTCGCTCAATCCCGTCGACGGCCCGGAGATTTCCGGCATCAACCTGCGCCTGTGGACCGGCTGGCTGGTGGTCGGGCTGGACGTGCTGGCCCTGGGCTTGTGGGCCATGGGCAGCCGCTTTGGCGCGCCATTGTTCCTGTTCGGCGCGGTGCCGGTGATGCTGGCGCTGGGCACGCAGGAAACCAATGCCTACCTGGCCCAGCTGGTGCCGGGCTGGGGCCCTGACCACGGCGGCAAGTTCGCCCATGCCCACGTGCCCAAGCACGAACACAACCAGATCACGGTGGCCTCGACCGGCACCCAGGAAATCATGCGCGCGCAATTCCACATCGACGCCCCGGACAGCGCCATGCTCGACCTGCCGCCGAACGCGCCGATTGCCGAATACCAGCTGCCGGTGCGCAGGAAGTGGCTGCTGGTGGTCGGCAACCACCCGCTGCCGCCCGGCCTGACCCCCGTGAAAAAGACGAATGAGTATGCGCTGGTGCAGCTGCCGCTGGATGACAGCCGCACGGTCGGCACGGCCGAACTGTCCAAGCCTTACGGCAGCGGGCTGCTGCGCGACGCCGAAGGCTTGTCGCATGCCGAGCAATGGGGCCGCTGGTCGGACAGCAAGCAGGTCGTGCTGCACTTCAATGCGCCCCTGCCGAAGAACCTGCAGGTGATCCTGAACGCCCGCGCCTTCGACGTCAATGCCACCCTGCCCTTCACCATGCGCATCGGCGCCGAGAGCACCCGGTTCCAGCTCTCGCCCTCGCTGCAGGAACTGGGCCTGCGCTTCGTTACCGACGGCAAGCAGCGCAGCCTGAGCATCGAGGTCCCGCGCCCCATTTCGCCTGCCGACCTGGGCAACCCGGCCGATGCGCGCAAGCTCGGCATCGGCATTGCCGACATCACCATCACCGATACCAGCCGGCGCGTCAGCACCCAGGCCCAGGCCGTTCCTTGATCCGGCGCAACCGCCTACGGCGCTAAGTGAAGTCCCGAACGGAGCAGCCCGGCCCGCGCGGGTAGAGTGATTACCTGCCCGGTCACCTTCTGTGGCCGCTTCCAGGAACACGCTCGATGGTAACGGGATCAGACAAGGACGACCGCGCCGGCAAGCCGCTCGACATCCAGGGCGGCGGCCAGAGCGCGGGCGTGCCCGCCGACGGCGAGGTCGAGGGCAATGCCGTCTCCACGCTCGGCAATCCGGGCATCAAGCACTGGCAGGCCGGATACATCGGCCGTGCCGGGCTGGGCGACCGTGGCAACGTCTTCTTTGCCGCCGTCGAAATGACGCGCATGCCCATGGTCGTCACCGATCCCAACCAGCCCGATAACCCCATCGTCTTCACCAATGGCGCCTTCCTCGACCTGACCGGCTACCAGGAGAAAGACGTACTGGGCCGCAACTGCCGCTTCCTGCAAGGCCCGGACACCGACCGTGCTACCGTGGCCGAGTTACGCAAGGCCTTGAGCGAGCAGCGCGCGGTCGCCGTCGACGTGCTCAACTACAAGGCCGACGGCGAGCCTTTCTGGAACGCGCTGTTCATCGGACCGATCTTCGACCATGACGGCAAGCTGCTCTACTTCTTCGCCTCGCAGATGGACGTCAGCGAGCGCCGCGGGATGCAGGAAGCCAATTTGCAGGCGCAGAAAATGGAAGCCATCGGCCAGCTGTCCGCCGGCATGGCCCACGATTTCAACAATCTGCTGCAGGTGATCAACGGCAACCTCGAGCTGGCCCTGCTCAGCAGCAGCTCCAGCCCGAAAGCGGTCGAGCCGATCCGGCGCGCCCAGCGCGCGACCATGCAGGCCGGCAAGCTGACCCAGCAACTGCTGAGCTTTGCACGCAAGCAGCGGCTCGAGCAGAAGGACATCAACCTCAACAGCCTGGTGGTCGAGTTCTCCGACATGCTGGTGCGCACCCTGGGCGACAAGGTGGAGCTGCGGCTCGACCTGAAACCCGGCCTGCCGCCCTGCACGCTCGACACCACCTATCTTGAAATGGCCCTGCTCAACGTGGTGATCAACGCGCGCGACGCCATGCCCGACGGCGGCGTGGTCACCGTCGGCACCGCGTTCACCAGCCAGCAGCGCCGCAGCGCCAACAAGCTGCCGCCGGGCGACTACGTGTCGATCTGCGTGCACGACGAAGGCATCGGCATGCCGCCCGAGGTCGTACGGCGCGCCACCGAGCCCTTCTTCACCACCAAGGGCCTGGGCACGGGCCTGGGCCTGGCGATGGTGCACGGCTTCGTGCAGCAGTCGCATGGCCGCCTCGAGATCGACAGCGAACCGGGCCGCGGCACGCGAGTGCGCATGACCTTCCCGGTGACGCAGGTGAAAGAAGAGGAAAAAGCGGCCGAGACCAGGCCCGACGAGGGCCGCAAATGCCGCATCCTGGTGGTGGAAGACAACGATGACGTACGCGAGCTGGCCGAAGCCATGCTGGCGGCGGCCGACTACGAGGTGCTGTCGGCGCCCAGCGGCGAGCAGGCGCTGGCGGTGCTGGAGACCCAGCCGGTGGACTTGCTGTTCACCGACGTGATCATGCCGGGCGGGATGAACGGGCTGCAGCTGATCGAGCAGGTGCATGCCAGGCGGCCGGAGCTGCCGGTGCTGGTGACCACGGGGTATATGGATGAGTTGCCCTCACGGGGGCAGGCGCTGGATGTGCTGGCCAAGCCGTATCATCATCAGACGCTGCTGGAGCGGGTGCAGGCGGCGCTGCATGCGAAGCGGGCGGCTTGAGTGCCGAGAGAATAACGGAATATGAACCGCAAAGAAACGTAGGGTGGGCAAGTTCCTTGCCCACGCGTTCAAATCACGGTTGCGAGCTACAAGCGCGCATCATTATGCGAACACTGGTTGAACGCGCGGGCGGGAAACCCGCCCACCCTACAGGATTCGACGGCTCTATGGACGCGGGCCGCCACCCAGCAGGTAAGCCAGCTTCTGCTTGCCCGACTTGACGCTATTGGACACCGGTGTCACGGTTTCCTTGCGCGCCGCGCTCGACGGCTCGTAGGGCTTCAGGAACCACGGATCGACCTTCTCGCGGCGCGGGCTGCTGCCGTAGCTCGGGCGTGGCGGGCGTTCGCCGCTGCGCGGGGCGGCGCCGGATTCTTCGGGGGTGCGGCGGCTGCGGCGCTCGCCTTCGCGGGCGAAATCGCGGCCGCCTTCGCGGCCGCCTTCGCGACCGCTTTCACGCGCGCGGCTCGACGGCGCCACGAAGCCGGCCAGGGTGCCGCGCGTGATGGTCTGCTTGATCAGCTTTTCGATGTCCGTCAGCAGGCGCTCGTCCTTGTCCGAGAACACCGACAGCGCGTCGCCCGAGGCGCCGGCGCGGCCGGTGCGGCCGATGCGGTGCACGTAGTCTTCGGCGTTGTACGGCAGGTCGTAGTTGATCACGCACGGCAGGTCGGAGATGTCGAGGCCGCGTGCGGCGACGTCGGTCGCCACCAGCACTTCGATCTCACCGCCCTTGAAGGCGTCGAGTGCGGCCATGCGTTCCTGCTGGGTCTTGTCGCCGTGAATGGCCGAGGCCTTGATGCCCTTCTTCTCGAGGTGAGTCGACAGGCGCGAGGCGCCGATCTTGGTGTTCGAGAAGATGATCACCTGCTTCAGGTTGCGCTCGCGGATCAGGTGCTCGACCACGTCGCGCTTGAGTTCCTCATCGACCTTGTAGACGATCTGGGTAACCTTGTCGGCGGTGGCATTGCTGCGCGCCACTTCGATCAGCACCGGTTTATCGAGGAAGCTGTTGGCCAGCTTCTTGATCTCTTGCGAGAAGGTGGCCGAGAACATCAGGTTCTGGCGCTTTTTTGGCAGCAGGTTGATGATGCGCTGCAGGTCCGGCAGGAAGCCCATGTCGAGCATGCGGTCGGCTTCGTCCATGACCAGCATCTGCACCTGCGACAGGCTGACGTTCTTCTGTTCGATGTGGTCGAGCAGGCGGCCCGGGGTGGCGATGACGATCTCGACGCCGCCCTTCAGGATGGTGGTCTGGCCCTTCATGTCCATGCCGCCGAACACGACGGTGGAGCGCAGCGGCGTGTGGCGCGCATAGGCCTTGACGTTCTCGGCCACCTGCACCGCCAGTTCGCGGGTCGGGGTCAGCACCAGGGCGCGCACCGGATGGCGCGCCGGCGACATGCTGCTGCTGGCATGTGCCATCAGGAGCTGGATGATCGGCAGCGAGAAGCCGGCGGTCTTGCCGGTACCGGTCTGGGCGGCGCCCATGACGTCGCGGCCCTGCAGCACGAGCGGGATCGCCTTGGCCTGGATCGGCGTCGGATGCACATAGCCCTGGTCGTTCAGCGCGCGCAGGATTTCCGGCGCCAGGCCGAGGTCGGCGAAGCGCACGGTCGGCTGCTCGTCGGCGGCGACCTGCTCGACCGGCGCGTCGAGCACCGAGGTGGCGTCGGACTCGGCCACTGCATCCGGCAAGCTGGCCGGCGTATCGACGGCGGCCACCGGTGCGGTCGCGGCCAGCACCAGGTCGGATGCGGTCATCGGGGAGTCGAGCGATTCGGCGCTGGCTGGAGTGTTCTGGGTATCAGACATATTCTTGTTGGACAGTATTTCGTTAGCTCTACGGCTGCGCCTGCGGCACGACACGGCCTGCGCGGGAAGCTTCCAGATGGGACGGCAGGCCGGGGCCGGTGCCGCGGAGGGCGCCGGAACACGGGCGCGCGGACGTAGACGCACTTTAGCGGCCTACACGATACCTGAAATCGCCCCCCCTGTATATAAGGTCCTGTTTCGGGGGAAGTTTTTTACGGACATGGACGAATAGTGCCGGGGGTTTACGGCTGCCAGCCGCGCTGCTGGGCGGCGCGTTCGGCCACCGGGTCGAGCGTGGCGCCGACGATGCGCGCGTCGATCGCGGCCTGCACCGCCGGCGGCAGCACGCTGCCGTCGACCCAGGCCGCGCCCGCCCCGGCCTGGGCCACCACGGGAATGGTCCAGCGCCCGCCGGCGCGGCAGGCCAGGCCGGCGGTGGTGTCGACCACGAAGCTGCGGCAATAGCTGCCGTCTTTCGACACGAAGGTGACGCCGATGCGCACCCCGGTTTCGGACGGTCCGGGGCTGGCCAGCTGGTCGGCCAGGGCGTCGGTGAGCTTGCCGCGCGCCACCAGTGCGCCGTCGCTGGCCATGAGGGTGACCAGGTCGGGGTTGGGCCGCAGCGCCTGCCAGCCGAGCGCGCCGGCGACGGCGCCGATGGCCAGCGCCGCGCCGACGGCCGCCCAGTGGCGCGCCCCCCAGGAGGGCGGCGCCGGCGGGACCGGCGGCACGATGGCGCGTCCCGGGCGGATGGTGTCGATGTGAACGATCTTGGCGCCGCGCGTTGGCGGCGAGCGATGGGGAGGCTTGTTGTTGCCATTGCCGTCGTGGCCGTTGGCCGAGACGCTGAAGATGTGCGAGCGCCCCAGGCTGGAGTGCTCCTTGCGGTGCTGGGCCAGGCGCGCCGCCAGCACCGGGTCGGCGCGGACGGCCCGCTCGACCGCCGCGCGCGCCGGCTCGGCCAACTCGCCGTTGATGTAGGCAATCAGGAGGTCGTCCGAGAATTTCATGCCAGCACGCCAGTTGGTAAGCTAGGAGGTGATCAGTCCATGTTCGTCGAGGACATCGTGCAGCACTTCGAGCCGGATCACGGGATTGTCGAGCATGAGCATCTGGTGCTTCTGCTGGTTGGGCAGCGGCAGCAGTTCGCACCAGCGGTTCGCCACCCAGCCGCAATCGTCGAGGCGGAACGGCGGCTGCACCGGCCAGCGGTGCTGGGGTACGTCGTGCAGCGAAGACAGTACCCGGTCGAGCGCGTCGGACGCGCCCTGCAGTTCGGACGGCACCCGCACCGGGTGGTCGTCCTCGACCAGCTCGGCCTCGGCCATCCACAGCCCGTTCAGGCGCTGTTCGGCGGTGACCACCGTGAAACGCGAACCGCCGCGGCACAGCACCTGCAGCAGGCCCGGCGTGGAGGTGGTGGTTTCGGTGACGGAAGCAATGGTGCCGGAGGCAACGAAACGTTCGGGGTCGCCCTCGGGCTGGCGCACTTCATGTCCCTGCGTGAGCAACACCACCCCGAACGGCGTGTCCTCGGTGAGGCAGCGGCTGATCATGTCGAGGTAGCGCACCTCGAACACCTGCAGCGGCAATACCCCGTCCGGGAACAGTACCGTACTGAGCGGGAACAGCGGCATGGAAATCGTCGACATGATCCCATCATGACAGAATCACAGCGGGGACCGGAGCACGATTGAGGGCCGATTTTTCCGCGTCGGCGTGTTCATGAATCCGGCGCCTGCAACGGCATCGTGCGGATCGCATTGCCGAGGTTGGCGAGCCGCCAGCGCAAGCGCGCCATGCCCGGATCGGGCATCGGCACCACCTGCACGAGCAGCATGCCGCCCGGCAGCGCCGGACAGGGAATCGCCTGCTCGCCGGCCTCCTCGACCGGGAGGCGGAACTCGCCGCCGGGCGCCAGCTGCACCGGGCCGAAGACCAGGGGCGCGCCACTACTGTTGCGCAGCAGCAGGACGTCCTGCACGCCGAGCGTCAGGCGCACGCTGGACTGCCGGCTCTCGGGCCCGATCTCCAGCAGCAGCTCATGGCTGGCGCCACGCAGCGGCGCCAGCGTTCCCCAGACCAAGGCCAGCAGGATGCTGCCCGCCAGCACGGTCAGCGGCCAATGCCGGCGCCAGGCAGGCAGGGCCGTCATGCGGGGTGCGGCGCAGGAGCGCCGGGCAAGTAGATGGTCATCGCGTCAGATTGGTGCATCGAGTAATTTTTTATCAGTAATAGTCTTGCCAAACGCAAGCACTTGCGTGCGCCTCAACCCAGCAAGGATGCGTATCCTACTGCTTTTCGCGCGATTCCGATCAACCTCCCCACGGCCCCCGCCGCGCGTACGACCACATGCAGCAACCTTCTTCCGCCGACACGAGCCGCATTCCCCTGCCCGGTTCCGGACTGATGCCCCTGCTGCTGGCGTTACTGGTGCTGCTTCTCACCCTATCAGTCACCTTCAGCGCCTGGAGCGGCGCCCAGCGCACCGCCCAGGCCCAGTTCCTGGAAACCTTCGATTACCGCACCCGCGAGATGGCCTTCAGCATCAGCCGGCGCATGGCGGTGTACGAGCAGGTGCTGCGCGGTGCGCGCGGCTACCTGCGCGGCTCGGTCGACGTGTCGCGGCGCGACTGGGAAGAATATTACCGGGTGCTGGGGCTGGAGCAGTCGTTTCCCGGGCTGGAAGCGCTCGGCATTGCCGAGATCGTGCCGCCTGCCGCGCTGGCCGCGCACGAAGCGGCCCTCCGGCGCGAGGGTTTCCCCAGTTATGCGGTGCATCCTTCACCGCAGACGGCGGGGCCGCGCCCGCTGTACACCGCCATCACCCGCATCGAACCCTTCCTTGGCGCCAACCTGCGCGCCTTCGGCTACGACATGTTCAGCGAGCCGGCGCGCCGCGCCGCCATGGTGCGGGCGCGCGACAGCGGACTGGCGGCCCTGAGCGGCAAGGTGGTGCTGGTCCAGGACCGCAAGGGCGCGCCGCAGGCCGGCGTCGTCATGTACCTGCCGGTCTACCGCGCCGGGCAGCTGGCCGGCACCGTCGAGCAGCGCCGCGCCGCCATCGTGGGCTGGGTGTACGCACCCTTCCGCATGAACGACCTGATGCGGGAGCTGGGCGGCGCCCATTCGACCGACCTCGACATCGAGATCCACGACGGCGAGCCGAGCGACGGCGCCACCCTGCTCTACCGCTCCACCAATGCGCCCCCGCGCGCGGCGCGCCTCAAGGCCAGCGCCCAGATCGTGCCGGGCGGGCGCACCTGGACCATCTCGATGCGTTCCAGCGCCGTCCTGGAAAACAGCCTCGACACCACGCGCCCGCGGCTGGTCGCGCTTACCGGCATCAGCCTGAGCATACTGCTCAGCATCGTGGTCTGGCTGCTGGCGCGGCAGCGGCGCGGCGCGCTGCAACTGGCGCAGGGCATGACGCTCGAACTGCGCGAATCGCACGACCAGGTTGCCGCCGAGCAGAAGCGCATGCAGGTCATCCTCGAGAACGCCCCCGACGCCTTCCTGGCGCTCGACAGCCGGGGCCGCATTACCGACTGGAATGCCCAGGCCACCCGGCTGTTCGGCTGGAGCGTGCAGGAAGCGATCGGGCGCGACGCCGGGCAATTGCTGCCCGAGGAAGGCCGCGCCGCCTTCCGCACCGCCTTCGAGGCCTTTGCCGCCAGCGGCCACTGCCCGATTCTGGGCAAGGTGACCGAACTGACCGTGCTCGACCGCGAGGGCCGCCCCATCCCGGCCGAGCTGAGCGTGGCGAAACTGGCCGTCGGCAACGGCTTCGGCGCCACCACCTTCGTGCGCGACATTACCCAGCGCAAGGAAACCGAAGCACGCGAGCAGCAGCGCCAGCAGCGGCTCGACGAAGCGCGCCAGGCCCTGAGCCGTTCGCAGAAACTGGAAGCGGTAGGCAAGCTGACCGGCGGCGTGGCCCACGACTTCAACAATATCCTGCACATCATCAGCGCCAACGTGCAATTGATGCTGCGCGCGGACGGTGCCAACCGCAAGCGCCTGCTCAGCATCCTCGATGCGGTCGAGCGCGGTTCCAAGCTGGCCGGGCAATTACTCGCCTTCGCGCGGCGCCAGCCGCTGCACCCCACCACCGTCGATATCGGCGAGCTGCTCGAGCGCATGGACAGCCTGGTGCTGCGTGCGGCGGGCGACAGCATCCGGCTGGAAAAAATCGTCCCGCCCGGGCTGTGGCGGACCCTGGTCGACCCGAACCAGCTGGAAAACGTGCTGCTCAACCTGGTGATCAATGCGCGCGACGCGATGGACGGCACTGGCCGCATCACCCTTGAGCTTAGCAATGTCACCATCGACCATGATCCGGAGCTGGCGCCGGGCGACTACGTCTCGGTGGCGGTCGCCGATTCGGGCCACGGCATGCCGCAGGAAGTGATGGAGCGCGCCTTCGAGCCTTTCTTCACCACCAAGCCCGAGGGCAAGGGCACCGGGCTCGGCCTGTCGATGGCGCATGGCTTCGCGCGCCAGAGCGGCGGCGACATCCGCCTCGCGAGCGCGCCGGGCAAGGGCACGACGGTGACGATCTACCTGCCGCGCCACGCGGGAGCCACGGCCCGCCTGCCTGCCGATGCCGGCGTGGCGGCGCCCCACTGAACGGTTGTACCTCGCCTGCTATTGGGTGTTGAACATGTCGCGGTAGATGCGCCAGTCGCCGCCCACCTTGCGCCAGACGATCAGGTAGCGGCCTTCGGCGGCCAGGACGCGCTCGCCGCCTGGCGGCACGGCATACAGCTCGTAGCGGCCGGTCTCGATTGCCTGGAAAGCGTCGCCATCGGCTTCGCCGGTCGTGAAGCGCGCGCCGGAGACGCCATTGTCCATGGCGCCGGCAAAGAAGGCGGCGATCGCGGCGCGCCCTATGCAGACGGGCCCACCCTGCGGGATCAATTGCGCATCCTCGGTATACAGCAAGGCCGCGCCGCCGGCGTCGCGCCGGCCGACCGCTTCGGCAAGCTGGTTTTGTGCTGCCTGGATCTCGTCTTTCAAGGCCATCTTCAACTCCTTGTCATGGGGGCATGGAGCCCGGTTCGTGAAAAACCATGGAGCTGCGGCGCAGGCCTCACGCCGCCTCCTCCCGATACCGGCTCGACACCCGGTTACGCCCATGCGACTTGGCGTCATACATCGCCAGGTCGGCGCTGCGCAGCAGGGCGTCGGCGTCGAAGCCGTGGTCCGGGAACATCGCGCAGCCCAGGCTGCCCGAGATGCGGTGCACCAGTTCGCCGTCCTCGAAGGGTTCGTTGAGCTGCCCCAGGATGTTCTCGGCCACGCGGGCGGCGTCGTCGTGGCTGTCGCAGTGCGGCAGCAGCACGACGAATTCGTCGCCGCCGATGCGGGCCAGGGTGTCGGCATCGCGCAGGCCCGCGCGCAGGCGGCGCGCCACCAGTTGCAGCAGGCGGTCGCCGGCGGCGTGGCCGTGGGTGTCGTTGACCGGCTTGAACTTGTCCAGGTCGAAGTAGATCACCGCGACCTTGTGGCCATCGCGGCTGGCCGCGCGGATCGCCTGGCGCAGGCGGTCGCCCAGCAGCACGCGGTTGGGCAGCCCGGTGAGCGCGTCTTCGTGCGCCATGCGGTGCATGCGCGCTTCCTCGTGCTTGCGGGCGTCGATGTTCGAGAAGGTGCCGACCATCCGCAGCGGCTGGCCGAGCTCGTCGCGCTCGCCGACGGTGCCGTGCGCGTCGATCCAGCTCCACTCGCCGCTGCGCAGGCGCACCCGGAACTCGGCGGCGAAGTCCGGCGCGCGCCCGGCCAGGTGGCTGCGCAGATCGGCGCGCAGCTGCGGCAGGTCTTCCGGATGGACGATGGCGTCGAGCGCGCTGCCGTACCACGAGATCACCGCGCGGTCGGTGTCGAGGATCATCTGCGCGCGCGGCGACAGCGTGGCCAGGCCGGTGACGACGTCGCAGTCCCAGACGCCATCGCCGGCCGCATTCAGGGCCAGCTTCCAGCGCGCCTCGGCCGCGGCCAGCGCATTGAGCGCGCGGCGGCGGCGGTCGGCCGCTGCGAGGGCGGCCCAGCCCAGCAGCGCCAGCACCACCGACACCAGGCTGCCGACCCAGGCCAGCACCGCGCGCTGCTGCGCGAAGCGGGCATTGGCGTCGCGCACGGCCTGGCCGACCGTCACCACCATGCCGTAATCGGGAATCTTGTGCCAGGCGTAGAAGCGCTCGACCGCGTCGATCTGGCCGGCGCGCCGGAAGCTCCCGGTGAGCGGGCTTTGCTCGTTATGCGGATTGTCCTTCAGGACCGTGCCGATGCCGTGGTGGCGGCCGGCCCGGGTGCTGCGCGCCATGATGGCGCCATCGAGGGTGCGGATCAGCGACACCGAGCCGCTGGGCCCGAGGTCGATGTCCTCATAGAAGCGCACGAAATAATCGGGCGACACGGCGGCGACGATCACGCCCTGCAGCCGGCCGCCGGCATCGCGGATCGAGCGGCTGAACTGGACCGCCCACGATTTGGTCAGCGGCGAGACCACGGGGCGGTGCACATAGAAACGGTCGTCGTTGACCTGCAGGTGGACGCTGTAGGCGGCCGAGCCGCTCATGTCCAGGCCTTCCCGCGCGGGCCCCAGGTTGGTGTAGACCAGCTTGCCGCCGGCGTCGAGTACCTTGATCAGCATCGGCGCGCGGTAGCGCAGGTGGCGCGCATGCTCGCCCACGGTCTGGGCAAAGCCGTCGCGGTCGCGCTGCCAGGTCGAGCGCAACTGCAGCAGCGACAGGTCGACGATGCCGACCGTGGCGCGCACCTCCTCGGAGAAGGCGCGCGCGGTGTTGCGCAGGTCGCGGTTGCTGCCGGCTTCGGCCAGGGAAGTAAAGCGTGATTGTTCCACCGCCACCAGGCCCCAGACGATCGGGAGCATGAAGGCCAGGTAGATCGCGAGCTCGCGCAGCACGCGGGGCCGGAAGAATTGTCCGATGCGCGTGCCCGACGAGGGCGATGACGATAAGGTGGACAAAGGCATGGACGACTATGCGGCAACAAGTAGGCACATCGAGGCGAAGCCGGGCGTCCTGCTCGCGTCCGAAACCGTCGTGGACGCGCCCGTCGTGAATACATTGATTATACCTACTGTTTATTACCAGAACTTATCGTGCGGGGGCAATTGCTGAATTTGCTTCTCGGTGCAGGGTGTGAAATTTTCTTTCACTGCAGCGCCTTGCGTGAAATATTCTTTCACCAGCGCGACAGTGCCGCGCGCAGGCACGCATGCTAGAGTGGCAGCATGAAACTGTTCTATAACGTGATGGGTGCGCTGTGCGTGGTGCTGGGAATCATCGGCATCTTCCTGCCGCTGCTGCCCACCACGCCCTTCCTGCTGCTGGCGTCCTGGTGCTTCGCGCGCGGATCAAAACGCCTGCACCGCTGGCTGCTGTCGCACCGCGTCTTCGGGGACTACCTGCGCAATTTCGAGGCCGGCCGCGGGATCCCGCTGCGCGCGAAGATCGTCGCGACCGTCTTGTTGTGGAGTTCGCTGCTGATGGCGATGGGGCGCTTCGACGGCCTCGCCGCGCCTGCCCTCCTGGCCCTGACCGGAACCTGCGTCAGCATCTATTTATGGCGCTTCGTGCCGACGCTGCGACGCTGCCCTATTGCCCCGCGCTAACAGCTGCGCTTGAGCTCTCCCCTGCCGTTGCCCGGATAGCTCAGGTAGATGCGGTCGGTGCGCGCATCGGGCACCCAGGTCATCTGGATATCGCCGTCGCGCGAAGCGAAGCGGTGGGTGCCGACTTCTTCGAGCCGGACGCGCTGCCAGCGCTCGAAGTCAGCGTACACCGCCTGGTCGAGATAGACCAGGTCGAGCCGGCGCCCGTTGGACAGGGCGTAGGCGCCCTCGACTTCGTTGGCGAGCTGGGTGCCGGTGATCGTGTAGGCGCTGCCGGTGCCCGTGCCGCCGCGCTGGCCCGTGACGTTGACCGTGCCCTGCCCGCACTGGGCAGCCGATGCGAAGGGTGCGGCCAGCAGGCAGGCTGCCGCAAGGAACGGATAGAATTTACGCATGTCATCTCCTCAGGAATGATCGAGTGGCAGCCGCACCATGGCGGCCGTCCTGCAAGATCAGACAGCGGGGCTGGCGTCAAAGTGCGAAAGCGGCCTCGCGTTACGCGAGCGCCTTGAGCGCGATCAAACTATCCTGCTTTTCTACCCTCCTTCAGCCCGACGCTTATGGAAATTCAGTTTCTCGGAACATCAGCCGGCACGCCGACCCGGACCCGCAACATGACGGCCTGCGCGATCCGCAGCAGCGGCGCGAAGCACTGGGCCCTGGTCGATTGCGCGGAAGGCACGCAATACCGCCTGCAGCGCACGCATCTGTCGCCGGTGAGCCTGCGCGCCATCTTCATCACCCACCTGCACGGCGACCATTGCTACGGCTTGCCCGGCCTGCTGGCCACGGCCGGCATGCAGGGCCGGACCGCCCCGATGGCCATCGTCGGCCCGCCGCCGCTGCGCGCGATGATCGAGGCCATCATGGCGGCGACCCAGCTCACCCTGCCCTATCCGATCGACTGGGTGGCCATCGAGGACCTGCCCCATGCCAGGGTGCTGCCCGACCTGGACGTGACCGCCACGGCGCTCTCGCACCGCATCGCCACCCACGCCTACGGCTTCACCGAGACGCGCGTCGAACGCAAGCTCGACCTCGACAAGCTCGCGGCCGGCGGCATCGCTTCCGGCCCCGCCTGGGGCGAGATCCAGCAGGGACGGGACGTGCGCCTGGCGGATGGGCGACAGATCAGCGCCGCGGACTTCCTGCTGCCGCCGCGCAAGCCGCGCAAGATCATCATCGCCGGCGACAACGACCGCCCCGAGCTGCTTGCCGGCGAAGCGGCGGGCGCCGACCTGCTGGTACACGAAGCGACCTATACCGAAGACGTCCTGCGCAAGGTCGGGCCCGGCCCCCAGCACAGCTCGGCGGCCATGGTGGCACGCTTCGCCCGGCAGGCCGGCCTTCCCAACCTCATCCTGACCCATTTCAGCCCGCGCTACCAGGACCGCGGCGCCGGGCCGACCCTGGACGACATCGAGCGCGAAGCGCGCGAGCACTACAGCGGCAGGCTGGCCCTGGCGCGCGACCTGGACCGCTACGAGCTGGCGAAGGACGGCAGCGTGCAGGCTGCTTCTTGAGCTCCAGCTACAATTGCCCCATGCCGAAAAAAACCCCCATCTTCCCCGGCCCGCTGACCGCCCGCGGCGCGGTGCTCGCGGTGCTGCTGTCGAACGCAGACCAGACCGGCGCCGAGCCGATGCGCGGCCGCATCACCCTGGCCGCCATCGTGCGCGCCCTCAAGCGCAAATACCACTGGCCGATCGAGACCGAAAGCTTCCCGTCCAACGATGTCGACGGCCGCGCCACCTGGGCCACCGTCTACAGCCTGCCGCCTGACGTGATCACCAAGGCGCTCAAGGCCGGCGGCCGGGACTGGCTGGCAAGCCGGCGCGCCGGCAAAGGGATGGCGGCCCCGGCCCAGGACGACACGGACCCGGACGATTGAGGCCGGCCGGAGGGCCACGCACCATGCGTGCGCGTACGTGATGGACAAACTGGCAGTATTGAGCGCCGGCGCAACGACGCCACGCAGATGCAATCGATACGCTAGAGAAAGAATCCCATGTTCAATCCCTCCGACCATCCCCACCGCCGCTACAACCCGCTCATGGACGAATGGGTGCTGGTGTCGCCCCACCGCGCCAAGCGCCCGTGGCAGGGCCAGCAGGAAGCGGTGGACCGCGCCGCCAAGCCGGCCCACGACCCCGACTGCTACCTGTGCGCGGGCAATACCCGCGTCAACGGCGAACACAACCCGCCGTATGAAGGCACCTATGTGTTCACGAATGATTTCGCGGCCCTGACGACCGACACGCCCGAAGCGGCGCCCGGCGACGACCCGCTGTTCCAGACCATGAGCGCGCGCGGCACCAGCCGCGTCATCTGCTTCTCGCCCGACCACAGCAAGTCGCTGCCGCTATTGAGCCTGCCGGCCATCGAAGGCGTGGTCAACGCCTGGTGCAAGCAAGCGGAGGAACTCGGCGCGAAATACCGCTGGGTGCAGGTCTTCGAGAACAAGGGCGCCGTGATGGGCTGCTCTAATCCGCACCCGCACGGCCAGATCTGGGCCACCAGCTTCCTGCCCGTGCTGCCGGCCACCGAAGACGCCCGGCAGCGCGATTATTTTGCGCAGCATGGCAAGCCGCTGCTGCTGGACTATGTGGAGCGCGAAGCGGCCGATGGCGAACGGGTCGTGGTCGCAACCGACCACTGGCTGGCGGTGGTGCCCTACTGGGCCAGCTGGCCTTTCGAAACCATCCTGCTGCCGCGCTTCCCGGTGCAGCGCCTGGAAGACCTGGAGGCTGCCCAGCGCGCCGACCTGGCGCTGGCCCTGCAGCAGCTGACGATCCGCTACGACAACCTGTTCCAGTCGTCCTTCCCGTATTCAATGGGCTGGCACGGCGCGCCGTATGGGTCTGACGCTGATACAGCGTGGCAGCTGCACGCGCACTTCTACCCGCCCCTTCTGCGCTCGGCTTCGGTGCGCAAGTTCATGGTCGGCTTCGAGATGCTGGCGGAGACCCAGCGCGACCTGACGCCGGAGCAGGCTGCGGCGCAGTTGCGGGCGGTGCCGGACGTGCACTACCTGCACGCCCAGGGAGGCCAGGGTCTATCTGAGTAACGCCCCGTATGGAGCGGTGAATTTCGTAGGGTGGTCGGGGTAACTCAGGCCAGTGGCCTGAGTTACGAACGACCGCGCGTTCAACATTCGCATGCACTGTGGCGGCGCTTGGTCAAACCTACCCCAGGCATCAGAAGCCGGTCAGGCCGCCACTGCAGAGCAGCGTCTGGCCGCTGACGTAATCTGACTCCGGGATGCAGAACAGGTAGACCGCGCCGGCCGCTTCATCGGGCGTGCCGCCGCGGCCCATCGGGATGGCGCGCTCCATCGCGGCCAGCGCGTCGGGCGGCACGCCGAGCTTGATCTCGCGCCCATCGATGCTGGCGTTGTCGCCGTCGGCGGTCAGACGCGTCTTGATCAGACCGAACGCGACGCAGTTCACGGTGACGTTCATCCGGCCCCATTCCTTGGCCAGGGTCTGGGTCATGCCGACGACGCCGGCCTTGGCCGCCGCATAATTGGCCTGGCCCGCATTGCCGAACAGGCCAGCGATCGACGAGATATTCACCACCTTGCGCACTGTTGGTGCGCCCGCGTCTGCTTCCGCCTTGCTGTAGGCGCGGATCAGGGGCTGGGCCGCGCGCAGCAGCCGGAACGGCGCCGTCAGGTGCACGTCCAGCATCGCTGCCCACTGCTCATCGCCCATTTTCTGGATCACGTTGTCCCAGGTATAGCCGGCATTGTTGACGATGATGTCCAGGCCCTGGTATTCCGACACCGCCGCCTGCAGGAAGCGCTCCGCGAAGTCGGGCGCGGTCACGTTGCCGGCGCAGGCAACAGCCTCGCCGCCCACATCGCGGATCGCCTGCACGGTTTCCTGCGCCGGCTCCTGGTCGAGGTCATTGACGACGACGCGCGCGCCGTCGCCGGCCAGCTTGAGGGCGATGGAACGGCCGATGCCGCGGCCAGCGCCGGTGATGACGGCGACTTTGCCGTCGAGTTTGGGAGTCATTACCAGTCTTTTGAATGCTATAGTGAGTGAAGTGCTGACTATATCGGCGTTGCCCCTCCAAACGCGTCCTTAGACCGCAAATGCAAATGCGTATTGCCCACTTGGGAACCGGAGCTGTGGCCACCAAGCCGAATTTCCATTTTTGTCGGACGTTGTACGAAGTAAAAATAGTGTTACTTTGTCAGAGGGCACCCTATCCGCTTCGCCTCCGGTCAAAATACCCTGGGTCTCCCGGCGCCCCTCTATCAAGCCACGCTCACGATCAACATAGACATAACCACTGGTCTGTCCGTGGAGCTGCGCGTACTGCTCGATAGACGCAATAATTGCAGCAGAGTTCCATACATGTTCAGCCTCACTTTCGTCAGGCCTGGTTTTCGACAGAAGTTCCAAAATCTCTGCAATAGGAAATTCAGCAAATGTCTTATTAGAAATTTTTGAAAGTCGTAGATCTAAGTTTTTCGTAACGGTCATCGACGCGGAATCGCGTAAAACTTGAGCCGGGTTATAGGAGTGCCCACCTAAATATGCACCTATTGCCCCGGGAACCAGAACGCTCTTTCTTGTTGGCTGCAGACCAGTCTCAACATAAATTCCACGAAACTCTTCATTAGGGCTCGAGGCGATCAAGTCTCGCAACCCATGTTCCATTTTATTGATCGCACGAAATAGCACATGGAGTTCTCTCGGCAGAAATAGCCGAAGTAAGCCAATGTCCTTTCTTCGATATCCATACATTCGAGCGTGCTGCAGTACTGTATCTGCTTGAGGCGTTCTTGGATTGCGCCCATAATAGCTGACCAGCAAATTCTTTATCGTAACTCCACGTCCAAGCTTATTTCCGCCAACGAACAAATTAAAAGGCGATCGCAAAGCAACGTCTTCGTCTGTTTCACCGTTTACCAGCTTTACGGTAATCCCTGGCGATAGGAATTCGATGGAATCTAACAGTTCTTGAAAATTACTGTTTCTAATTCCTTTATGGGTTGTCGCAATATCATCATAAGCTCTTCTTAGACGCGCAACGACCTTGGCATTTCCATTTTTTAATCCCTTTGTCAGATCGGTTTTATATGCGCGGAGCAACTCTACTATGTGTTTGTGATCTGCCGTCTTCGTACTGACGTGGCACAGGAACGCACAATTTTGATCGGCATCTTTTGTGCGCTTATATGTGGCGCCCACCATAAAGGTGTCTAAAGCTTGAATCAGAGACGCAGGCATTCCACCAGACGGCAATGGTTGGGCGCCTGCTGAGAGTGCTGCGATTTCTCCAATCGGAAATTCTGTAACAAGCGCTGAATTATCCTTAAAGAAATCTGCACCACCGACGTATTCCGAACCAGGGTGACTTAAGACGGTAAATTTAGGCCGAAAAGCGTGTTCGCCTTCCTGCAAAAAAAGGGCTTGGGGCGTCGCCGTGACTTGCAAATACGTGTTTCGAACGAAAAAAGTCCGCAAAGTTTCAATAAGCTGATTGATTGAGCTCCGTGACCCGTCCATACGGCGAGCTTTTGTGTTAAGGCTAGCCTGATCTGCTTCATCATCAATGATTAAACATGTTAATCCACGTAACTTTGCACTCTTAAAGTTTTCTATAAGTGTTTTAAGTAGAGCGGAATTTTTCGTAACCACAATGGCGCACGTTCCTCCCTTTATCCGCTGCAAAAAAGCAACCGGATCACGGATGTCGTGTTTTCCGAGAATGTCAATACCGGGAAACGCCTCCTGCGCGCGGCCCAAAGTTTGCTCATAAAGTGGGTCTATATCTGAAGTTAGTATAATAATTGTCTTATAGCCCTCATCTGCCCCCATAGCGCCGGTAACAGTCAATACGCCGGTTTTCCCGCTTTGAACCAAGCCGTAGATGAGTCCGTTTGTAGAATCAGATCCGCCTGTAAGCGGATCTACCCAATTCTCAACTACTTCCTCTGCAGTTCTTCGAATGTCATCTACTTCACTTAGATTCCCAACTTGTTTTTTCAGAAGATTGAGCACTTGATCGCGGTGGTTCATGCCGAGCCTTTCATAATTCTATTTGAAATTAAACGATACCAGTCAGAGGGAGGGACCTTTGTATCCAATGACCCGTCGGGCCCGGTGATTTCGAAATATTGCCGGTATCTACGATGACAACCAATGCGGACGGACAGGCCTCGAATAATAGCTAATTTCTTAAAATCGTCGAATGGAAGAGCTGCAATCCCATCTGACCCACAAATTAATCCAATAACAGTATCGATCGCTGCTGCACGAGAGCGAATTAATATTTGCTCCTCAGGATTAAATGTGAATCCCCATGGGCTACGCACCCCTGTCGAGTATTTAAGGTAGAGTTGGATAGAGTCATTTATGACAAAAAATGGAGCAGAATATTTAAATTCTGCATTCCCGCAACTCCGAATGAGTTGGTGCAGCGCTGCACCTTCGTAGAATTCATGCTTTTGTATTGCCATTATCGGATGTAAACGAGAGAAAATTGTTTCAATATAACAACACGAGTCGATAGTTACATCTTCCTTTATTATTTTATAAAAAGCAACTAAAATTCACTTGGGAATGTTGAGTGAGGGTAGGCAGGTGGACAGGAGGTTAAATTTCTGCATGCCACGATGGTAAAGCGACGCAACGCTGAGGCTGGCATCTGGAGGGAGCACATGAACTCCATAACGGGGATTTGCATTCCACGTTCACAATCACCGGTTGACAGCGGATGAAATATGAGCAGGTAGCTCGTCTAAGCCATGCATGCAGCGTCTCTGCGAATTTAAGATTTTACTACTGAAAGTCAAAAATACTTTGCATACTAATTATCTGCATCGAGCATACGGCCTGTCGAAAAGGCGACTGTTAGCGACCCGGTCAGTTCGCGTACACATCAGAGCGAATCTTGACTCTAGTTGGCAAGCTGAATGACTACTACCGATCTTCAGAACCCCGTAAAATGACACCCCCTAAGTCCAATTTCTTACTAACGTTGCAAATTACATAACTTCGCGAAAGAGATGTAACTTTAATCATTTAGTTTCTCATGCCCAAAATAATTGCGTTAAGTTTAAACCACTAAGGCAAAAATTGATGAACGTCCATAGGCTTCACAAATGTACTTCCCTACAACTGACAAAATAAGAATCTTTAACAAGGTAGAAAACAACGAGACTGACACCACGGCGTCGATTTCTCGCATAGATTGCAAAGCGCCTCGGTTAAATTGCGTTGACTTGTTTGCTGGCGCAGGTGGCTTCTCACTCGCAGCGCAAAAGGCTAAACTCCGCGTGGTTGCCGCAGTGGAGATGGATGAGCATGCGGCGTCAACATATACAGCCAATTTGATCAACAACAAGAGGGTCGCAACCCGTCCAACGCTATACGTCGAAGACATCTTAAGGCTCGAACCCGAGGCGCTGAGAATGGCACACTTTGGCGACGGCACACCTTGTGACGTCGTGCTCGGCGGGCCGCCATGTCAAGGGTTCTCTGTTCATCGCATCAATGGCGCGGGGATAGATGATCCGCGCAATAAATTGGTTCTCAGATATTTTGAGTTCGTAAGATGCCTGCAGCCTAAAGTTTTTTTGATGGAAAACGTGCCTGGGCTACTTTGGCCCCGGCACCGGAAGTTTTTAGCCGAGTTTTTTTCTGAAAGCGAAAACGCTGGCTACCGCATCATTGGGCCGATTGCGCTGGATGCTAGAGATTATGGAATTCCGCAACGAAGGAAACGAATATTTGTTCTCGGGATTCATAAGGGAGCCGAATTTGAAGATTCAGTTTGGCCACCAAGCGCTACTCATGGTGACGATGAGGCTAGACAGAGAACTCCCGCTCTAAAACCTTGGGTGACAGCGCGAACTGTTTTTAGTAGGCCATTAAGTGAATCAGATGAAAACAATATTCATATGAGTCATTCGGAAGAATTAATTAGTGTTTTTAAGGCGACCCCAAAAAATGGTGGAAGCCGCAGTCATTCTGGACGTGTGCTTGAATGTCATAAAAATCACAATGGGCATAACGATGTCTACGGCCGAATCGATCCTTCAATACCCGGTCCGACGATGACTACTGCGTGTATCAATCCGTCAAAAGGAAGATTTGTTCACCCGACCGAACATCACGGCATCACCGCACGTCATGCGGCACGATTCCAAACCTTTCCCGAAAAATTTGTATTCAAGGGGGGGATTACTGCAGCTGGGAAGCAAATCGGAAACGCCGTCCCTGTAAAGCTTGGCGAAATTCTATTGCGTACTATAGCGGAGGGGCTTCGTCTTGGCGCTCGCGAGTAGAGTTCTCTTAATGGAAAGCTGGGGAGCGTGCCACAAGTCCGACAACTGATGCAGGCAAGGCGGCAGCCGCTGCCAATGCGCTGACGCACGGCATGCGCTCTGCTGAGTGGATGGAGCAACGTAAGACCATTGCCAGCCTTATGCTCGCTTTCCGCTCGGCAGCAAAGAAAATATGAATGAATTCATAGGGGTCATGCATTCCCTCTATGAGAGTTAGCGATGATTATGGTGCGGAAGAAGATTGCTACGCTCACTGGGATGCCTGCTAGCGGTCCAAGCAAGGCGTAGAGGATACTGCCAACTATGGCTGCGCCAAGTATCCATCCAAAAACCTCGCGTATGCAGTACGCACCGCAGCAAGCTAACACGATTGAAAGAACGGTGTTGTCCTTCCTCCTGAGTGGCCTACCGCGAGGTTATAGCTGCAAATCAGTAGGAGAGATTCGGCCAAATATCTAACCCATTAGATAGCCGATAGTTGTTAAAAAATATATCTCCGCCTTTGATGGCGGTTTCGCTTTAGACTCGGCGGCCCTGATTCGCTGCATTTCTATTTGAGCAGCTTTTGTAGTGGGCTGTCGTCTTATAACGGGTGGCAGCAACCAACACCCAGACATACGCCAATGCCACAGGTAAGACTGTGTACAGTGTCCCGAGAATTCCAGCTGCGAACTGGCCACTGGAATGAAGAATTCCCAGCGCCACTACAAAAATAGCAGTAGCAGCAGGGGCGCGGCTACGCCCGGCGCTAGGAGGGACGTCGGCGGGGACAGTAGCGTATTCACGCCTCACATTCTTGGCATAAGTTCTTCGGGAATCCACGTCGCAACAACGAACAGGCCAAACCACATCAAGCCGTACGGCCATAGCGTACCCTTCGCGTATTGCTCATATATCCCGGCACCAGCGATCCCGACAGCGATAAATGTCACTAGAATAGCAAAGCTCAGCTGGAACAAGAGTGGCACTCTTGCAAAATTGCAAATCTGCCCAAAGTCGTCTGATTTCGTAGAATTCGTTGCCTGGTCTGCGCCAGCCCTCCCGGTTTATTGTCTAGCAATTTTATAGGGTTTTAACTGAATAGCAACTCTGCAACGCATCATACTTTTGGCGCTGACCTCAGGCAGAGATGTAGTGCTGGAAAGCCTACATGGTGCCTACACGAATCTATCGAGCAATAAAAAAGGACTCAGGTTTTTACCTAAGTCCTTAATTTTACTGGTAGGCCTCCCGTGAGTCGAACACGGCACCAACGGATTATGAGTCCGCTGCTCTAACCAAGCATGAGCTAGAGGCCCAGAAATCGGAACAGAAACAACTCCTGCCATCTGCTTCAACGGCGCCTTCCGTAGAGCAGAATGGCGAGAGGATATTGCCTTTAGTACAGGGCCGTCAAGCCCAGACTACAACAATCAGCTACTACCCTCGAGGAAGCTCTTCAGCTTGTCCGAACGCGACGGGTGGCGCAGCTTGCGCAGCGCCTTCGCTTCGATCTGGCGAATCCGCTCGCGGGTCACGTCGAACTGTTTACCCACCTCTTCCAGCGTGTGATCAGTCGACATCTCGATGCCGAAGCGCATGCGCAGCACCTTGGCTTCGCGCGGGGTCAGCGAATCGAGCACGTCCTTCACCACCCCACGCATCGAGGCGTGCAGCGCGGCGTCCGACGGCGCCAGCGTGTTGTTGTCCTCGATGAAGTCGCCCAGGTGCGAATCGTCGTCGTCGCCGATCGGCGTCTCCATCGAAATCGGTTCCTTCGCGATCTTCATGATCTTGCGAATCTTATCTTCCGGCATCTCCATCTTGATGGCGAGGGTGGCCGGATCCGGTTCGGCGCCGGTCTCCTGCAGAATCTGGCGCGAGATCCGGTTCATCTTATTGATCGTTTCGATCATGTGCACCGGAATACGGATCGTGCGCGCCTGGTCCGCGATCGAGCGGGTGATGGCCTGGCGGATCCACCACGTGGCGTAGGTCGAGAACTTGTAGCCGCGGCGGTATTCGAACTTGTCCACCGCCTTCATCAGGCCGATGTTGCCTTCCTGGATCAGGTCGAGGAATTGCAGGCCGCGGTTGGTGTATTTCTTGGCGATCGAGATCACCAGGCGCAGGTTGGCCTCGGTCATCTCGCGCTTGGCCTTGCGCGCCTTCATCTCGCCGGCCGCCATCTGGCGGTTGATGTTGCGCAGGTCCGGCAGCGGCAGTACGACGCGCGCTTGCAGGTCGATCAGGCGTTGCTGCAGTTCCTTGATCGTCGGGATGTTGCGGCCCAGGATGGCGCTGTAGGCGTGGCCGGCGTTGACTTCGCCGTCGACCCATTCCAGGTTCGTTTCATTGCCCGGGAAGACCTTGATGAAGTGGGCGCGCGGCATGCCGCAGCGGTTCACGGCGACGTCCAGGATCTGCTTCTCGATGTGGCGTACTTCGTCGACCTGGCCGCGCAGGGTATCGCACAGCTTCTCGACCACCTTGGCGGTGAAGCGGATACCCAGCAGCTCGTCGGAGATCGCATCCTGCGCCTTGACATAGGCTTTCGAGTTGTAGCCGTCCTTCTCGAAGGCCTTGCGCATCTTGTCGAATTGCTGGGCGATGTGGTTGAACTTGGCCAGGGCCGACTGCTTCAGCGCTTCCAGTTGCTCGGCCGAGTAGCCGGCGGCGCCGGAGGCGCTTGCGGCTTCTTCTTCCTCTTCCTCGGCGCCCTCTTCTTCGTCTTCTTCTTCTTCGTCGTCATCCGACGCAGCTGGAGGCGGGGCGACCGGCGGGGTCTGTTCGTCGCCGTCCGGGTCGACCAGGCCGTCGACGATTTCGTCGATCTTGATTTCGTCTTTTTCGATCTTGCTGGCGGCGTCGATGATCTCGGCGATCGTCACCGGGCAGGCCGAGATGGCCTGGATCATGTCCTTCAGGCCGTCTTCGATGCGCTTGGCGATTTCGATCTCGCCTTCGCGCGTGAGCAGCTCGACCGAGCCCATTTCGCGCATGTACATGCGGACCGGGTCGGTGGTGCGCCCGAAATCGGAGTCGACGGTGGACAGCGCCGCTTCGGCGGCCGCTTCGGCTTCGTCGTCGCTGGTGACGGTGGCAACGTTATCGGACAGCAGCAGGGTTTCCGCGTCAGGAGCGTGCTCGTAGACGGCGATGCCCATGTCGTTGAAGGTGCCGATGATGCCTTCGATCGCTTCCGGATCGACGATGTTTTCCGGCAGGTGATCGTTGATCTCGGAATAAGTGAGGAAGCCGCGCTCCTTGCCCGACTTGATCAGGGCCTTGAGCTTGTTGCGGCGAATCTCGAGCTCTTCTTCGCTGGCTTCGGTATCCGACGAGAAGGCGTCTTTCAGCAGCGCTTTTTCCTTGGCCTTGCGGTCCTTGGCCTTGGCCTTGTCCGCGGCCTTCAGTTCGGCGCGCTCGACCGCATTGAGGGCGGCGATCTCCTCGTTCTCGGGCGTGAATTCCTTCGGCTTGCGACCACGGCGTCCCGGGACCTTGACGGATGGCAGGACGTAACCGGACGTGTCGATCGCGGAAAGTAGCGCCGCATCGGTCGTCTGGTTGACCGGTGCCGGGCTCGCCGTACGAACCTCGGCCGTGTCTTGACCTTTGTCCACCGTGGCGGACGCTCGCGTGGTTTTTGCAGCCACTTTGGTTTCGGGTTTCTTGGTTGGCACAGGCGCTTTCGAAGTCACGACGACTCACACTTTACGATGGTTAAAGATAAACTTTCTTGTTACCTTATATCACCCTGCAAGCAACTTCCGTTGCCTCGCTAACCCAAACTCCACGCCCTCTCGAAACGAAAAAGGGTTTCAAAGGTTGCAATAGTTAGCGTTTTATTATAGCACGCACCCCTAGTTTTTCCAGTCGTGAAGACTGCCCTCCAGCACTATGTGGCGGAGACTCAGCGAGGCGCCCTCTCCGCGATGGCCTCGCGCTCCAAAGCGTCCAGCTCAGCCGTGATTTCGCGATAGCGAGCGCTCACCTGATCTGGGGTCAGGCCCGCGGAAAACAACTGGTTCAACTCGTGTTTCAACGAGTCGGTCTTGATTTGGCGCAGTGCACTCCACAACCATATGCGGTCCGCATCAACTTCGGACTCCGGCTCGGCCGCGATCTCCGCGATCAGGCCGTCGTACTCCACGGTCACCTCTTTCAATTGTTGCGACAGGGCAGCAAAATTGCCATGCTCCCCGAGCGCCTGGGCCATGCCGACCAGGTAACGCAGGCTGTCGGCGGACTCTTGCCCGAAGTAGTCGAAGGTCTGTTGCACGGCTTCGTCCAGGTCAAGGGCCAAGTGCGGATGGGACACCAGGATGCGCAGCATCTGCAGCTCGAGTCCGACCGGCTTGGGCCGGCCCTGGCGCGGCGGCGCCTTGCGCAGCACCGACACCGGCTTGGACAATTCAAACAACGCTTCGATTTCCGCAGGGGTTGACTCGGTCAGGCTGGCCAGCCCGCGCACGATCTGCAGGCGCAGCGCGGTCGGCGTCATCGATTGCAGCAGCGGCTTGGCTTCGAACTGGGCGTGGGCGCGGCCTTCCGGCGTGCCCAGGTCGTGCTCGGCCGTGATCTCGCGCAGCAGGAATTGCGACAGCGGCATCGCCTCGTTGATTTCCTGGGCAAAGGCGTCGCCGCCGCGCTCGCGCACGAAGCTGTCCGGGTCGTGCTCCTGCGGCAGGAACAGGAATTTGATGATCTTGTCGTCGGTCACCTGCGGCAGGCAGGCTTCCAGCGCGCGCCGGGCGGCGCGGCGGCCGGCCTTGTCGCCGTCGAAGCTGAAGACCACGGTATCGGTCTGGCGCAGCAGCTTTTGCACGTGGGTGCTGGTGCAGGCGGTGCCGAGCGTGGCGACGGCTTGCGGGAAGCCCAGCTGGGCCAGCGCGACGACGTCCATATAGCCTTCGGTCACCAGCACGTAGCCGGCGTCGCGGATGCTTTGCCTCGCCTCGAACAGGCCGTACAGCTCCAGGCCTTTCTGGAACAGCGGCGTTTCCGGGGAATTCAGGTATTTCGGTTCGCCACTGTCGAGCACGCGCCCGCCGAAGCCGATCACCTGCCCTTTGGTGTTGCGGATCGGGAACATGATGCGCTCGCGGAAGCGGTCGTAGCGTTTCTTGTTGTTGCCGTCCTCGTCGACCTTGTCGATCACCAGGCCCGATTCGACCAGCGCCAGCACCTCGTAGTCGGGGAAGACCGAGCGCAGGTTGTCCCAGCCGCCGGGAGCATAGCCCATGCCGAAGCGGGCGGCGATTTCGCCGGTGAGGCCGCGCTTCTTGAGGTAGGCGATGGCGTTCGGCGACTCGCGCAGCTGGGCGCGGTAATAGGTGCAGGCCTGGGTCAGCGCATCGGTCATGGCCAGCGACTGGGCTTGCTGGGCGGCGCGCTGCTGCGGCGGGATTTTGTCGTCGGCCTCCGGCACCACCATGCCCACGCCCTGGGCCAGATCCTTGACGGCATCGACGAAACCCATGCCGGAATATTCGATCAGGAAGCCGATCGAGGTGCCGTGGGCGCCGCAGCCGAAGCAATGGTAGAACTGCTTGGTCGGGCTGACCGTGAAGCTGGGGGATTTTTCGTTGTGGAAGGGGCACAGCCCCATGTAGTTCGCGCCGCCCTTTTTCAGCTGGACGTAACGGCCCACGATATCGACGATATCGACACGGTTGAGCAAATCGGTGATGAAGGATTGCGGAATCACTAGAGGTACTCAGTGTTTGTCCAGGCTCAGATCAGACTATACCGCAGCGCTGACTGCAAATTGATTTATGACAAGGCAATTGCCAAGTTGGATTTCGCGTGTGGCGTGGATGCACGCGGTCAACTTGGCGCGATCAGCCGCCGGTCAACGCCTTCTTGACCAAGCCCGACACCACCGTCATATCCGCCCGCCCAGCCAGCTTCGGCTTGAGCACGCCCATCACCTTGCCCATGTCCTGCGGACCGGCGGCGCCGGTGGCGGCCACGGCGGCGGTGACTTCAGCGGCGATTTCTTCGTCCGACAGCCCGGCCGGCATGTAGGCCGACAGGATGGTCAGTTCGGCTTTTTCGATATCGGCCAGGTCGGCACGGCCGCCGGCTTCGAATTGCGAGATCGAATCCTTGCGCTGCTTGATCATCTTTTCGATGATGGCCAGCACCTGGGTGTCGTCCAGCTCGATCTGCTCGTCCACTTCCTTGCGCTTGATGTCCGCGAGCATCAGGCGGATGGTGTTCAGGCGGCCGCTTTCCTTGGCGCGCATTGCCGCCTTCATGTCCTCGGTCAGTTGTGCTTTCAGGCTCATGGATTCTCCGTCTGGGATAGGTAATAACGATGGGTATGAACGACAAAACCCGCCGCGGTAACAACCGGAGCGGGCTTGCGGACGCTCAGCGACTCACCGGGACAACGGTCACCGGGTGGAGTCGGCAATGCCGTCTTAGTACAGTTTCTTAGGCAGTTGCTGGCTGCGGATGCGCTTGTAGTGGCGCTTCACGGCAGCTGCCAGCTTGCGCTTGCGCTCTGCGGTTGGCTTTTCGTAGAACTCGCGTGCGCGCAGTTCGGTCAGCAGACCAGTTTTTTCGATAGTGCGCTTGAAGCGACGCATTGCGACTTCGAACGGCTCGTTTTCTTTAAGGCGGATAGTGGTCATGTAAAAATGAAACCGTTGGATTTATGAAGAACGAAAGTTTAGCATTGTTTGTGGATCAGTGGAAGGTTTTATCGTCATGTTCCACAATTGCTACATCAGTGCAGCGTTCAAACGCTGCTGCCGGCGACGAAGCCGGATGCCCATGCCCACTGGAAGTTGTAGCCGCCCAGCCAGCCGGTCACGTCGACGCTCTCACCGATGAAATACAGGCCCGGAACCTTATTCGCCATCATGGTCTGCTGGGACAGCTCGCGCGTATCCACGCCGCCCAGGGTCACCTCGGCCTTCTTGTAGCCTTCCGAGCCGGTCGGGATGATTTCCCAGCGGTTGATGGCGTCGCCCAGCTTGCGCAGCCTGGCGTCGGGCATGTCGGCCAGGCGGGCGTCCGGGGCAAATCCGTTGGCCGCCAGCAGGCCCTCGGCCAGGCGCGCCGGCAGCCAGCCGGCCAGCACGTTGCCCAGCTGTTTCTTTACGGTGCTCTTGGCGGCGATCAGTTCCTCGGCCACATCCATCTCGGGCAGCAGGTTCAGCACGATCGGCGTGCCCGGCTCCCAGTAGCTGGAAATCTGCAGGATCGCCGGACCGGACAGGCCGCGGTGGGTGAACAGCAGGTCTTCGCGGAAATGGCCGCCGGCCTTGGCCTTGCCGCCCTTCCCTTTTCCTTGGGAACCCGTGCTCACCTCGACTTCCAGCGCGATGCCGGCCAGCGGCACGAAGGCTTCCCAGCTCGGGCCGTCAAAAGTAAGCGGCACCAGGCCCGGACGCGGCTCGACAATGCCGAGGCCGAACTGGGTGGCGATGCGGTAGCCGAAGTCGGTCGCGCCGATCTTCGGGATCGACAGCCCGCCGGTGGCGATCACGACGCTGTCGCATTCGATGTCGCCAGCATCAAGCGTGATGTGGAAACCGTTTTCCATCTGCTCGATGCTGCCGACCTTGCACGGCATGCGCCAGCTGACCTCGCCTGCATCGCATTCGGCGCGCAGCATGGCGATGATGTGCTCGGACGACTCGGTGCAGAACAGCTGGCCCTTGTGCTTCTCGTGGTGGGGAATGCGGTATTTCTTCACCAGGTCGAGGAAATCCTGGGCCGTGTAGCGCGACAGGGCGCTGCGGCAGAAATGCGGATTCTGCGACAGGAAATTGGCCGGGCCGGCGTTGATATTGGTGAAGTTGCAACGCCCGCCGCCGGAGATGCGGATCTTTTCGGCCAGCTTCGTGGCATGGTCGAGCAGCACCACGCGCTTGCCGCGCCGGGCGGCTACGGCCGCGCACATCATGCCGGCCGCGCCCGCGCCGATTACTGCCACATCATATTGTTCTGCCATGCTTGCCGTGTCCTTGCGTTGGCGTTGAAATCGCCAAACCGGCCATTGTATCCGACCAGGCCGGCAGGCGCCTTGTCATGTAGGGTGGTCGGGGCCTCCGACCGCGCGTTCAAATCCAGCATGCACCGTGGCGACGCACGATCTGGTTGAACGCGCGGTCGGCAAAGCCGACCACCCTACAAACGCTACCCGCCATCCCCCGCCCGCACGTCCAGGTCACGCCCGTTGAGCACGGTGCCATCCTTCCCGATGGTAATCATGTGCATGCCGGTGTCAAGCAGCCCAAGGCGCTTGAGCTGCTCGGGCGACACGCGCAGGAAGTAGTCGCCCGGGAAGATGCCGCTGATGACGAAATAGCCGTCGGCCGCGCTGCTGATGGTGGCCACCACCTTGCGCGCTGCATCCACCACTTCCAGGCGCAGGTCGCCGATGGCGCGGCGGGCGCCGTTGGCGTACAGGTAGGTGGTGCCATCGACCTCGCCCGTCATGGCCACCGCAAACTCGACCTGGGTCACCTTGCCGGGCCGCGGCACGACGCGCACCCCGGGCATCCGCGGCTGCCATTGCGGGTCGTCGAGCGTGTTCGGGTCGAGGCTGATGTCGGTGTTCTGGTGGGTGGGCAGGCGTCCCAGGTAGGCAATGCCCCTGGTGTCGGTGCGCGCAGCGTAGTTGGCGCCGTTGACGGTGAAGCCGGCGTTGGCAATGGCTTCGTCGGTGCCGTCCATGATGCCGTTCAGGTCCTTGTCGAGGAAGACGCGGATCGAGGCCGCGCCCATGTTGGCCATCGGCTGGGCGTCCAGCATGACGCGGCTGCTGCGGGGCTCCAGCCCCATCGCCATGAAGAACTGCAGGCCGAGCCCGTACTCGCGGCGGCTGGAGTAATAGCCGTTGATGCCGAGCCCGTAGCTGCCCAGGCTCTTGTTCAGGGCGCCGGTGACGCGCAGCTCGTGGTTCTGGAACATGCGCGCCAGGCCCAGGTTCAGCAGGTAGCCGTCGTTCAGGTAATAGTCGGCCGAGACCGCCGCACTGCCGAGCGCGGTCTCGGGTGACAGCGTGTACTGCAGCTGTCCGCTCAGGCCGATGCCGGCCACCCGGCGGCTGACCTGGAACAGGCCGTCGGCCAGCTCGTGGCTGCCCACCTTCTGCCAGCGCAGTGTATTGGTCAGCGCCACGCCGTCGCGGTAGGCCGAGATCCGGCCTTGCACATCGAGGTTGCGGGTCCCCGAAGCCAGGCGGTCGTGGCGCACCTGCAGCGCCAGCGGGAAGAACTGGGCGCCCCCTGGCGCGATGACGCCTTCGGCGCGCACTTCGTCGCGGGTACGCACCGGGTCGGCGCTCTGGTTGAAGAAGTCGCTGGTGAACTTGTCCAGCTGTGCGTGCGACGCCGACACGGCCACATTGCCCAACCGGGTCTTGACGCCGACCTGGGCCAGGGCGCCGCCGTCGCCGGACCTGGCCGCATCAAGGGTGGCAATAAAACTGTTCCAGTAGCCGCGCAGGCCCAGGTTGGCATAGGTGCGCGCGCTGCCGTCGAACATCGGTACGCGCTGCCAGCCGCCCAGGGCATTGATGCGCTCGCTCAGGCCCCATTCGAATTGCGCCAGCGCGCGCCCGCGCCCGAAGAGGTCGCGGTGCGCGCCGACGTCGTAGTAGAGCGCGCCGCGCGGCACCGCCGACTGCTCCAGCAGGAAGCTCTGACGCTCGACCCGCAGCTGCCCCAGCGGCCCATGGAACACCAGCCGGAACTCATTGGGGCCATAGGCGAGCGGCATGTCCTCGAAACTGTATTTGCCGTCCGGACGCGATTGCTGGAAGCCGACCAGGGCCTCGTTGTAGAACAGCTCGACGTCCCAGCCCGGCGGCAGCGCGCCCTGCAGCGTGTGGCGGTCGAAGCTGGTGGGCTGGTTGAGCGGCCGGTTGCTCACCAGGACGCCGTTGCCCGTCGCGCTGCTGGCCGAAATATTGGCCACGCCCGGCAGCGGCACGCTGCCGAACAGCGCGGTGCGCGCATGCAAGGGGCCGAGCAGGCCGCCGTCCGGGTCGTTGCGCCCGAGGGTCAGGCGCAGGCCGGAAGATGGGTCTTGCCGGTTGCGGCTGGCATACAGGGCCGCTTCCATGCCGAGCAGGTCGGTCGTCAGGTAGGCCGTATAGGCCGCTTCGGCCTGGCGCCGGCCATCCATCTTGCTGCTTGACAACCCGATGGTCTGGTCGATGAAGGGCACGTCGGCCAGCCGGTAAGGCGTGGCCAGGCGCGGGTAGCCCGGATCGGCATAGCCGCCCGGCGAGCCCGGCAGGCTGCCGAACTTGCGCCGCTCCAGCCTCGCCTGCAGAGGCAATTGCTCGCGTGGGCGCACCTTCAGGGCCAGGCTCGGCATGTCCAGCTCGAGGTCGACCGGCAGCCAGCGCTGCAGCAGGCTGCTGGCGACATAGATGTCTTCGGGCAGCAGCTTGAACTGCGAGCGGTCGAGTTCTTCGCGGCGGCCGGCGATCTCGACCGTGCGGCCGGGCACGTCGAGGCTGAAACCGCGGTTTTCAAACAGGATGAAGCCGCTGGCCCGCCCTTCGCCGGGCGTGACCCGGATCGCCAGGGTCAGCAGGCGCGACATTTCTCCCAGCGGCAGGAAGACTTCGCGCCCGATTTCATAGCCGGTGACGGCGTCGGACAGCAGCTGATTGCCGAGCCGCACTTCCAGCAGGACGAGATTGGCCTCGGATTGCCGCGACGGCGCCGCCACCGCCCCCGGCTGCAAGGCCGGCAGCAACATCAATCCTGCGACAAGAAATCCCGTTCGAAAACCCTGCATGGTGCCTGGATGCGCGCATACACGTGTTGGCGGCCGACCGGCGGTCAGCCCGACAACACGATTATTGCTCAAAAAACATTAACTGAGGAGCTCTTGTGCGCCAGGGCAGGAATCAAGAGAAGCGTGTGAACGGACTTCAAGGCAGATTCAGCCGGGCCTGGGCCAGCAGCTTGCCGCCCGCTTCCGGACGGTCGTGGTAGGTCACGTCGATGGTGCCGCCGGACAGCGTCACCCCGGCCGGCACCTCCAGCGGTACGGCGGCCTGGCGCACCCGGTTGGGCGTGTAGACGGCAATGCCGCCCACCTGGGCCAGGCCGACCGGCTTGCCGCCGCGCGGCGTGAAGCTGACGTTCAGGTCGCCGTACAGCGAGCTGGCGCCTTCGCGCTCGAGGCGCAGGGCCAGCACCGGGCGTCTGGCGGCATCCTTCTGCAGCGCCAGCCCGGCCAGGCCGGCGCTCGCGCTCAAGCTGCCGTGACGCACGATGACGGGCACCGAAGCACCGACCATCGCGTTGATGGTCACGCCGATCTGGGTTTGCGCGCCGCGGTTCTCGATGCTGGCATTGCCTTCGACCTCGGGCAGCTTGTCGAACAGCAGGTGCGAACGGTATTCGCCCTCCGCCAGGTCGGCGGGTTTGCGCAGCATGACGCGCACCGTCTGCGCGGTGCCGGGCTGCAGGGTGATCTGGCGCGGCGAATAGCGCAGCATGCCGTCGGCAAAACGCTCGCCGTCGATCGCGGTGTCGGCCGCCTCGAACTGGCCGGCCTCGGTCATGCGGCGGTTCACCAGCGAAATCCGGTAGCTGGCGGGCTTGCTGCCGTTGTTGATCAGTTCGATCTGGGCCGCGCGTGCGTTCTTGTCGAAGACGAGGCGGGTCGGGTGCAGCATCAGTTCCGCATGCGCAGGCGAAAACGGCGCCAGCAGCAGGCAGGCGATGACAAGGGAGGTCGCCCGGCGCAGGTGGCGATGGCAAGCAGATGCGAAAAACATGATGTAGTCCTACTGGAAATTGACGGTCAATGGAAATGAACCGGAGTAATTGCCCGGTGGCTGGTTGGGCGCAACGCTCAGGGTTGCGCCGACCGCCAGAGTCGTGCCGCCATTGGGCACCGATACCAGCGTTGCCGGATTATTGACAAAGGAATTGAGCGCCATGCTGTTGGCGCCGCTGTTGAGCCGGACACTGCCGTTGGGCGGTAACGAGATGATGACGGCCTTGTTGTTGCCGCCATTGCTGCTCTTGCCGACGTTGAACACGGCCTGCCCGACCGCAGGCGAATTGAGCAGGACGACCCCGCCGGTGCGCGAACGCACGCCGGTCGGACTAAGGATGATCGTGCCGCCGCTGCCGGCGACGAAACGCCCGAAATCCATGCCGCGCGCCGTGCTGAGCGTAATTTGCTGGGCATGGGCGCCGAGCGGGCAGAAGGAGGCCAACACCGCCAGCACCAGGGTGCCGGCGGCAGGGATTGCGTGGTAGCGACGTACCTGCATGATTCTGAACAAAGCCGGGACAGCTTACGCCACTACCGTGCCGTCATCAGTTGTAGTCGACGGTCGCGGTGATGGTGCCGGAGTAATTGCCAGGCGCCTGGTTGATGCCCACGGTCAGGATGCCGCCGACGTAGATCGACTGCGCGCCGGCGGTCAGGGCGCCGGCCGTGACGGTGCCGCTCGTGATGGCGCTGGCGGTCAGATCGGTGATCGGGGTGAAGGCCATCGTGTCGCCACCCGAGGTCAGCGCGGTGCCGATAACGCTGATCGTATAGGTCGAGGTGCCCTGGCCGGTCACGTTGAACTTGGCCGCGGTGCTGCCGCCGCCCATGCCGGTGACGCCGCCGCTTACGCCGCGCGTATTGTTCGGGCTGACGGTCACGGTGCCCGCGGTGCCGCTGGCTGCGAAGCTGCCGAAGGCCAGGTCGGCCGCCTGGACGATGGCGATCGGGGTGACCACGGTGCTGGTCGAGGCTGCCGTCGTGCTGGCGGCGTGGGCGCTGCCGGCGGCAACGGCGACTGCCAGTGCCAGCGCGGCCAGGGGCAGATGGGTCGAAGTGAAACGGGCGTGCTTGGTCATTCTGGTCTTCCTTCAGATAGTGATGGAGCGGCATTTCTACGCCGGACTGTTCTTACGAACCTTACACAACGATGCTCTGTAAGAAACATTAAACGTTGCTGCTCGGTATCGTTTTGCTATTTTGCAAGAAAATAATAACGGCTTTCTGCGCCAAATCACTGTTTCGGGAAGTTTACGACTGAAAATATCTTGTCAATTTCATCAATAATTGTTAATAAGGCACGCACCTATACAAGTGCGTAGCCTCGGATAACTAAAAATTGGCTGCATATAACGTAAGTTCATGGGAAATTCCCATCAGTTTGCAAGTTCATATGTGTCGCCGCAAAGCGCACATCTCGACCGCATAAACATATGTCTTGGCAAGACAAATGTTGTTGCCATCCAACGTTAGCGGGTCATTCAGCGGCGCAGGGAGCGCGCTACCTGCAGGCATTGCGCGAACTGCGCGGCGATCGGGCGCGGAATCGGCACCTCGCCGCGCAGGGCGGCGGCGATCCATGCGGCCGTGGTCGCGGCATCGCGCCCTTCCGGCACGGTGGCCAGCTCGTCGGCCGGCGCGTCGCGCTCGACCAGCAAGCTGCGCGCTCCCCCATGGAACCAGTCGATCTGCTGCGCCCGGTGCGGGTTGGCCACGGTTTCGCCCTCGGTGCCGCGCATCAGGAAGGCGTCGCCCCGCTCGGGCGGCGCGGCGGTAGTGAAATAGGCGCCGAGCGTCTCCAGGTATTCGGGGTGGGTGTAGGACACCAGACGTAGCGCCGGGCAGGCAAAGGGCTGCAGGATTTTTACCAGGGTATGGGTGGAATTGCGCACGCCCAGGATGCGCCGCAGCGCCAGCATGTGGGCCAGTTCGGGCGCCAGGCGCTCGATCGGCATGAAGGCCGGGCGACCGGCCGCGGCCGCGTCGAGGATGTCGCTGGTGGAACCGGCTTCGGCCAGGCCCAGCTCGGCCAGGATCTCCGCCGTCGTGATGCGCCCGGGATCGGACCGCACCCCATGCACCAGGGTCGGCACGCCTTCGCGCGCCAGCAGCAGCGCCAGCAGCGGCGTCAGGTTGGCCAGCTTGCGCGCGCCGTTGTAGCTGGGGATCAGGACCGGGGCATATTGCCCCGGCGGCGGCGGCAGCAGTGCGAACGAATGTTCGGCCGCGTCCATGAAGCCGGCCAGCTCCTCGACCGACTCGCCCTTGATGCGCATGGCCAGCAGGATCGCGCCCAGTTCGAGGTCCGACACGCGGCGCTCGAGCATGGCGGCGTAGAGCAGGCGCGCATCCTCGCGCGACATGCTGCGCGCGCCTTTCACGCCGCGGCCTATCTCCTTGATAAAGGGGGCTGCGGCAAATCGTTCGGTGGTCTTGTCCATATGGTGGAGCATACAACGCCTTGGCCACCGGCGGATTTGCCATGCCTTGTGCAAGTGCAGCATTTTCGGTCTACACTGGATCTTCCCTCCAGAAATCACAGCACCATGATCAATACGCCCGCCATTGAAAATACCAACGTCAGTTCGTTCGCGCAGATGCCGACGCCGAACGAACTCCACGCCTCGCTGCCCTTGACCGACCGCGCCTTCGCCACCGTGATGGGTGGCCGCGAAACGCTGCGCAATATCCTCGACCGCAAGGACAAGCGCCTGTTCGTGGTCGTCGGCCCCTGCTCGATCCACGATCCGGAAGCCGGCCTGGACTACGCGCGCCGGCTGAAAAGCCTGCAGGCGGAGGTCGCCGACACCATGGTGCTGGTGATGCGCGTGTATTTCGAGAAGCCGCGCACGACCACCGGCTGGAAGGGCTATATCAACGATCCCTTCATGGACGACTCCTTCCGCGTCGACGTCGGCATGGAACGCGCGCGCCGCTTCCTGCTCGACGTCTGCGAGCTGGGCCTGCCGACCGCGACCGAAGCGCTGGACCCGATCTCGCCGCAATACCTGGGCGACCTGATCGCCTGGGCCGCGATCGGCGCGCGCACCACCGAATCGCAGACCCACCGCGAAATGTCGTCCGGCCTGTCGACCCCGGTCGGCTTCAAGAACGGCACCGACGGCGACGTGAGCATCGCCGTGAACGCGGTGCAGTCCTCGGCCAGCCCGCACGCCTTCCTGGGCATCAACGGACAGGGCACGGTGTCGATCGTGCGCACCAGCGGCAATGCCTATGGCCACGTGGTGCTGCGCGGCGGCGGCGGCCGTCCCAACTACGATTCGGTCTCGGTGGCGATTGCCGAGCAGGCCCTGACCAAGGCGAAGCTGCCGGCCAACCTGGTGGTGGATTGCTCGCATGCCAACAGCTACAAGAAGCCGGAGCTGCAGCCGCTGGTGATGTCGGATGTGATCCAGCAGATCAGGCACGGCAACCGCTCGCTGGTGGGCGTGATGATCGAATCGAACATCGTCAGCGGGGCGCAGGCGATTCCGGAAGACCTGTCGCAGCTCAAGTATGGGTGCTCGGTGACGGATGGCTGCATCGGCTGGGAAGAGACCGAGGCAATGCTGCGCAGTGCGCACGCGGAATTGTTGCAGCGCCCGTAATGTAAAATGGCGGATTCCGCTTTACCACTCTCCTCTCCCCCATGATCGTTCTCGGCGTCGAATCCTCCTGCGATGAAACCGGCCTGGCTCTGTATGACACCGAGCGCGGGCTGCTGTCCCATGCCCTGCATTCGCAGGTCGCCATGCACGAAGAGTATGGCGGCGTCGTGCCCGAACTCGCTTCGCGCGACCACATCCGCCGCGCCCTGCCGCTGCTGCAGGAGGTGCTGGACCGGGGCGGCATCGCCATGTCCGACATCGACGCCATCGCCTACACCCAGGGCCCGGGCCTGGCCGGCGCGCTGCTGGTCGGCTCGTCGGTGGCCTGCAGCCTGGCGCTGGCGCTGGACAAGCCGGTGCTCGGCGTGCACCACCTGGAAGGTCACCTGCTCTCGCCCCTGCTGGCCAGCGAGCGTCCGCAATTCCCCTTCCTTGCCCTGCTGGTCTCGGGTGGCCACACCCAGTTGATGCGGGTCGATGGCGTGGGCCGCTACACCTTGCTGGGCGAGACCCTGGATGATGCCGCCGGCGAAGCCTTCGACAAGTCGGCCAAGCTGCTGGGCCTGGGCTATCCGGGCGGGCCTGCGATTTCGCGCCTGGCCGAATTCGGCGACCCTGCGGCCTACACCCTGCCGCGCCCGATGCTGCACTCGAAAGACTTCAACTTCAGCTTCTCGGGCCTGAAGACCGCGGTGCTCACGGTCGTGAAGAACCACGAACAGAAAGTGGTGGCCAATATCTGCGAGCAGGACAAGGCCAATATCGCGCGCGGCTTCGTCGATGCGATCGTGGACGTGCTCACCGCGAAATGCGTCAACGCGCTGCGCCACACGGGCCTGTCGCGCCTGGTGATCGCTGGCGGCGTCGGCGCCAACAAGCAGCTGCGCGCCTCGCTCAACGCGGCGGCCGTCAAGCGCCGCTTCAAGGTCTATTACCCCGAGCTGGAATTTTGCACCGACAACGGCGCCATGATCGCCTTTGCCGGCGCGCTGCGCCTCGAACGCAATCCGGCGCTGGCCCAGCGCGACTATGCCTTCAACGTGCGCCCGCGCTGGCCGCTGGACGAGCTGGAAGCTGCCTGAAACAGGCCGCCGCGCGGCACCAGGATGGTGCGCGCGATATTGAACTTGCAAGCCTGACATCGATCCTACGGTGTGACCGCCCCTTGCCAAACGGTGGCAATATCCGACGGTTAAGATTTACGGAGGGTTTGCGATGCGCGTAGTTAGCTGGAACATTCATTGGGGCTGTGGCAAGGACGGGCGGATCCGTATTCATGCGATCATCGACGTCCTGCGGCGGCTGAATCCGGATGTGGTGTGCCTGCAAGAAGTGGCGGCCAACCATCCGGAACTCAATGGCGGCGCGACTGCGAACCAGTTCAAGCAGCTCGGTGGCGCTTTTGGCGGCTATCACATGATGGAACATGCCCCGAGCGAGCTCTACAAGAATAATTCGCCTCGCCTGTTCGGCAACCTGATCCTCTCGAAATACCGCATTTCGCAGGTCCACCGCCACCTGCTGCCCTGGCCGGCCGACCCGGAGCGCCCCGCCGGCATGCCGCGCGGGCTGATCGAAACCGTGCTCGACGCGCCCAACGGCAAGCTGCGCATGATGACCACCCACCTCGAGTATTACTCGCCGCTGCAGCGCATGGCGCAGGTGCAGCGCATCCGCGAGCTGCATGCCGAGGCCAGCGCCCGCTCGCGCATCTTCCAGCCCGACCCGAATCTCGACGCGCCCTACCAGCTGGGCTTTCGTCCGGCATCGAGCATCCTGTGCGGCGATTTCAACTTCGCACCGGACGCCGACGACTACCAGGCCCTGCTGGCGCCATTCGAGGGCGGCGCCCCGCCCTTCCTCGATGCCTGGCGCGTCGCCAACGGCAATGTCGCACGCGCGCCGACCACGGGCCTGCACGGCTATCCGTGGCCGGACCGGCCGGAATGCTACGACCATTTCTTCGTCACCGACGACCTGGCGCCGCGCGTGGCGGCCGTCGAGGTGCAGTCGGAAACCGCGGCCTCGGACCACCAGCCGATCGTGCTCGACCTGAAGTAACAGCTTACTGCTGCGCCGGCGCTTCCGGCGCCGCTTCGATCCTGGCGGCGATGTCGCGCAGCGCCTGCTCGAACACTTCCGGCGGCTGGCCGCCCGAGATCAGGTGGCGCTGGTTGATGATCACGGCCGGCACCGACTGGATGCCGGCGCGCTGGAAGAACTGCTCGCGCTCGCGCACTTCGTCGGCGTAGTCGCTTGATTGCAGGATGCGGGCGGCGGTTTCCACATCCATGCCGATGCGCTCGACGGCGCGCAGCAGCGCATCGTGGTTGCTCGGGTCTTCGCAATGGGTGAAATAGGCTTCGAACAGCGCCATCTTCAGGTCGCGCTGGCGGCCGACTTCTTCGGCCCAGGCCAGCAGGCGGTGGGCGTCGAAGGTGTTGTAGATGCGGCCGCGCCGCTCCATCTCGAACACGAAACCGACATCCGAACCGCGCTGGCGGATCATCTCGCGGCTGTGCGCCTGCTGCTCGGCGGTGGCGCCGTATTTCTCGGTGATGTGCTCGACGATGTCCTGGCCGTCCGGGCCCATGTCCGGATTCAGCTCGAAGGGCTGGAAATGCAGGTCGGCCGCCACTTCGCCATCGACGCGCTCGAGCGCCTGTTCCAGCGATTTGAGGCCGATCGCGCACCACGGGCACGAGACGTCCGATACGAAATCGATCCTGAGTTGCTTGGTCATGAACGCCACCTTTCCTGGTTGTTGCGGCACGGGGAGTGCCAGGTGGCGGTATGGTAACGCGATGTGCACAAGCGCGTGGCGCACTTGATTCGGCGTCAGTTCGTCTTCTTCGCCCCCGCCGACTTGCTGCCGATCTTCGACTCTTTCCCCGCAATCAGGTTACCGATGTTCTTGCTGTGCCGGTACAGCAGCAGCGCGCTCATCGCCACCACCGCAAACAGGATCTCGTCGGCGCCGAACAGCAGCCCGTAATAGAACGGAGCGAACACCGAGGCCACGAGCGCGGCCAGCGACGAATAGCGGAAGGCATAGGCCACGATCAGCCAGGTCGCGAGCGTCGCCAGACCCAGCCAGACGTTAATTCCGAGCAGCACGCCCAGCGCCGTGGCCACGCCCTTGCCGCCAACAAAACGGAAGAACACCGGCCACAGGTGGCCCAGGAAGACGGCGATAGCCACCAGCGCCACGCCGGCGTCGTCCAGCCCGTATTGCGGGCCGTACTTGATCGCCAGCCAGACCGCCAGCCAGCCCTTGAAGCCGTCGCCGATCAGGGTGGCGATCGCGGCCTTCTTGTTACCGCTGCGCAGCACGTTGGTGGCGCCGGGGTTCTTGGAACCGTAGGTGCGCGGGTCGGACAGGCCGAACACGCGGCTCATCACGACCGCAAAGGAAATCGAGCCGATCAGGTAAGCGGCAATGGTGGCAATCAGGGTAGTCATCTCGTCTCTTGTCGTCGTTGTCGGTACGGGACTGCGGTATCCCGTGGGGCGCACGGAATATACACCATCGGCCGGGCTGCCTGGAAGCTCAGTGCCGGCTCATTCGGCCAGCGCGCATTGCACCGGGAGCGCGCCGAGCACGCCGGTGAGGACAGTGGGGTCGACCCCGACCAGGTAGCCGCGGCGGCCGCCGTTGATGTAGATCTTGTCCAGCGCCAGCACCGATTCCTCGACATAGACCGGCATGGCCTTGCGGATGCCGAAGGGCGAGGTGCCGCCCACCAGATAGCCCGAATGGCGCTGCGCCACCTCCGGCTTGCACGGCTCGACCGACTTGCAGGGAATCGCCCGCGCCAGGTTCTTGGTGGACACCTTGCAATCGCCGTGCATCAGCACGATCAGGGGCCGCGCGGCCTCGTCCTGCATCACCAGTGTCTTCACCACATTGTGCTCGGGCACGCCTAATGCACGCGAAGAAACTGCTGTGCCGCCATGTTCTTCGTAGTCGTAAGGATGTTCGGTAAAAGCGACGCCTTGCTTGCGCAGGAACTGCGTCGCAGGAGTCTCAGACACGTGCTCTTTCTTGGCCATGCGTGGTACGCTAAAGACGAACATAAGGGGTTTCTATTATGCAGCAAGAAATTCGCTTTGCCACCTTCAATGCTTTCAACCTGGCGCCGCCGGGGGTACGCTGCTACGACAACCTCGAGCCCTGCACCCCGGAACAATACGAAGCCAAGCTGGACTGGACGGCACAGCAACTGGACCTGTTGAATGCCGACGTGATCGGCTTCCAGGAGATCTTTTCGCAGGCATGCCTGCGCGAGGTACTGGCGCGCACCCGCGGCTACCGCGAGGCGGCCCACCTGGGCTTCGATCCCGACCCGGAAGCGCCGCGCCTGACGCCGAGCGTGGCATTGGTGTCGCGCCTGCCGCTGGCCAGCGCCGGCCGGGCGCTGTCGCTGTTCCCGGAAAGCGTGACCATGCCGCCCGGCAGCCGCGACCCCGACCACTTCACGCGCGCGCCGCTGCATGCCGAAGTCGAGCTGGCGCCGGGCGTCGTCGTCGACGTGGTCGTGGTGCACCTGAAATCGCGCCGGCCCGACTACCGCAGCAGCGACACCGGCGAAGACCCGAATCTGTACGCCCTGGCCTGCCTGCGCTCGCTGATCCGGCGCGGCACCGAGGCCGCCGCGCTGCGCGTGCTGCTCACCGACATGGCGCGCGACAAGCAGCGCCCGCGCGTGGTGCTGGGCGACTTCAACGACGTGGCCGATTCGGTCACCACCGAGATCGTGCTGGGCGAAGGCTCGCCGCTGGCCGAACGCATGTTCGACGCCGCCCGCCTGCGCCGCCACCAGGACGGCCAGCGCAACGTGGGCTTTTCGATCGTGCACGAAAGCCGCCACTCGACCATCGACCATATTCTGGTCTCGCACGAATTCAATCCGCTGGTGCCGAACGGAATCGGCGAGGTGATCGACGTGGTCTACCTCAACGACCACCTCGAGCTGGGACTGGCGCAGGCCTCGGACCATGGACAGGTGCTGGCGCGCGTGCTGCTGTATCCGCAGGATGGGCAGTTCCATGGCGGGGTGGATTGAGCGGGGTGTAAGCCTGCGAGCAGCCTTTAATTTGAGCGCCGGGTGAAATCCGGCCTGCTGCTCGCCCCCGCCGCATAGAAGCCCTGGTACTCGTCGCACCCGTGCTGCCGCAGGAAGCGCAGCTGCTCCTCGGTCTCCACACCTTCCGCCACCACCTTCAAACGCAGGCTGCGCGCCACGGCAATGATCGCCGGGATCAGCGCGGCGTCGTCCGGGTCGTGCTCGATGTCGTTGACGAAGCTGCGGTCGATCTTCAGCTTGGACAAGGGGAAGCGCCGCAGCGAGGACAGGCTGGCAAGACCCGTGCCGAAGCGGTCCACGGCCAGTTGCACGCCGCGCGCGCGCAGCGCGGCCACGGTGCCGTCGAGCCCGCCATCACCCTGCATCAGCGCGCCTTCGGTGATTTCCAGGTGCAGGAAGGCCGGGTCCAGGCCGGACAGGTTCAGCGCGCCATCGACGGACTCGAACAATTCTTCGTGCAGGAACTGGCCGTCGGATAAATTAACCGCCACCGACACGTCGTGCCCTTCGTCGCGCCAGCCGCGCACCTGGCGGCAGGCTTCGCGCAGCACCCATTCGCCGATCGGCACCATCAGGCCGCACTCCTCGGCCACCGGCAGGAATTCGTGCGGCAGCAGCAGCCCGCGCTGCGGATGGCGCCAGCGGATCAGGGCCTCGACGCCGATCACGCGGCCGCTGCCGACGTCGAGCCCGGGCTGGTATTCGAGCAGAAATTCGCCGCGCGCCAGGGCCTGGCGCAGGCGCTGCTCGAGTTCACCGCGCTCGACCACGCGGGCGTTCATCTCGGGGCTGAAGAAGCGGAAGCTGTTGCGGCCGTTTCCCTTGGCGTGGTACATCGCGACGTCGGCATGGTGCATCAGGGTGTCGACGTCCTGGCCGTCGGTGGGGCAGATCGCGATCCCGATCGAGGCCGACAGCCCGAGCTCCTGCCCGCCCACCTCGACGGGGTGGGAAATGGCATGCATGACGGAGGCGGCGACGTGCGCGGCCTGGTCGGCGCCGCCGATATCGGCCAGCAGCATGACGAACTCGTCGCCGCCGAGCCGGCTGATGGTGTCGACCCGGCGCACGCAGCCGCGCAGGCGCGTGGCGACCTCGCGCAGCACGGCGTCGCCGACATGGTGGCCGTTGTTGTCGTTGATGGACTTGAAGCGGTCGAGGTCGAGGAAGAGCACGGCGAAGCAGTCGCGCTGGCGGCGCCAGGTGGCCAGCGCCTGGTGCATGCGGTCGAGGAAAAGCGTGCGGTTCGGCAGGCCTGTGAGCGGGTCGTGCTCGGCCTGGTGCCGTACCTGCTCTTCGGCCCGCTTGCGCTCGGTGATGTCGGACAGCATCGCCATATAGCTGCTGGCCTGGCCATGCGGGTCGCGGATGGTGCTCAAGGCCACCCAGGCCGTGTAGCGCTCGCCATTCTTGCGCACGGCCGGCATTTCGCCCTGCCAGCGGTCGTTGCCGTCGAGCTGGGACCAGATGCTTTCGTAAAAGCCCGTTTCGGCGTCACCCCAGGGCAGGCTGGCCAGGGTCGAACCGACGATGTCGGCGGCATCGAAACCGGTGATCGCCGTGAAGGCGCCGTTGACCATCTGCACGCGGTATTCGGCATCCATCACGATCATCGCCTCGTGCGCGTTCTGGAACACGCGCGCTGCCTGCATCAGGTTGTCTTCGGCCTGCTTGCGCGCCGTGATGTCGACTTCCATGCAGAACACCTGCTGGGCGGCGCCGTTGCGCTTGACCGGAAAATGGTTCGAGTGCAGCCACAGGCGCCGGCCGGCGGCGGTCTGAACGTACCAGTCGCGCGGCGCCGGTGCGACGCCGTCGCGCCAGATGCCGGCGATGGTGGCGTCGAATTCGGCCTGGCGGTCGAGGTGGGAGACGATATCGCTGAACGGCCGGCCCAGCGCCCGGCCGGCCGGGATGCCGAACAACTGTGCGCAGGCATGGTTCCAGAAGCGGACGATGCCGCCGGTGTCGACCGAATGCACGGCAACGGCCGGCGCGAGCTCGATCGCGGTGACAAAGCGGTAGAGCCAGTCGAGCGCTTCGCGCCCCGGGCCGTCGACGTCGAAGCCGTCGGGCGGCCCGTCCGGATCGGGGGATGGAGGAGGATGGCCTCCGCCTTCGCGTGCCGGATGAGCGCCACCGGCCTCGCCGTCACCGGCCGGCCGATCGTGTTTTTGCTCGCTCACGGAAAAGATCCTTTACACGCAGAAAAAGCCATGATGTCCATGACAATCCCACCATCTTCCCCGCTCTCCGCGCACGCTGTTTGCGTAGGCGCAAAGGCGTCGTCATGCCCTCGCTTCGTCGCGCTTTTCTGCGTTCCAGACCCGCCGGCCGGCGGCCCGTCGCATGATGCTGGAAGCGTGTGGAGTTGTTGCTTATATTTGCATCGTGCGCAAGGAGCTCCATCTTGTCACCAAGACGGAGCCCGAGCGCGAAACCATTCAGCTGGCGTCTTGCGACACCGGCTCGGCGGACTCCCCTTCGGGGGTATCCGACGCGGTATCCGACGCGGTATCCGACGCGGCGTCGGATGCTTCGCCGCCACCGTTCGGCTCGTCACGCTTGGCTTCCTGCTTGCGCCGGGCTTTTTCTTCCGCCTTGCGCTTCTTCTCGAGTTCCCGTTGCCGTTTTTCGTACCCGAAATTTGTCTTTGCCATGTTGTCCTCGTTGCCGTGAAATTAGGTGGTCGTGTAACCGTGCCAGGAGCATTATGGACTAGCCGGCCCATCCCGGCTTAATTTAACCCCTTGGGTGATGCTGGGCATGCAGGTGCTTGAGGCGCTCACGCGCAACATGCGTATAGATCTGTGTGGTCGAAATATCGGCGTGTCCCAGCAGCAGTTGCACTACCCGCAGGTCGGCGCCGTGGTTCAGCAAATGGGTGGCGAACGCATGGCGCAGCGTGTGGGGCGACAGCGGCCCCTTGATCCCGGCCTTGAGCGCATGCTTCTTGATCAGGATCCAGAACATCTGGCGCGTCATCGGCCCGCCGCGGCCAGTGACGAACAGCGCGTCATCCACCTGGCCATTGAGAATGATACCGCGCGCATCCTTCAGGTAGCGCTCCAGCCAGATGCGCGCTTCCTCACCAAAAGGCACCAGGCGCGTCTTGCTGCCCTTGCCGGTGACCCGCAACACGCCATCGTTCAGGCTGACTTCGACCAGTTTCAGGGCCACCAGTTCCGACACCCGCAGCCCGCTCGCATACATCAGCTCGAGCATCGTGCGCTCGCGCAGGCCCAGCGGCGTGGCCACGTCGGGCGCGGCCAGCAGCGCTTCGACCTGGGACTCGCTCAGGGTATGGACGAAGCGCAGCGGCTGCTTGGCCGAGGCCATCTGCAGGCAGGGATCGATGGCAATCTGGTTGCGGCGCAAGGCCAGCCCATAGAAGCGCTTGAGCACCGACAGGCGGCGGTTGGCGGAGCTGGGCAAGGTGTCGGCGTGGCGCTCGGCGAAATAGGCGGCGATGTCGTCCGGCTGCACCGCGAGCAAGCTGGCGCGTGCGGGCCGCTTGATGTGCAGCCAGCCGGCGAACAGGCGCAGGTCGCGCCGGTAGGCGTCGAGCGAATTCTTGGCCAGCCCCTGTTCCAGCCAGAGCGTGTCGCAGAACTCGTCGATCAGTCCCAGATCGATTGCTGCTGCCATGGGGAAGCGGTGGCGCCTTCGTGCCGCAGCAGCCAGCGCTTGACCGACAGGTGGAAGCCGTTTTCGTCGTCCTGGTTCGAGAAGCCGCCCAGGCCGCCTGAGGCCGTCACGCGGTGGCAGGGAATGATCAGGGGGAACCAGTTGGCGCCGCAGGCCTGGCCGACGGCGCGCGGCGCCGAGCCGATCAGCTTGGCGACCTGGCCATAGGTCTTGACGTTGCCGCGCGGGATGGCGGAAATCTCGCCCCAGACGCGGCGCTGGAACTCGGTGCCGGCCTCGAACAGCGGCAGCTCGAAACGGAAGTCGGGCTCTTTCAGGTACTGCGCCACCTGCGTTGCGGCTTCGGCAGCGACTTCGTTGTCGGCGGCTTTTTCCTCGAACGACGGCTGCAGGTAGACCAGTTCGCGCACGCGGCCATCCTGGGTGCGGATCCCGATCGCGCCGAACTCCGCCGGCACGATCGCGTTGAACAAGGTGCTCGCCTGGTCTGTTTTCATCTTCGCATCTTAACCGCAGGATTGCGGCGCAGGCAAAAAAAAAGCGCACCTGAGGTGCGCTCCAATTCGGGTCACGTTTCCGGCCGTTTAGCAGTGCTAACGGCTTCTGTAAAACGTGTGTCTCCTCAATTGTCTCCGGCATGCATCGCCGTGATTTGTTGTATTGCTCCCCAAAACCTGTCGTGTTCTGTACGCGCACGCACCATGTCAGTGCGAGCAGGTCCCATGATAACGCAAGCTTTCTGCCTGTGCGTATCTTTTTGGCCACATTACTTTAATTATTTTACTTATGAAGAATCTGCATCCTGCCCTGCATCATTGCGCCACTTCGCGGCGGATCGCCTCGACCACATCCTTGCCGATCCGCCCTTCCATCTGGGTATAGACCGGCGCCATCGCGCGCCGCCAGGCGGCCTGCTGCGCCGGCGTGAGCGTATGGATGGTGGTCTTGCCCGAGCGCCGGATCGCTTCCAGCGCCTCGTCATTGGTGCGCTGGGCAATGGTTTTCTCGTAGGCCGTGGCGTCGACCATCGCCCGTTCCAGGGTGGAGCGGATCTCCCTCGGCAAACCGTCCCAGAACTTCTTGTTGACGATGACCGCGTAGCCCAGGTAGCCGTGGTTCGACACCGTCAGGTGGCGCTGCGACTCGTGCATGCGCTGGGTGTACATGTTCGAGGGCGTGTTCTCGGTGCCCTCCACCACGCCGTCGCGCAGCGCCGGAGCGGTTTCCGAGAAGGCCAGCGCCAGCGGCTGGGCGCCGAGGGCGCGCATCTGGGCGTCCAGCACTTTTGAAGCCTGGATGCGCATGCGCAGGCCGCGGAAATCCCCGGGTTCGAGCAGCGGCTTGTTGGCCGACATGACCTTGAAGCCATTGTCCCAATAGCCGAGGCCGGTGATGCCCTTCGGTTCGAGCTTGCGCAGCAGGTTGCGGCCGATGCGGCCCTCGAGCACCGCATACAGCGCCTTCTTGGACGGGAAGATATATGGCAGGTCGAAGGCTTCGAATTCCTTCACGCCCAGCGGCGAGAACTTGGCCAGCGAAGGCGCCAGCATCTGCACCGCGCCCAGCTGCAGGGCTTCGAGCTCCTCGCGGTCCCTGTAGAGCTGGCTGTTCGGGTAGACTTCGACTTTCACCCGGCCCTTGGTGCGCTGCTCGGCCAGCGCCTTGAAGCGCTCGGCGGCCCGCCCCTTCGGGGTATCGGGCGCGACCACGTGGCTGAACTTGATGACGATCGGCGCCTGGGCCCGGGCGCCCGGGCTGGCGCAGGCAAGCAAGGCGGCAAGCAGCAGGACAGCCAGGGGTGGGATCTGCATGGCGGTTTCGGTTCTTCCTGGTGAGGACATTAGAATGGATCCAGTGTGCGCGGCCGCGGCCCGGGCCGCCATCGTGGACTTCCACAAGCACCCCGCAGTGTAACGGAGTACGACGCCCTTGAAGACATTCCCGCAGGCTAAAGCGCCAGCGCAAGCCCCCTTCCCGCCGCCCGCCCCCTCGCCCGCCACCGAGCGCGTGCGTTCCTGGCGCTGGCTGGTGCCGGTGCTGCTGGTGCTGCTGTTCCTGGCGGTGCTGATCTGGCTGCCGTGGCAGGCGCGCGAGATGGAAGCCACCGAGCGCCAGGAGCAATTGATCGCTGACACGCTGTGGGTCGAACAGACCCTGCGCTTCGAACTGGCGCGCAGCGAAGAGGCACTCGGCGGGCTCGGCGCCGACCTGGTCAGCCGCCCGCCCTCGCCAAGCGCCCTGCAGGCGCGCCTCAAGCAGATGTTCAACAATGGCCACGAGCTGGTGCGCGTGGTCTGGTATGGCCCGGACGGCAAGGTAGTAGCCAGCCATGGACTGGAAGCGCCCGCCCTTCTCCCCGCGCCGACCCGCATGGCCGCCGACGTGGCCGGCGCCACTCGCCGTGCCCGCTACAGCGAGCCTTACGGCGCGACCGCCACCTCGCCCGGCGTGCTCGACTACTACCTGCCGCTGTATGCGGGCGGCCAGCCGGCCGGCAGCCTGGTCGCGACCTACAGCCTGCAGGTGCTGCTCGACGAAACCGTGCCCTGGTGGTTCGCCCAGGACAACGCCCTCAGCCTGCTCGATCGCGACGATCGCAGCGTGGCCCGGCGCGTGGCTGGCGGCCCGGGACGCGGCATCTACACGCACCGGCGCGAGCTCGACCTGCCAGGGGCGCTCGTGGTGCTGTACACCAATAGCGTGAAGGGCGCGCCCAAGCTGCTGCCGAATTTGCTGGTGGGCTCGGTGATCGTGCTGGCGCTGGGCCTGGTGCTGAGCCTGGGCGCGCTGTGGCGCCACATCTCGCGCACCCTGGCGGCCGAAGCCGCGCTGCGCCAGCAGATGGCCTTCCGCACCGCGATGGAAAATTCCCTGATCACGGGCTTGCGCGCGCGCGACCTCGAAGGCCGGGTCACCTATGTCAACCGGGCGTTTTGCGAAATTGTCGGTTTGCCGGCGGAAGAACTGGTCGGCAAGAAGCCGCCGATGGCCTATTGGGCGCCGGAAGTCATGGCCGAATACGAAGAGCGCTTCCGCGGCGTGCTGGCGGGGAATATCACGCCCCAGTTCGAGACCGTGTTCCAGCGCCCGGACGGCGTGCGGGTGCCGGTGCTGGTGTTCGAGGCGCCGCTGGTGGACGCCGACGGCCGCCAGTCCGGCTGGATGAGTTCCGTGCTCGACATCACCGACCGCAAGCGCGCCGAAGAACTCAACCGGCAGCAGCAGGAAAAGCTCGAGGCCAGCGCGCGCCTGGCCACGATGGGCGAGATCTCGTCGATGCTGGCGCACGAGCTGAACCAGCCGCTGGCGGCGATTTCCAGCTATACGGCGGGCGCGCTCAACGTGCTCGAGCGCAGTACCGCTTCTAGCGAGCCGGTCAATCCCGGCATGCTGCGGCATGCGCTGGACCAGGCGCGCCAGCAGGCCCAGCGCGCCGGCCAGATCATCCGCAGCGTGCACGAGTTCGTGAAGAAACGCGAGCCGCGGCGCGAGCTGGTGACGATTCGCAGCGTGATCGAGGGCGTGCACGCGCTGGTGGAATTGCAGGCCCGCCAGGCCAATGTCGTGCTGAGAATCGAGCAGGCGCCGCAACTGCCCTTGGTGCTGGCCGACCGCGTGCTGCTCGAGCAGGTGCTGCTCAACCTGACGCGCAATGCGATCGAGGCGATGCAGGACACGCGCCCGGACCAGCGCGTGCTGCGCATCGCCGCCAGCCAGCTGGAAGGCCAGGTCCTGGTGTCGGTGATCGACCGCGGCCACGGCATCGCGCCGGAAGTAGCGGCCGGCCTGTTCTCGCCCTTCTATTCGACCAAGGCCGAAGGCATGGGCATGGGCCTGTCGATCTGCCGCACCGCGATCGAGTTCCACGGCGGGACGCTCACCCATGCGCCGAACCCGGGCGGGGGCACCATCTTCACGTTTGCATTGCCGGCGCAAGCGGCGGGCGGGGCGGTGGGCTAAAATCCGCCTGCGGCGTTCTTGCCGCCATCACAACAGCACGGGCTCAGCCCGGCCGGGAGACACCACATGCTGCACATCGTCGACGACGAAGACGTCATTCGCGACGCCCTGGCCTGGCTGGCGCAGTCGCGCGGCCTGCCGTCCCGCGGCTATGCCAGTGGCGAGGAATTCCTCGACGCCGCCAAGGCGCCCAGCCTGGAGGGCGACTGCGTGCTGCTCGACGTGCGCATGTCCGGCATGAATGGCGTCGCGGTTTTTGACCAGTTGGCAAAACTTGGCCTGGTCGCGCGCCTGCCGGTGATCTTTTTAACCGGCCACGGCGACGTGCCGATGGCGGTCGACTCGCTCAAGCGCGGCGCCTTTGATTTCTTCGAAAAACCGTTCAACGACAACGTGCTGATGGACCGGGTCGAAGAAGCCTTGGCGTCCTCGCGCAAGGCGGCCGCGGCAAGCCTGGTGCAGGCACGCCTGGCCACGCTGTCGGCGCGCGAGCGCGAAGTGCTCGACCTGATCCTGGCTGGGATGATGAACAAGGTGGTGGCGGACAAGCTGGGCATCAGCATGCGCACGGTCGAAGTGCACCGCGCGCATATCTTCGACAAGATGCAGGTCAAGACGGCAGTCGAATTGGCCGGATTGCTCAAGTAGGGTGGCCGGCTTCGCCGGCCGCGCGTTCAAACCGTCGTGGCTCCGTCGAACGATGTTTATATTCGCGCACTGGTTGAACGCGCGGGCGGGAGACCCGCCCACCCTACGTATCGCTCTCTATTTCCCTACGAAAACACATCCCAAGCGTCCCGGCTATTTGAACGAAGCCTTGTAAAATGACGCGGAACGCGCCGCAGCCTTACCTGCCGCAGCGCACTTGCACGAGGGGTATTCATGAGCGAAAAGACAGTTGCAGACAAGATGTTTTTGAAGACGGCGAAGTCGATCCAGGTCATCAACGGCCAGGTCCACCCGTCCGTCGTGGCCCAGCTGCCCGCCGAACTCATCAAGGAAGGCGACGGCCCCTTCGACGTGATCCTGCTGTTCGCCCTGAATCGCAAGGAGCTCGAGCAACACCTGCCCGCCGCCAAGGAACGCCTGGGCGAAAAGGGCTCGCTGTGGATCGCCTATCTCAAGCAGACCGCCTCCAAGGCCACCGACATCAACCGCGATTCGATCAATGCCTATGCCAAGGAAAACGGCATTACCGGCGTGGCGATGATTTCCATCGACCTGGACTGGTCGGCCCTGCGCCTGAAACGCATCGAATTATGACGCGTGGCGCGCGAGCGCCCAGCTGACGTGCTCGCGCACCAGTTCCGACGGGTGCTCGCTGCGTGAGCGCAGCGCGGCCACGATGGCGGCGTCGCCCCTGGCGGCCGGACTGGCCGCCGCATTGCCCAGCCCCACCGCCAGGTTGCGCAGCCAGCGTTCGTGGCCGATGCGCCGGATCGGGCTGCCTTCCATCCGGCGGTTGAATTCTCCTTCCTCCCACGCGAACGCCGCGACCAGGCCGGCTTCGCCGAGGCCGTTGCGCTCGTCGAAATCGGGGAGCGAGGCGCGCTGGGCAAACTTGTTCCACGGGCAGGCCAGCTGGCAATCGTCGCAGCCATAGATGCGGTTGCCGATCAGCGGGCGAAATTCCTCCGGGATGCTGCCCTTGAGTTCGATGGTGAGATAGGAAATGCAGCGCCGCGCATCCAGCCGGCCGGGGCCGAGGATGGCCTGGGTGGGACACACCTCGATGCAGGCCTCGCAGCCGCCGCAATGCGCGCCCGTGGGCGGGTCCACAGGCAAGGGAATGTCCACCAGGATCTCGCCGATGAAGAAGGTCGAGCCGGCGGCGCGCGACAGCAGCAAGGTGTGCTTGCCGCGCCAGCCCAGGCCCGCTTTTTCGGCCAGCGGCAATTCCATCACCGGCGCCGAGTCGGTGAACACGCGGTAGCCCAGCTCGCCGACCGCCGCCTTGACCCGTTCGGCCAGCGCCGCCAGGCGGTTGCGCAGCACCTTGTGGTAGTCGCGGCCACGCGCATAGACCGAGACCACGGCGGCGCCGGGTTCCAGCTGGCGCGCGGCTTCCACGGTGCGCCAGTCTTCCCCCCGGCTCATGGGAAGATAATCCATGCGCGCCACGATGGCGCGCACCGTGCCCGGCACCAGTTCGCCGGGACGCGCACGCTTCATGCCGTGGCTTGCCATATAATCCATCTCGCCATGGCAGCCCGCGTCCAGCCAGGCCTGCAGCCCGGCTTCCGCATGCGCCAGGTCGACGTCGGCGATGCGCACGTCGGCAAAACCGAGCTCAAGCCCCCAGGCCTTGATGGCGCGTGCGAGTCCGGGTAAATCGGTCAGGTCGGGGGAAGTCGTCGGCATGGCAGGATGGAACAACACTTACTCAACCCGTTATTTTATTCGATGCAGTCCTTCAAAGCTTACCTCCCCGACGAATCCGCGACCGCCGCACTGGGCGCGGCCCTGGCGCGCGCGCTGCGGCCCGGCCTGGTGATCTACCTGCACGGCGACCTCGGCGCCGGCAAGACGGCGCTCACCCGCGCCCTGATCCAGGCCGCGGGCCACGCCGGCACCGTCAAGAGCCCGACCTATACCTTGTCGGAACCCTACCGCGTGACGGTCGATGGGGAAGCGCTCAACGTGATCCATTACGACCTGTACCGGATGTCGAGCCCGGAAGAGTTCCTGGATGCGGGTTTTCGCGAGGATTTCGACGGCAAGAACGTCTGCATCGTCGAATGGCCCGAGAAGGGCGAACCCGTGTTGCCGCCACCCGACGTCCGTGTGATGCTCGAGGTCAGCGGACACGGCCGTGAGGTAGAATTGAAGCCGTTGTCCCAATTAGGCCTGCTATGCCTCGACCGTCTCGCCTACTCCCCGTCCTGACCTCCGGTTCTCCGCGCCGCCGCACCCTGCTCAAGGCGGGCGGCACGCTGCTGCTGTCCGTGATGTCGCCATTGCCGGCAAGCGCCGCCCAGATCCTGGCCGTGCGTGTCTGGCCCGCGCCCGACTACACCCGCGTCACCCTCGAAAACGACAGCAACCTCAAGGCCGAGCACTTCCTGGTGCCCGACCCGCCGCGGCTGGTCGTGGACATCGAGGGCCTGGGTCTGAGCAGCACCCTGAAAAGCCTGGTCGCCAAGGTCGAGGCGAACGACCCCTATATCAAGCAGGTACGCGTCGGCCAGAATCGCCCGAACGTGGTGCGCCTTGTGTTCGACCTGAAAGAAGAGGTCAAGCCGCAGGTGTTCACGCTCGAACCGGTGGCCGGCTACCAGCACCGCCTGATCTTCGACCTCTACCCCACCCGTCCGGTCGACCCGATCGCGGCCATGATCGAAAAAGGCGAGTGGACCGTGGACGGCACGCCCGCCGCCCCTACCGCCAGCACGGCGGTCAGCGCCAACCCTGCCTCGCCACTGCCGGCGCCCCCGCCGGCCCAGACCGAAGCCGGACCGGACGCCATCGCCAAGCTCGAGGCGGAAATGTCGGCCCTGGGCGGCACCCCGCCGCCGCAGGCGGTGCAGCCGACACCCGCGCGCAGCCACCCGAAGGCGGCGCAACTGCCGCAAAAGGTGGTGCGCATGGTCACGATCGCGCTCGACCCCGGCCACGGTGGCGAAGACCCGGGCGCCATCGGCGCGACCGGCGCCTACGAAAAGGACATCGTGCTGGCCGTGGCCAAGCGCCTGAAGGCCAAGCTGGAACAGCTGCCCAATACCCGCGTCATGCTCACCCGCGACGGCGACTATTTCGTGCCGCTCGGCCAGCGCGTGCAAAAGGCGCGCAAGGTGCAGGCCGACCTGTTCGTGTCGATCCATGCCGATGCTTTTGTTTCGCCCACCGCGCGCGGCTCCTCGGTGTTCGTGCTGTCGGAAAAAGGCGCCAGCTCGAGCGCGGCGCGCTGGCTGGCCAACGACCAGAACAAGGCCGACCTGATCGGCGGCACCAACGTCGCGACCCAGGACAAGCTGCTCGCCAGCGTGCTGTTCGACTTGTCGACCACGGCCCAGATCAACGACAGCCTCAAGCTCGGCAAGGCCGTGCTGCGCGAGATCGGCGGCATCAACCGGCTGCACAAGAACGCGGTCGAGCAGGCCGGGTTCGCGGTGCTCAAGGCCCCGGACATCCCGTCGATCCTGGTCGAAACCGCCTTCATCTCGAACCGCGAGGAAGAAGCCAGGCTGCGCGACGACGGCTACCAGAACCAGCTGGCCGAGGCCATCGCGAACGGCATCAAACGCTATTTCGCCGATAATCCGCCCATGGCCAAGAGCCGCCTGACCTGACCGGAGCCCGACATGACCCTCGCCATCCACACGACCTTCGGGCAGCTGCCCGCGATCCGCCTGAGCGCCCCGGATGGCGCCGAAGCCACCGTGACGCCGTATGGCGCCCACCTGGTGTCGTGGAAGGGCATGGACGGCAAGGAGCGCCTGTTCTGCAGCGCGAAGTCGGCGCTGGACGGCAGCCGCGCGATCCGCGGCGGCGTGCCGGTGATCTTCCCCCAGTTCGCCGAGCAAGGCAGCGGCATGCGCCACGGCTTCGCGCGCGTCTCGACCTGGCGGCTGGAAGACAGCGGCCTGGAAGACGGCGCCGCCTGGGCCAGCTTCGGCCTGGCGCTGGGCGACCTGCCCTCCACCCTCGCCGACGCCTGGCCGCACCAGTTCATGCTCTGCCTGCGCGTGGCGGTGCGCGAGAACACGCTCACGATGGAACTCACCGTGCGCAACCTGGGCGCCGCGCCCTTCCCTTTCGCGGCGGCGCTGCACACCTACCACCTGGTGCCGGACGTGTGCGAGGTCCGCATCGAAGGCGTGTCCTCGGACGAGATCTCGATGAACGAGAAGCTCGACAAGATCTACCCGGGCGTCGCGGGCCGTGCGGTCATGACGACGGGCGAAGGCAGCGTGAACATCGAGCAGACCGGCTTCACGGATGCTGTGGTGTGGAATCCGGGGCCGGTGGATGCGGCGGCGCTGTCGGACATGGACAATGACGAGTACCAGCGTTTTGTCTGCATCGAGCCGGCGCTGCTCGATCCGTTCATGCTGGAGCCGGGGGCGACGTGGACGGGAACGTATCGCGTCAGCTGAATGACGAAGCCCGGCGATGCCGGGCTTTTTCTTTGCCTTAATTCGATTCCTTGATCATCCGCCCATTACTCTGCTGCACCGGCCGTGCATTGAGCGGATACAGCCGCGAGAACAGCGCCATCTGCGCGGGCGACGCCTGCATCGGCTGCTTCATGACGATCCACAGCACGTCTTCGGTACACGGCGGCTCGGTCAGCGAACCCATGTAGGTAAAGTATTCGCGCTTTTCCGGCAGCGCCTCGTTCACGTCGAGCACGATCGAAGGCGACACCGACTGCTTCTTCTCCAGCGGCAGGTTGTTCCACACGGTCTGGATCAGCGAGTTCGCCTTGCCGCGTTCGAGCAGCACGGCCAGCACCAGCAGCTTGCCTTCGACGCTGCGGTGCACGAGGTGGATCACCATCTCGGTGCCCTTGCCGTTGATGCGCTCTTCCGACGGGCGGTGGAAGTGGAACTGCTGCAGCTCATAAGCCTGGTTGCCGACCGTGAGGAAGTTGCCGCCGCCGACCGTCACCTGGATGGTGTGGCCGTTGTCGATTTCGGAAAACGAACTCGGATGGTAGTCGAAGGCGATCTGCTCCAGGTCGACCTTCATGCCGTCGCGCAGGTCGATCGGCGACTGGCGGTTGCCGGTGCCGCACTTGGCCCAGGCCGTATTGATGTTCGACCAGTTGGCCGGCCCGTATTCGCCTTCATAGCTCCAGTGCGTGCCGTTCTTCGGCTTGGCGGCGACCGCGATCGCGGCTTCCGCTTCCTTGCGACGCCGGGCGTCCGCCGCGCGCTTGGCAACCGCTGCCTTGGCGGCGCGCGCCTGCTGCTGGGCGCGCAGTTCGGCCAGGCGCTCGGCGATACGCACCGACAGGTCGACTTCGGCCTGGTCTTCGCCGGCAGCGGCGGGCGCAGGTGCGGCAGCCGGCTTGGCGGCGGCGACCGTGGCGGCATCGGCGGCCGCGGCCAGGGCCTTGATGTCGGGCTTGATCGACGGCTTGCCTGCCGCCGGCTTGCCTTCGAGGATGGCCTTGACGGTCGCCGACCTGGCGTCAGGTTTCGGCGGTGTTGGAGCGGGGTCGCTCGCGCTTGCCGTGGCCATGACAAGGCTGCAAGCGAACAGGGCGATAAGGTGGCGCATGGGATTCCAGGAGTGTGCTGTCCTAATGCTTATCGGCAATTGGAGCGTGAAACTTGAGTGCGCAAAAGCAACAACGCCCCGAAATATCGGGGCGCTGGCAGGATGACAACGGGGCTTGCCAATGGATCAATCAGCGGCTCATTACGCGCCGGCCGAATTTGTACAGGCCGCCAATGGCCAGGGGCACGATCGCTGCCGACACGCCGACCAGCACGATTTCGGTCAGGTGGTCGCGCACGATCGGGATATTGCCGAAGAAGAAACCGGCCGTCACCAGGCTGGCCACCCACAGCACCGCACCGGTCACGTTGTACATCTGGAAGCGTGCATGGGTCATTTCCGACACGCCGGCCACGAAGGGCGCAAAGGTGCGCACCACCGGCACGAAGCGCGCCAGGATGATGGTCTTGCCGCCATGCTTTTCGAAGAAGTCGTGGGTCTTCTGCAAGGCATCCTTGTTGATCCAGCGGTAGTTATGCGTGAACACCCGGTGGCCGATGGCTTGCCCGATGTAATAGTTCAGGGTATTGCCCGTGATTGCTGCAATGATGAGCAGCGCCATCAGGAGCGGATAGCTCATCTGGCCGGTGGCGCAGAAGGCGCCGGCAATGAACAGCAAGGTGTCGCCGGGGAAGAAAAACAGGAGCACCAGGCCGGTTTCGCAAAACACGATCAGGAACAGCACGATGTAGACGTAGGTTCCGTACTGGGCCAGCAGCGTGCCCAGCGTCTTATCGACATGAAGAATCATGTCGAAGAATTGCATCAGATCCATAATTTTCCTAAAAGGTAGCGGCGAATCATACCATCACTCCGCTCCCCGGCAGCCCGGCGGGCGCAGCTCGCCGCAGGATATTTTCGCGGCCCATGCCTTTCCGTTCAGGCCACATTCCCGATTACAATCGTCGCACTTAAAACAACAATGCAATGGAGACCCGATGCGCCCTTCCATCACTGTCCTGCGCCTGGCCACGCTGGCGCTGCTGGCGTCCGGCGGCGTCCACGCCGCTCCCGCCAGGGAACTACCGCCCAAACCCTCGCTGGCCGACGTCGTCAAGGCCTCCAGGCCGGCCGACTGGCGTGCGCTCGACCCGGAAAACACGCTCTACATGGAGCTGCCGACCGGCCGCGTGATCCTCGAGCTGGCGCCGAATTTTGCGCCGGCCACCGCCGCCAACATCCGCGCGCTGGTGCGCGAAAACTACTTCGACGGCCTGTTCATCATCCGCTCGCAGGATGGCTTCGTGGTGCAGTGGGGCGACCCCGACGAAGACAACCCGAAGCCGTTCAAGGCTCCGAAGACGGTGAAAGCCGAGTTCACCGCGCCGATCAAGCGCGCCGGCAGCTTCACCCGCCTGAAGGACGGCGACGTCTACGCGCCCCAGGTCGGCCACGTAAACGGCTTCCCGGCCGCGCGCGACCCGGCTACGGGCCAGACCTGGATGGTCCATTGCCCGGCCATGGTCGGCGTGGCGCGCGACAACGATGCCGATACCGGCAACGGTTCGCAGCTCTACGTCGTCACCGGCCACGCGCCGCGCCAGCTCGACCGCAACATCACCGTGGTGGGGCGCGTCGTCTCCGGCATGCCGCTGCTGTCGGTGCAGCCGCGCGGCACCGGCGCCTCGGGTTTCTACGAGAAACCCGAACAGCGCATGCCGATCAAGGCGGTGCGTATCGCGGCCGACGTTCCTGAAGCCGAGCGCAGCAAGTTTGAAGTGATGCGCACCGAGAGCGCCACCTACCAGGCGGCGGTCGACGCCCAGCGCAACCGCGGCGGCCCGTGGACCAAAGTCGCGGCCGGCAAGATCGACCTGTGCAGTGCGCCGATCCCGGTGCGCGAGCAGAAATAAGCACGTGGGGCGGGATATAATCCGGGCATGAACGCGCCCGTCCCCACCACCCGCCCGATCCAGCAGCTGCCCGACCAGCTCATCTCCCAGATAGCCGCCGGCGAGGTCGTCGAGCGGCCCTCTGCGGTGGTCAAGGAGCTGCTCGAGAACGCGTTGGATGCCGGCTCCACGCAAATCACCGTGCGCCTCGAAGAAGGCGGCGTCAAGCGCATCGCCATCACCGACAACGGCCGCGGCATCCCGCCGGAACAGCTGCCGCTGGCGCTGGCGCGCCACGCCACCTCCAAAATCTCGTCGCTGTCCGACCTGGAAAACGTCGGCACCCTGGGTTTCCGCGGCGAGGCGCTGGCCTCGATTGCCTCGGTCGCCGCGGTGCGCATCACCTCGCGCACGCCCGACGCCGCCCACGCCTTCGAGATCGTCGGCTCGCACGAGGGTACGGTGGCCCCATCGTCGGGCGCCTTCGGCACCACCATCGACGTGCAGGACCTGTATTTCAATACGCCCGCACGCCGCAAGTTCCTGAAATCCGAGCAGACCGAATACGGCCACTGCGCCGAAGTCGTGCGCCGCATCGCCCTGTCACGCCCGGACGTCTCGTTCAGCCTGACCCACAACGGCCGCACCATCGACCACTGGAACGTGAGCGAAGCGGCCAAGCGCAGCGCCCAGATCCTCGGCAACGACTTCGCCGAAGCGCGGCTGGAACTGAGCGAAGGCGCCGGCCCCCTGCGCCTGTACGGCTATGTGGGCCTGCCGACCGCCTCGAAAGCGCGCGCCGATGGCCAGTTCTTCTACGTGAACGGGCGTTTCGTGCGCGACAAGCTGCTGGTGCACGCGGTGCGCGCGGCCTACCTGGACGTGCTGCACGGCGACCGCTTTCCGTCCTACGTGCTGTCGCTCGACCTCGATCCGGCGCTGGTCGACGTGAACGTGCACCCTTCCAAAATCGAAGTGCGCTTCCGCGACGGCCGCGCGGTGCACCAGTTCGTGTTCCACGCGGTGCAGCGCACGCTGGCGCAAACCTCCGCCACCGCGCACGGCAGCGCGCCGGCGCCGGTGTCCGCGGCCGAATTCGGCTCGATGCGGCCGACCGGCACGCCGGCCTGGGCGCCGCGTCCGCACGAGCAGACCTCCTTCGGCTCCCAGCTGACCTCGACCTTCTCGCCCTCGCCTTATCTACCCGGCAGCCGCTGGGACGAAGCACGGCCCCAGGGGGCGAACGGCGGCGTGGCGCAAAGCACCGAGGCTTACGGCGCGCTGTTCGCAGGCGAGTCCACCAGGGCTGCCGCGCCAATGGCCGTGCCCTTCTCGGGCTCGGAGCGTCCGCTCACGAACGAGGACTTCCCGCTCGGCTTCGCGCTGGCCCAGCTGCACGGCATCTACATCCTGGCCCAGAACACCAAGGGCCTGGTGCTGGTGGACATGCATGCGGCGCACGAGCGCATCCTGTACGAGCAGATCAAGAACGCACTCGACGCGCGCGCCGAGGGTGAAGAGCTGCAGGTGCAGCAGATGCTGATCCCGGTGACCTTCTACGCCGACGCGGTCGAGGTGGCGACCGCGCAAGACCATGCGGAGACGCTCAAGACGCTCGGCTTCGATATCGCCGCGCTGTCGCCGACCACGCTGGCGGTGCGCACCGTGCCGACCATCCTGCGCAATGCCGACGCCCAGACGCTGGCGCGCGACGTGCTGCGCGACGTGCGCGAATACGGCGGCTCACGCGTGCTGATCGAGCGCCGCAACGAGCTGCTCGGCACCCTCGCCTGCCACACCGCGGTGCGCGCCAACCGCGTGCTCTCTAACCAGGAAATGAACGCCCTGCTGCGCCAGATGGAAATCACCGAACGCTCCGACCAGTGCAACCACGGCCGCCCGACCTGGGTCCAGCTCGAGATCAACGCGCTCGACAAGCTGTTCCTGCGCGGTCAATGATGGTGGCGCCTGTCAAACCAATGGCGGTGGCCATCATGGGCCCGACCGCGTCGGGCAAGACCGCGGCCGCGCTGGCGATCGCGCAGACACGCCCCGTGGAAATCATTTCGGTGGATTCGGCCCTGGTCTACCGCGAGATGGACATCGGCACCGCCAAGCCCTCGCCTGAGGAACTGGCGAGCGTCCCGCACCACCTGATCGACATCATCGACCCGCTCGACGCGTATTCGGTCATGCAGTTCAGGACCGATACCCTCCGCTTGGTCAGCGAGATCAGCGCGCGCGGCGCCCTGCCCCTGCTGGTGGGCGGCACCATGATGTACTTTAAAGGCCTCACCGACAGCCTGGACGACCTGCCGACGGCCGATGCGGCGGTGCGCGCCGCCATCGAGCTCGAAGCTTCCACGATCGGCTGGCCCGGCATGCACGCGAAGCTGCGCGCGCTCGATCCGGTCACCGCCGACCGGCTGGCCCCGAACGACGCCCAGCGCATCAACCGCGCGCTCGAGATCATCGAGCTGACCGGCAAGCCGATGTCCGAACTGCTGGGCAAGCGCGCGAAGCCCGAGCTGCCTTTCGAGCTGGTGTCGTTCGCTTTGGAGCCATCGGACCGCGCGGTGCTGCACCAGCGGATTGCGCTGCGCTTCGACCAGATGCTGGGCACGCGCGACGACGAAGGACTGGTGGCGGAAGTGGCGCGCCTGCGTGCACGGGGCGACCTGACGCCGCAACTCCCCTCGATGCGCTGCGTCGGCTACCGCCAGGCCTGGGACTACCTCGATGGCACGATCGACCGCGCCGGGCTGCGCGAGCTGGGCATCATCGCGACGCGCCAGCTGGCCAAGCGCCAGCTCACCTGGCTGCGCGCGATGCCGGACCGGATCGTGTTAGACTGCCTCGGTAGTGATCCAACGCAGGCCATGCTGGAGCAGCTTCATAGCTTGGAAAAATGACATCGCTCCGAGAATTTTTGTTGCGATGCGGCGTCCAGCCTTGACAGGCCGCGCCCCAGCTTGGATAATGCCTGCCGTTGCGGTGATATAGCTCAGTTGGTTAGAGCACAGCACTCATAATGCTGGGGTCGGTGGTTCAAGTCCACCTATCACCACCAAGAATTCCGCACAGATGGCTTGGCTCGCTGAGGGTCAAGCCATTTTGTTTTACCCCTTTCGGTGATATAGCTCAGTTGGTTAGAGCACAGCACTCATAATGCTGGGGTCGGTGGTTCAAGTCCACCTATCACCACCAGACAAAGATACGGCCCGGTTCTCGCGAACCGGGCCGTTTTCTTTTTGCCGTTCCCTACTTGTTACGCTGCCCGAACACTGCAAGTTCTCCATCGATCCACGTGTCGAGCTGACCTTCACTTCCATCCCACGGGAATTCGATCACTTGTTCTTTCGTCGAACTCTGCGCAAGCTTGATGCGTACTTTTCCCTCCGGACCGGCCTGGGAAGCCCGCAAGATCCTGACCTTCCCTTTCCATAGCGAGTACCGCTTAGGGCGCGATTTGATCTCATCGAAGACTCGTGCATACCTGTCTTGGACATGTTCAAGGAAGTCTTCGAGGTCGGGCATTGCCTGCTTTTCGTCCTTGTCGATTTCAGACACGGCAACTGGGGCTGCGAGAATGGGGGCTACTTCGCGGCGAGGGCCTTTCCATGAACCGTTCAGCCCAATCCCATCATCGGCGTTGCACCCATACTCAAGGATATAGCGCATTTCAACTTCAAAAATATTCTGACCGTCGGGCACGTTACAAAGATAGCTTAGCGAAATCCTGTGGCCGGCCTCTACTGCATCAGCCAAGGCGTAGTGGACCCGACGGTAATTCTTCCCGTTCTTGTAGGGCTGTCCGCGGCGCAGCTTTTCAACATTCCGGGAGTAATGCTGGGTTGGGCGTTTTTCCCCACCGTTTGCTTTTCCAATATAACGACCCACCACCTGATCAGATCCATCACTGATTTCCCACATATAAATCAGGGGGGCTGTCGTATCGACAGTAGTCAATGACCGCGTGTAATCCATTTTGGCTCCATCATGTCGATATTGGTGCACGATACTTTACTGATTATTAGAGATCGCGGCAAAGATCCCGGCCATTCTATGCAAGGTGCCTACGTAAATGACAACGGCCCGGTTCTCGCGAACCGGGCCGTTTTCCTTTTTTGCTTAAACCTTAGTGCTTCTTGCCGCCACCTGAAATCTTGTTTTCGGTCGCCCAAGCGCGCCGCTTGGCTTCCTCTTTTGAGACGCCCTTCTTCTCGTAGCCCTTCTCGATGTGCTCGGCCTGGCGTTTCTGCTTGTCCGTATAGGACGACTTATCACCCTGAGGCATGATCGTTCTCCTTCCGACGGTTGAACATTGCCGGCACGGCGCCGGCGCATGATCGGGAGCCTACGCTTGCCTGAAAAGTTGTTACGTTAGCCACTTCACGCAAAACCGCGATCTACTCAGCCGTCGACCGGCGAATCTTCGTCCAACGCATAGTCACCGCGCGCCAGCCCTTCGAGTACCTCCCCGGCCTGCTGCAGGTATTCCGACGGCACCAGGATGCGCACGCCGCCCAGCGCAGGGGCGAGCAGCAGGTCGGTCTGCATCAGGTGCGCGTCGGCCAGCACCGCGGGAATGCCGGAAGCCACCAGGCAGCCCTGGGCCAGCGTGGCCTGCATCGGAATCAGGTATTTGGCGACGACGAACAAATCGCGGCCCGGGATCTGCTCGGCCTCCGGATTGGCCGCGAGCCAGGCATTCAGTGCGAATTCTTCCATTTGCGTCTCCTGGGTGATGACACGAGATGTGCGTTCACTGCAACAGCAGCGGCACCTGCGACAGCAGGTAGAGCGTGACGCCAATCAGGCCGCCGACGATCGTCCCGTTGATGCGGATGTACTGCAGGTCCTTGCCGATATTGAGTTCGATCTGCTCCGACATCTCGCGATCGTCCCACTGCTTGACGGTGTCGGCGATGTGGCGCGTCAGGTAGCCGGCGAGTTCCGGCGCCATGCCGCGCGCGGCGGCTTCCAGGTTGTCCTGCAGCGAGCGGCGCAGCTGCGGGTCCTCGGCCAGCACCTTGCCGACCCAGGCCCCGGTGGCGATCACGCGCTTGCGCAGGCTGGAATCCTCGCTGTGCAGGTCGTTCTTCAGCCAGCCCTTGAGTTCTTCCCACAGCGAGGCGAGGTAGCCGTTCAGGGTCTCGTCGCCCAGCAAATACGCCTTGATCTCTTCGGCCCTTCCGGCAAACGACGGGTCGTCTTTCAGGCGCTCGATGAATTCCTGGGTGAAGACGTCGAAGCGCTGGCGCAGCGGGTGATGCGGGTCGGCCGCCACTTTGTTCAGGATGCCGGAGGCGAGGCGCACGGCCAGGTCGGCGCCCTTGCGGCCGATGAGTTCCGAGGGCAGCATGCGCTCGATGAAAGCATAGTCTTCTTTCAACCAGTCGACGATGCCCTGCGAGATCGTGGCTTGCGTGTCCACGTTGTCGAGCAGGTGGGCGAGCTGGCTGATGCCTTCGTTGAGCAGTTCCTGGTGGCGCCCGTCGCGCGTCAGGCTTTCCAGGATGGTGCCGGCGGACTTCGACAGGTCGACGCTGTTCACCATCCCATGCACGGCGCGGCGGATGAAGCCCTGCACCGCGCTGTCTTCGATGAAGTCGAGCATGAAGGAGCCCACCCGCACCAGTTGCTGCCCCAGCAGCTCGGTGTTGGCCGGCTTGACCAGCCATTCGGCCACCTTCTGCACCGGGTCGTGGCGCCGGATCAGGGCGATGATCGACTCGGTGTCCAGGAATTTCTCGCGCACGAACAGCGCCAGATTGTCGGCGATGCGTTCCTTGTTCTTCGGGATGATTTCGGTGTGGCGCGAGACGATCGGGATCGGCACCCGCTTGAACAGCGCGACGACGGCGAACCAGTCGGCCAGCGCGCCGACCATGGCGGCTTCGGAAAAGGCGCGCAGCAGGCCGGTCCACCAGTTCTGCGGCAGGAACAGGGTCAATACAAACAGCAGGGCCGCGCCGGCGAAGAACGCGAGCGCGAGCTGTTTGGATTGCCGTAGTTCGGCTGCTTTGGTCATGGCTCCCTGGGTTTCGTAGGGTGGGCGGGTTTCCCGCCCGCGCGGTGATAGGTAGGGGCTCCGCTCTCATGCCGGATGATCGCGCTGCGAACAATCACCGCGCGGGCGGCGGAGCCGCCCACCCTACAATGCTATATGACTTCGCCAGCCCTCAGCGCTTCGATTGACTCTGCCGACAACCCCCAATCGGCCAGGATCGCGTCGCTGTCCTGCCCCGGGCTCGATGGCGGCACGGGCGTGCCTGGCGCGGTGCGGGAAAAGCGCGGTGCGGGCGCCGGCTGGCTGACGCCGTCGATGTCGACGAAGGTGCGGCGCGCGGCGTTGTGCGGGTGTTTCGGCGCCTCGGCCATGTCGAGCACCGGGGCGAAGCAGACGTCGGTGCCTTCCAGCAGCCGGCACCATTCGTCGCGCGTACGGGTGACGAACAGCGCGCCGAACTTCGCCTTCAAATCGGGCCAGTGGGCCTTGTTCCAGCGCTTGATGAACAGCGGGTCGTCCGCCTTGAGTAACGTCAGGAGCTGGGCGTAGAACTGCGGCTCGAGCGCCCCGATCGAGATGAACTTGCCATCGAGGCAGGCGTAGGTATCGTAGAAGGGCGCGCCGCCATCGAGCAGGTTCGCTTCGCGCGCGTCGCTCCAGCTGCCTGCACCGCGCAGGCCGTACATCATGGCGCCCAGCAGGGCCGCGCCGTCGGTCATGGCGGCGTCCACCACCTGCCCCTTGCCCGAGCTGCGCGCTTCCAGCACGGCGCAGACGACGCCGAAGGCGAGCATCATGGCGCCGCCGCCGAAGTCGCCGACAAGATTGAGCGGGGGTGCGGGCGGTGCACCAAGCCTGCCCATCGCATGCAGCATGCCCGACAACGCGACGTAGTTCAGGTCATGCCCGGCCGCCTGCGCCAGCGGTCCGGTCTGGCCCCAGCCCGTCACGCGGCCGTACACCAGCTTCGGATTGCGCTCCAGGCAGGCCTCCGGCCCCAGGCCGAGGCGTTCCATGACGCCGGGACGGAAGCCTTCCAGCAGCACGTCGGCCTGCGAAACGAGCTGCAACACGGTGACGCGGCCGGCCGCCTTCTTGAGGTCGACCGCCAGCGAGCGGCGCCCGCGCGCCATCACGTCGTGGCGCGTGCCGAGCACCGGATAGGGGCTCTCCTCGCCTGCCTTGGCCTTGCGGTCGATGCGGATCACCTCCGCGCCCATGTCCGCCAACATCATCGCGGCGAAGGGACACGGGCCGATGCCCACCATCTCGACGACCCGCACGCCTGCCAATGGTCCTGTCATTCCGATCTCCTTGCCGTCATAGCGAACGGGCGATGATCTCTTTCATGATCTCATTGGCGCCCCCATAGATGCGCTGCACGCGCGCGTCGACATACATCTGGGCGATCGGGTATTCCAGCATGTAGCCGTAGCCGCCGAACAGCTGCACGCACTGGTCCACGACCTTGCATTGCAGGTCCGAGATCCAGTACTTGGCCATCGAGGCGCGCACGGTGTCCATGCGCCCCGCAAGCATGTCTTCGATGCAGCGGTCGATGAAGATGCGGGCGATGGTCGCCTCGGTCTTGATCTCGGCCAGCACGAAACGGGTGTTCTGCATGTCGATCAGGGCCTGGCCGAAAGCCTTGCGCTCGCGCGTGTGCTCGATGGTCAGCTGCAGCGCGCGCTCGATGGCCGCCACGCCGCACACGCCCAGGATGGTGCGCTCGTAGGGCAGCTCGGTCATCAGCTGGGCGAAGCCCTTGCCTTCTTCGCCGCCCAGCACGTTCGCCAGCGGCACGTGGGCGTCGTCGAAGAACAGCTCGCAGGTGTCCTGCCCTTTTTGCCCGACCTTTTCCAGGATGCGGCCGACACGGAAGCCCGGGTTGTCCTTCGCTTCCAGCAGCAGCAGCGACACGCCTTTCGAGCCTGCCGCCGGGTCGGTCTTGGCTACCACCAGGATCAGGTCGGCCATGAAGCCGTTCGAGATGAAGGTCTTGGACCCGCTCACGCGGTAGCCGTCTTGTCCGCGCACGGCCGTGGTGCGGATGCCCTTCAGGTCGGAGCCGGCGCCCGGTTCGCTCATGGCGATGGCCGCGATCATCTCGCCGCTGGCCAGGCGCGGCAGGTATGTTGCCTTTTGCTCTTCGGTGCCCTGGTTCAGCAGGTAGTGCGCGACGATGGCGTGCACGTGGATGCCGAAGGAGGTGTCGCCGCCGTAAGACAGCTCTTCGAACACCACCGCCATATGGGCGAAGCTGCCGCCGGCGCCGCCGTATTCTTCCGGGATGTCGGCCAGCAGCAGGCCCATCTCGCCCGCCTTCGTCCACAGCTCGCGGTCGACGTGCTGCTGCTTGCGCCAGGCTTCCTGGTGCGGGGTGATTTCGCCGGCCACGAAGCGGCGCACCGCATCACGGAAGGCCTGCAATTCCTCGTTCATCCACGGGGATGTCATGTCCATTGCCTGCCCCTTCAATCGTTACGGTAGATGGTGACGACGCAGGCGCCGCCCAGGCCCAGGTTGTGCTGCAGCGCGACGCGCGCGCCCTGTACCTGGCGCGCCTCGGCACTGCCGCGCAGCTGGTGGGTCAGCTCATAGCACTGGGCCAGGCCGGTGGCGCCCAGCGGGTGGCCTTTCGACAGCAGGCCGCCGGACGGGTTGGTGACCACCCGCCCGCCATAGGTGTTGTCGCCATCGAGGATGAACTTGTCGGCGCCGCCTTCCGGGCACAGGCCAAGTGCTTCATAGGTAATCAGTTCGTTGTGCGCGAAGCAGTCGTGCAGCTCGACCACGTCGAGGTCTTCCGGGCCGATGCCGGCCTGCTCGTAGACTTTCTGCGCGGCGGCGCGGCTCATGTCGTAGCCGACCAGGCGCATCATGTCGTTACTATCAAAGGTATCGGGGCGGTCGGTCGTCATCGCCTGGGCGGCGATATGGACGTCCGCGCGCAGGCCGTGGCGCCTGGCGAAATCTTCCGACACCAGCAGCGCGGCGGCCGCGCCGCAGGTTGGCGGGCAGGCCATCAGGCGCGTCATCACGCCCGGCCAGATTTCCGGGGCGTCCAGTACGTCCTGCATGGTGACTTCCTTGCGGAACAGCGCCAGCGGGTTGTTCACGGCGTGGCGGCTGGCCTTGGCGCGGATGCGGGCAAAGGCCGCCAGCGGCGTGCCGTACTTGTTCATGTGGGCCAGGCCCGCGCCGCCGAAATAACGCAGCGCCAGCGGGATCTCGGGCTTGCCGACCAGGCGGTCGGTGACGGCATCGAAATCGTCGAAGGGGGTCGGACGGTCGGTGAAGATGGAACCGAGGGCGCCGGGGCTCATCTGCTCGAAGCCCAGCACCAGCACGCATTCGGCGGCGCCGCTGGCAATCGCCTGGCGGCCCAGGAACAGCGCGGTCGAACCGGTGGAGCAGTTGTTGTTGACGTTGACGATCGGGATGCCGGTCATGCCCACCGCGTACAGCGCTTTTTGCCCGCTGGTGGAGTCGCCGTACACGTAGCCGGCATAGGCCTGTTCGACCAGGTCGTAGGACAACCCGGCATCCTGCAGCGCGGCCCTGGCCGCCTGCGCGCCCATCTCGTGGTAGGGGGCGCTGGCGCCCGGCTTGGCGAAGGGGATCATCCCGACGCCGCTTACATATACTTTGTTCATGCCTGTCTCCTGGATTCGGTGAAGTCGCGCCACTCGTTATCGGCTAATTATAGGTCAGCCGACCTATTTCATGTATGCCTCTGCGATAATCTCGCCATGACGCTCATTCCCGACACCGCCCTGCGCAATAAATCGTCCCTCACCACCGAAAAGGGGCTCGGACGCGCGCACGACATCCTGCTGGCGGCGCGCGGCCTGCTGGCGCAGGAAGGCTATGCCGGGCTGTCGATGCGACGCGTCGCTGCTGTGTCAAGCATGAGCTTGTCCAACGTCCAGCACTACTACGGCAGCAAGGAACAGCTGCTCGAGGCGCTGCTGCTGTACACGATGGACGACTTCCAGGCCAAGATGGACCGCATCGCGGTGGCGATGGCGGGCCGGCCGCAGGTGGAGCGCTTCCTCAGCACCGTCGACATGTTTTTGGAGGAGATCACCGACCCGGTGACGCATGCGATCTTCTTCGAGATCTGGGCGCTGGCCTCGCGCCATCCGTTTGCGTCCGATTTGATGGGCAAGATGATGGGGCGCGAGCGCAAGGCGATCTATGGCCTGATCCGAGGCTTGAACCCGGCCATCGGCGACGAGGACTACATGGCGCGGGCGGTGCTGATGGTGGCCCAGGTCGAGGGCCTGATGCTGTTCCGCCTCGACCGCCAGGCGCGCCCGGCGCAGTTCGAGGCCGTGCGCGCATCGGTGCGCAAAGTGCTGCTAACGCTCGCGACCGTGCCGTGAACTGGCTGTAATCGGCAAATCCGCCGCATTTAATTCGGGGCTTGAGCCCATCCGTCGCTTATACTCTTGGGGTTAACAACCTGTCACGGAGGCCGCACGGATGCACCATGAACTCAGCCTGATCACCACCATCGCTGCCGCACTGGGCTTCGGCCTCTTGTTCGGGATGCTCGCCATTCGCCTGAAACTCCCGGCCCTGGTCGGCTACCTCGCCGCCGGCGTCCTGATTGGCCCGGCCACGCCGGGTTTTGTTGCCGATGTGGCGCTGGCCTCGCAACTGGCCGAAATCGGGGTGATGCTGCTGATGTTCGGCGTCGGCCTGCACTTCTCGATGCGCGACCTGCTCGAAGTGAAGGGCATCGCCCTGCCCGGCGCGCTGCTGCAGATCGGGGTGGCGACCGCGATGGGCATGGGCATGGCGCACCTGCTGGGCTGGAGCCTGGGTGCGGGCCTGGTGTTCGGGCTGGCGCTGTCGGTGGCCAGCACGGTGGTGCTGCTGCGCGCACTCGAGGCGCGCGGCGTGCTCGATTCCATGAACGGGCGCATCGCGGTGGGCTGGCTGGTGGTGGAAGACCTGGTGACGGTGCTGGTGCTGGTGATGCTGCCGGCGCTCGCCGGGCCGCTGGGCGGCAAGGGCGATGCCGGCGCCGAGCTGTGGCCGGCGCTGGGCAAGACCCTGCTGCAGGTGGGCGCCTTCGTCGCCTTCATGCTGGTCATCGGCCGCAAGATCTTCCCGTGGTTCCTGTGGCGGGTCGCCAAGACCGGCTCGCGCGAGCTGTTCACGCTGGCCGTGATCGCGGCGGCGGTCGGTATCGCCTACGGCTCCTCGGCCCTGTTCGGCGTGTCGTTCGCGCTGGGCGCCTTTTTCGCCGGCATGGTGCTGCGCGAGTCGGAACTGAGCCACCGCGCGGCCGAAGAATCGCTGCCGCTGCGCGACGCGTTCTCGGTGCTGTTCTTCGTGTCGGTCGGCATGCTGTTCGATCCGATGGTGCTGGTGGAGTACCCGCTGGAAGTGCTGGCAACCGTCGCCATCATCCTGTTCGGTAAATCGCTGGCCGCCTTCGTGCTGGTGCTAATGTTGCGCTACCCGCTCAACACAGCCCTCACCGTCTCGGCCAGCCTGGCCCAGATCGGCGAGTTCTCCTTCATCCTGGCCGCGCTGGGCATGTCGCTCGGCCTGCTGCCGCAACTGGGCCAGAACCTGATCCTGGCCGGCGCCATCATTTCGATCGCGGTCAACCCGCTGCTGTTCACGGCCATCGAGCCGCTGCAGCGCTGGATGCGCGATCGCTCCGCACTGGCGCGCAAGCTGGAAAGCCGCGACGATCCGCTGGCCACGCTGCCGATGGAAACCGCGCACGAAAAGCTCAGCGGCCAGGTGGTGCTGGTCGGCTACGGCCGCGTGGGGCGCCGCATCGCCAGGGAGCTGACGGCGCGCGGCGTGCATTTCGTGGTGGCGGAGCAGAACCGCGAACTGGTCGAGAGCCTGCGCGCCGATGGCATCCCCGCCGTGGCGGGCAATGCGGCCGAACCGGCGGTGCTGATCCAGGCGCATATCACGCACGCGGCGCTGCTGGTGATCGCCACGCCCGACACCTTCCACGTGCGCCGCATGGTGGAGATCGCACGCATGCTCAACCCGTCGATCCAGGCGGTGGTGCGCACGCACAATGAAAGCGAAGCGGTACTGCTGCGCGAGGATACCGGCGGCAAGGTGTTCGTGGGCGAGGATGAACTGGCGTCGAGCATGACGCGGCATGTGGTGGAGACGCTCAGGGAGAAGGCGACGGCGCATTGAGATTTTGTAGGGTGGGCGGGTCCTCCCGCCCGCGCGTTCAACAGGCGGCAAGATCATCCCACGCGCCGATTCAACCGCCATCTATCACCGCGCGGGCGGGAAACCCGCCCACCCTACGGGCAAACTAAGTGCGTAAAAATCCAGGTTACGCCGCGACTTCTTCCACGCACAGCTTCAGGTTCGCATGCCGCCCGTGCAGCTGCGACGCGATCATCTCGCTGCGCTCTTCCAGCAGCGCGAACACGGCGTCCTTCGACAGCACATATTCTTCCATCAGCGTGTCCTTGAGCGACTCGATCACCAGCTTGTAGTCGCGGATCGCGTTCAGCGTGTAGCTGTAGAGCTCATCGGCCTTTTCTTCCACCAGGCGGATGGTGTGCTCGCCGCCCACATCCTGGTTCAGCTGCGAGTAATCGATCTTCGAGCGCGAATACATCGACAGGCGGCTGACCATCAGGTTGAGCATCCTGGTGATCTTCTCGATGTCGTTCTGGCTGCCCACCGAGATGCCGCGGGCGCCGTAGAACAGCTCCTCGGCCGCGACGCCGCCGTACAGGCCGACCACGTCACGCTCGAGCTCTTCCAGGGTGCGCAGCGACATGTCTTCGCCCGACTGCAGCACATAGCCCAGCGCGCCGATCTTCGAGACCGCTTCGGTGCTGATCTTGAGCAGGTGCGACTTTTCCTTCACTTCCGCCAGGCTCATGCCAGAGCGCAGGTAGGGGTCGATCTGCATGAAGAAGTGACCCAGCTCGTGCAGGGCGATGCGCTCGCGCTGCTTGTGCTTGTCGAGCGTGGTGGCGCGGTCGGTCAGGCCGATGGTGGCGCGCTCGTAGGCACGGAACAGCAGGTTGGTGTTGATGATCGTCTTTTCCTGGATCGACAGCATGCTGGCGCGCTCGACCACGGTTTCCAGCAGCGCCGGGCTCAGGTTCTGGGTGATTTCCGCGACCTGGTCCAGGTTGGTGTCGGTCCAGTCGACCAGGCCATCCTTCTTGCGCGACAGGAAGCTGCGCAGCAATTCCTTGCGCTCGCCCTTGTTCGGCAGGCGGAAATTGATCTTCACCGAGAAGCGGCGCAGCATCGCTTCGTCCATGTCGGTCGAGGAATCGTCGAAGTTCGAGGCGACGATCCAGATCACGCCCTGGCCCTTGTCGCTCTTCACGCCGTCCAGCAGGCCCAGCAGGGTGTTAGCGGTGTCGTCTTCCCATTTCTTTTCGCTGCGGCCACGCGGCATGAACAGCGATTGCGCTTCGTCCAGGAAGATGATGCATTTGCCTTTTGCGCAAGCCTTGCGGTACAGGGCATTGAGCGCCTTGGAGCCGCCGCCGACGTAGCCCGATTCCAGGGCCGAACCCGAGGCCGAGATCAGCGGCAGATTCAGGCGCTTGGCCAGGTAGCCGACCAGCTTGGTCTTGCCGGTGCCGGCAGGACCCGTCAGCATCACGTTGAACGGCTTGTCGATGTTGTGCGACTGGTATTCGTCGCGGTTGCGGATCATGTCTTCCAGGTGCAGGACTTCCTGCTTGATGTCTTCCATGCCGATCAGGTCGTCCATGCTGCCCTTGAGCTTGTCCGGGGTGATGACCGAGGCGCTCATGCCCATGCCCGGCACGCCGAATTTCAGCAGGTACAGCACCAGCAACACGACGCCGATGGCCAGCCCGTAGTTCTTCAGGAAGCTGCCGGCCTTCTCCCAGGCGGTCTCGCCCTCGTCCATCACGGCCTTGTGGCTGGCCAGGTAGTCGTCCCTGGCGATCGAGTAGGGAATCGCATTCTTGAGCAGCACTTCGCGCTCGAGCGACAGGTGCGAGGTGCTCGGCACCTTGACCACGTGCAGCGCGTTCTCGTCCTTGAACTTGTAGACGTAGCGCGGCGACTCCGACAGCGGCTTGGCAATCAAGAGGTAGTCCAGGCGGCCCTTCATGGCAGCCAGCTCGGTGATCTCGGCAATATTCTGCGAATGCACCACCGGGGTCAGATCCTGGGGCACGTTCGATTTCCAGATTGCCACTGCCGCGATCACGCCAAGCAGCGCCGCAATGGCGATGCGCACGTAAAAGTTCTTGAAGGCAATTTGAAGTCGGGCGAAATTCGGCATCGTTTGATCTCTTGCAAAGTTGGGTCGGACAGCGACGGTACTTCGAGGGTGCCGTGCCGGCGTGGTCTCGCAGGATCGGCGGCGGCGCATGGGGCCGCTCAAGGTCCAAACGTGTACGTTTGGTATTGTTTTGATGCCCGAAGGCAATAGGATATAAAGACTATACCTGTAAAAAAAACCGAGGTGTATACCGTACGTCGAAAAAAGTCATGAATTCGACGATTATAGAACATGAGATAACGGAATATATTATGAAGCTAACAGCAAAACTTATCGAATATTCAAAATTACCCTATATCTTTGCGAAAAAGACATTGTTAATCAGAACAAGAATTGCATTATTGATAGTGATTGCATGAGGCAAATTCGCGACAAGCAAAATCCGTTTGATTGAGCTCAACAGTATGCATCTGCCATCATCCTGATGACTTCTTTCTGCAACTCATCACCCCAATTGAACGCAAGAGTTTATGCTTTTTTGGTATGCTAATTATGTAAGACGAGGATTGTGCTGCCTCACCCATATGAGGCTGTACAGGCCGCATGCAAGTAACAGCAAGAAGGAACGGCTATGAAAAGATACGCATTGGCAGCAGCGCTGGCAATATGCCTCGGCAATAGCGCGCAAGCTGCCGTTATCGATCTCGCTGTAAATAATACTGAGGTAATAAGCGCCCAGCAGCCGGTACGCAATTTGTCCGTGACCCAGCGCCAGGACATCGTGACGCCCCCCACCCATATGTCGGAACTGCCCGAGCCGGAGGTCTTCGCCATGATGCTGGTGGGCCTGATCCTCATCGGGGTCAAGGCGGGCCGCGGCAGCAGCGAGAAGTTCAAGTAGCCGTCAGTTAAAGAAGGATCGCAGCCCCAGTCCTTGGCGACTTCGGGTTTACTACAGGCTCAACGGGACCTCGAGAAACCGTAGCGAGCGGAAGAAGCTTTGGCCGAGAAGCGCAGCCGTACTGACGGTACGGCCGGTCCGCCGTAGCGGAGCATCGCAGGCCAAAGATTCGACGCGCAGTAGGTTTATCGAGCGTCCCCACACAGGGCGTGCAACTTCATTAAGGTATTCCAGTTGCGCGAGGTAGTGCCGTCGCCCAGATGTTTCCCCAGGGCGGTGGCTGCCGCGCTATCGAGCATCCCGTCCGGACACCACACATAGGCCGCGCGCTCGCCCAGCGCCAGCCGGTCGCCGCCCCAGTCCTTGCCGTCGAGCGCGGCCAGCTTGTCGCGCTGAGCGGGGTCGCCCAGCAGGAACACGATCAGGCGGGCGTGGTCGTCGGCCACCTCGAGCAAGGGATTGTCGTCGATGACGGCGGACAGCTCGCTGCGTTCCAGCACGAAGACACGCGCCGCCACGCCCAGCTTGAGCACCAACGCTTCCTCGATCGCCGCGGCGGCATCAAAGGCCGTGGTGCCCGGCGCACGGAAGACAACGTTGCCGCTATTGAGAACGCTGCGTACGCCGGAATAGCCCAGCCCTTCGACCAGGGCGCACAGGTCCGCCATGGCGATCCGCTTGGCGCGCCCAACATTGATTCCCCGCAAAAATGCGACGTAGCAGTGGCTGGTCATGGGCGCGATGTTACCCCAGGCGATCGCGGCGCGGCGCGTCGTGCATGCCGGGTTCTCAGGCCAGGCCTTCGGCGCGTAGGGCTTCCTGCACGGCCGGGAGCGCGGCAACGCGTGCCTGGTAGGCTTGCAGCGCCGGCCAGTCGGCCAGGCTGAACTTGGCGAAGCCGACCCAGTTCAGCACCGTGAACAGGTAGGCGTCGGCGATGGTGAACTGGCTGCCTGCCAGGAACTGTCCACCTTCGAGCTTGCCCGCAAGATAGTTCAGCGGACGCGCCAGGCCGACCCAGGCTGCGGCGCGGCCTTCTTCGGTGCAACCGGGGGTGAAGATCGGCGTAAAGCGCTTGTGCAGTTCGGTGGCGACGTAGTTCAGGCTCTCCATCAGCTGGTAGCGATCGAAGGAGCCCATGGCCGGGGCCAGTTGCGCGCCCGGCGCCTGGTCCGCAATGTATTGCAGCAGCACGGCCGCTTCGGTCAGCACCTTGCCATTGTCCAGCTGCAAGGCCGGGACCGAGCCCTTGTCGTTGATCTCGCGGAAGTCGCCGCCGCTGGCGAGGGCCTTGGTCTTCATGCTGACGCGTTCGACCGAGAACGGCAGGCCGGCGGCGATGAGGGCGATATGCGGGGCGAGCGAGCAGGCGCCCGGGCTGATGAAGAGTTTCATGGAAGTCCTTTGGCAATGGGCGACACGGTCGCGAATGTGAAAGCGTACAACATTTTCATTGCTGCATATAAAAAGAAGGCTGCGCTGACGCGACAGTTGCTGTGCGCAAGCGCCAGTCCGGGCGGGGTCAGTGATAAGATCGATGAGCTGACAACAGGAGGGACGATGAGCGATACCTATGAGCTGCTGCCAATGGCGCACTTGTTCCCCGGCATGGTGCTGGCCGACGTGCTGCTCGACGAGCACGGCCACGTCTTGCTGGCCGAAGGCGCCATCCTGAGCGAGGCGACGATTGCTTCGCTGGCGCGGCATGGTGTCGCCGCAGTGCCGGTGGCGCGTGCCGCGCCCCTGCCCCAGCCGAGCGCGGCAGCGGTACAGGAGCGCCTCGACCATTTGTTCCGCCGCAACGAGCGCGAGGACCATGGCGACTGGGCCACCGGACTGCTGCGCCGCTACGTCGAGGATTACCGCCTCAAGCGCGGAGTGGCGCCATGAGCGCGCCGGTGGACGCCGTGCGCGTCGAGGAGTTGATCGGTAACGTGGAGGACCTGCCCTCGCTGCCGGCCGTCGTCATGGAACTGCTGGGCAGCATCGACCAGGAAGACGTCGACATCGCCGTGCTGGCCAAAAAAGTCGCGAACGATCCGGCGCTGACGGCCAAGACCCTGCGCCTGGCCAATTCCTCGGCCTTCGGGCTGCAGGTCAAAGCCACGACCATCCAGCAGGCCATGACTTTCCTGGGATACCAAGCCACGCGCAATCTGATCATGGCGGCCGCGCTGACCGGGTGCTTCCCGGCGGGACGCTGCCCGGGATTCAACGACAAGGCTTTCTGGCGCCATTCGATCGCCACCGCCGCTTGCGCGCGGGTGCTGGCGCGGCGGGTGCGCTTCAATCCCGATTTCGCGTTCACAGCCGGCCTGCTGCACGACATCGGCCGGCTGGTGCTGGTCTCGCGTTTCCCGGAACGCTACCAGGCGGTTTTATCGCTGCGCGACAAGGAGGATTGCGAGCTGATCGAGGCCGAGCGCGCCCTGCTGGGCATCGACCATGTCGACGCCGGGGTAGCCCTGGCCGGGCACTGGAATTTCTCCGACACCATGCGCCAGGCGATCGCCTTCCACCACACGCCGGAAGCGCAGGGGGCAGGTTTTCTGGCGACGATCGTGCACGTGGCGAGCGCCGTCGTGCATGCGCTGGACCTGGCGGGCAATCCGGACGAGCTGGTGCCCCGCGTCTCGGCGGTGGCCTGGACGGCCCTGGGACTGACGGAAGAAGCGTGGCTGCAGGCTTTCCACGATACCGAGCTGCAGTACGAGGAAATGACGGCCATCCTGATGGCTTGAAGCAACCGGTAGCGGTCGCCGGTCGGCGACGCCAATGAAGCACGTAGAACGACACGCCGAAAAGGCGCCAGATTAGACGCCGGAAGGGAACCGGCGCGGCACTGCGCTCAACGCGCGGTGCCGCAACTCGCTGATACCACAGGCATGACAGTCGCGGCTGTCATGCCCGCGGCATTAGTGAGCATAATTGCCGGACGAGGACGACGGAGTCGTTTCGTTGTTCTGTTGCGGTTGCTGTTGCTGGGCTGCTGCGGCTGCGGCGGCTTGTGCTGCCTTCTCTTCTGGCTTCGGACGGCCTTGTGCATCCGACAGGCGGTATTTGGTACGGCGATCGCCCATCAGGTCGCGCAGGTCGCGGATGCTCATGCCGGTCACTTCGTGCATGCGGATCAGCAGCGAAGCGCCGACCGGCAGGCGGTGGTGACGGATCTTGCTGATGACTGGCGGCGCGACTTCGAGCATGCGCGACAGCGCAGCGTCGTTCTTCAGTTGCATCTTGCCGAGCAGAATGTCCAGCAGGTGATTCGGATTGTAGCTTTCTTGCGAAGACAGAGCATGATGCTGTTGTGCCATGATGTTTACCTCTTAAGTTTGGTTAAAATACTTTCCTTACGAACTTTTGCTAAAGCTAAGTTTCCTTAACATCAGTTCCCGGACTACCTTGCAAGGATTTAACAGGTCGAACCTGAAGATCCCCTTAAGAAACGTACCGGATCGCATGCCCCCGCCTTACCTCTCCACATGCGCACTTGTCTTTCAAACAAATTATCAGGCTCATACGCCATCAGTACATCCGAGCGGCGCATGTGACTCATTGTCTCAAATCAAGCTATCGTGCGGAAAGCTTGTCACATCGGCATTTCAGCACATGGGGATTATTTGTGGCGCACGCAAGAGATTTCTGCAATAAATTTTCCTATCAGAAGTCGAAGCGAACTCATTGATTTACAAGAGGAAATAAATTGATCCGTATGGATAAATCCGTACGAATGATCGCCTGGAATCATCATCGCACATTTAACAATCTGAGCATAATCATAATTACTTTAGGTTAAGAAAGTAATCATTCCTGGCAGCACAAAAACCCGTCGCGCACATGCCTGTTTCGAGGGCAGTAGCCGATTTACGCTAAACTGGGCACCTTGTATTGCCACAGCACCAGCACCTCTCTTACACAGCACTCCATGCAGAAAAAAGTATTCATCAAAACCTTCGGCTGCCAGATGAACGAGTACGACTCGGACAAGATGGCGGATGTCCTCGGCGCCTCCGATGGACTGGTCCGTACCGATACGCCGGAAGACGCGGACGTCATCCTGCTCAACACTTGTTCCGTGCGCGAAAAGGCGCAAGAGAAAGTGTTTTCGGACTTGGGCCGCTTCAAGGCGCTCAAGCGCGACAAGCCGGACCTGGTGATCGGCGTGGGAGGCTGCGTGGCCTCGCAGGAGGGGCAAGCCATCGTGCGCCGGGCGCCGCACGTGGACGTGGTGTTCGGCCCGCAAACCCTGCACCGCCTGCCGCAGCTGATCCGCCAGCGTCGCTCAAGCGGCAATGCCCAGGTCGACATCAGCTTCCCGGAAATCGAAAAGTTCGATCATTTGCCGCCAGCCAAGGTCGACGGCGCCGTGGCCTATGTGTCGATCATGGAAGGCTGCAGCAAATATTGCAGCTATTGCGTGGTGCCCTATACCCGTGGCGAGGAAGTCTCGCGCCCGTTCGAGGACGTGCTGACCGAATGCGCCGGCCTGGCCGCCCAGGGCGTGAAGGAAATCATGCTGCTGGGCCAGAACGTGAATGCCTATCGCGGCGCCATGGCCGGCGGTGACATGGCCGACTTCGCGCTGCTGCTGGAATATATCGCCGACCTTCCCGGCGTCGAGCGCCTGCGCTACGTGACCAGCCACCCGAAGGAATTCACCCAGCGCCTGATCGACGCCTACGCGAAGATCCCGCAGCTGGTGAACCATATCTATTTACCGGTGCAGCACGGCTCCGACCGCATCCTCGGCGCCATGAAGCGCGGCTATACCGGCCTCGAATACAAGTCGATCATCCGCCGCATCCGCGCGGTGCGTCCCGACATGACCTTCTCGTCCGACTTCATCGTCGGCTTCCCCGGCGAGACCGAAGCCGATTTCGAGGCCATGATGAAACTCGTGGCCGACGTCGGTTTCGACAACAGTTTCAGTTTCATCTTCAGCAAGCGTCCGGGCACCCCGGCCGCCAACCTCGACGACGACACCCCGCACGAGGTCAAGCTCGCGCGCCTGCAGCGCCTGCAGGCTCTGATCGACGCCAACACCCGCAAGTACAGCGCGGCCATGGTCGGCACCGTCCAGCGCGTGCTGGTCGAAGGTCCGTCGAAGAAAGACGAAGGGCAGTTGCAGGGCCGCTGCGAGAACAATCGCGTGGTCCACTTTTTCCCGGAAGCGACCGGCCCATCCCTGGTGGGCCAGCTGGTCGACCTGCGGATCACCGCCAGCCACGACTACTTCTTGCGCGGCGAACTCGTCGCCAACTCACATACGATTGCCAAAGCCAGTTGAAAAATACCCCCTCCCAGCCTTCCTATTTCATCCCCGAGCCGCTCGACAACACGCGGCTTGCCCACCTGTGCGGCCCGCTCGACGAGAACTTGCGCCAGATTTCGGCCGCGCTTGACGTCACCGTCTTCCGGCGCGGCGAGAAATTCATCGTCACCGGCACCAATGCCGACCGCGCGGTCGAACTGCTCGAGCGTTTCTACGCGGTGGCCAACAAGGTCGTGCCGATCGAAGAAGTGCAGCTGGCCCTGGTGGAACAGCGCGTCGGCCTCAAGCCGCGCAACGGTGCGTCAGCCGAGCCGGCCGTGAAAGAAGCGCCGGCCGCCGGCGCGGACGATTCCGAAGACGGCGCCACGCCCGAGCTGGTCAGCCCGACGCTCAAGACCCGCCGCAGCGATTTGCGCGGCCGCACGCCGCATCAGATCGAATACCTGAACGCGGTGCTCGAGCACGACATCAGCTTCGGCGTCGGCCCGGCCGGCACCGGCAAGACCTATCTCGCGGTGGCTTGCGCGGTGGACGCGCTCGAGCGCGACGCGGTCAAGCGCATCATCCTGACCCGCCCCGCGGTGGAAGCAGGCGAGCGGCTCGGCTTCCTGCCGGGCGACCTGAGCCAGAAAGTCGACCCTTACCTGCGCCCGCTGTACGACGCGCTGTACGACCTGCTCGGTTTCGACCGCACCCAGAAGATGTTCGAGAAGCAGGTCATCGAGATCGCGCCGCTGGCCTACATGCGCGGCCGCACGCTGAACCACGCTTTCGTGATCCTGGACGAAGCCCAGAACACGACGGTCGAGCAGATGAAGATGTTCCTGACCCGGATCGGCTTCGGCAGCAAGGCCGTGATCACGGGCGACGTGACCCAGGTCGACCTGCACAAGACGCAGCGCTCGGGCCTGGTCGACGCCATGCACGTGCTCAAGAACGTGCGCGGCATCAAATTCACCCAGTTCGCCAGCGTGGACGTGGTGCGCCACCCGCTGGTCGGGCGCATCATCGACGCCTACGAGAGCAATGCCTCGATCGAAGAACTGGCCGCCCTCCCCAAACCGCTACCGGTGAAAAATGCAAGAAAAAAAACATGATCTCGACCTCGACGTCCAGTACGCCGACACCCGCCTCGAGAAAGAGCTGACCGAAGAGATGCTGACGCGCTGGGTGCAGGCGGCCCTGCTCGGCCCCGCCGAGCTGGCCATCCGCTTCGTCGACGCCGAAGAAGGCCAGACCCTGAACCGCACCTACCGCGGCAAGGACTACGCGACCAATGTCCTTACCTTCGCCTATAACGAAGGCGAGGAACTGGGCGCGGACGACCCGACCCAGGCCGACATCATCCTGTGCACCGACGTCCTGCTGCGCGAAGCGGAAGAGCAAAAGAAGACGGTCGAGGAGCACGCGGCCCACCTGGTGGTGCACGGCGTGCTGCACGCCCAGGGCTATGACCACGACCACGACGAGGAAGCCGAGGAAATGGAACAGTTCGAGCGCGACATCATGGAAGTGTTGGGCTACCCGGATCCGTATTCGGATTGAGCGAGCCGTTTTCGTACGGTGGAATGACGAAGGTCCACCGTGCGAAAACCAGCTCAGCCGCGGCACACGAATTCAGCATCCGCCCTTTTGGTGTATCCTATACCCATCGCAACAACGGCTTCACGCCAACTATGCCCGAGTATCCCAGTGACGTCCGATCGGACGCCAAACCCCACCGGTCGCTGTTTGAACGGCTGACCGCACTGATTTCCCCCGAACCTGAAAATCGCGCAGAACTCCTCGAAGTGCTGCACGAAGCCCACGAACGCAACCTGATCGATGCCGACGCACTCTCGATGATCGAGGGCGTGTTCCAGGTATCCGACCTGTCCGTGCGCGACATCATGGTCCCGCGTTCCCAGATGGACGTCATCGACATCAGCAAGCCGATCGAAGATTGGCTGCCGATCGTGATGGAAACGCAACACTCGCGTTTCCCTGCCATCGAAGGCGAGCGCGACAAGGTGGTCGGCATCCTGCTGGCCAAGGATTTGCTGCGCTATTACGCTGAAGAATCGTTCGACGTGCGCGCCATGCTGCGCCCGGCGATCTTCATCCCGGAATCGAAGCGCCTGAATGTGCTGCTGCGCGATTTCCGCGCCAACCACAACCACATGGCCATCGTCGTCGACGAGTACAGCGGCGTGGCCGGCCTGATCACCATCGAGGACGTGCTCGAGCAGATCGTCGGCGACATCGAAGACGAATACGATTTCGACGAAGAAGAAGACAATGTACTGTCGATCAAGGAAGGCCAGCTGGGCCCGCGCTGGCGCGTCAAGGCGCTGACCGAGATCGAACAGTTCAACGAAGAAATCGGCGCCGACCTGCTCGACACCGATGCCGACACCATCGGCGGCCTGGTCGCCAGCCACCTGGGCCGCATGCCGCACAAGGGCGAAGTGTTCGACCTGGAAGGCCTGCGCTTCGAGGTGCTGCGCGCCGATGCGCGCCAGATCCACGTTCTGCTGGTCGAAAAGCTGCCTTACACCCATAACGGCCGCGACTGATGCTGCGCCGCCGTACCCAGCCCGCCACCGCGCACGATCCGGCTGTCCGCAGGCCCCGGCCCTCGCCGAAGGCGCTGGTGCTGATGGCGCTCGCCGGCGCCCTCTCGCTGTTCTCGTTCGAACCCTTCGGCTGGTGGCCGGTGCAGTTCCTGGCGCTTGCCTATTTCTTCTACCGGGTCGGCGTCGAGAACTCGCCGCGCCATGGCCTGCTACTGGGCTGGGCCTTCGGCTTCGGCTGGTCGGTGGCCGGCATGCACTGGCTGTATATCGCCGTGACCCGTTTCGGCGGCCTGCCCGCCATCCTCGGCGCGATCTCGATCGCCCTGCTGGGCCTGTACATGGGCCTGTTCGGCGCCTTCGCCGGCGGCGCCGCCAGCTGGTTGCGACGCAAATGGTCGCTGTCGGTGACTGCCTTCGTGCTGCTGGCACTGCCCGTCAGCTGGGGCCTGTCGGAATGGCTGCGCGGCTGGGTGTTTACCGGCTTCCCGTGGGCTTCCTCGGGCTATGCCCATAACGTCTCGCCATTGGCCGGCTATGCGCCGATCGTCGGCGTGTACGGCGTCGGCATCCTCGCCGCACTATGCGCCGGCTGCCTGGCCATGCTGACCCAGCCTAAACGACGCTGGCACAACCTGGGCCTGCTCGCCGCCGTCATGGCGGCCGGCTTCGGCCTGAAGCAAATTACCTGGACCCAGGACGTCGGCCAGCCCGTGACGGTGCGCCTGCTGCAGGGCGACGTGCGCCAGGACCAGAAATTCGACGCGGCTTATCTGCTCGACATCATCGAGCGCTACCGCGGCATGATCACCGCCGCCCCCGCCGACCTGATCGCCACGCCGGAAACCGCGGTTCCCGTCACGCCCTACCAGCTCCCGGACGGCTACCTCGATGCGCTGCAGGGCTATGCCGTGCAGACGGGCAGCCACCTGATGCTCGGCATCCCGATGATGGACAGCCCGACCCAGTACGCCAACAGCGTGATCGCCTTCGGTCCCGGCGCGCAGCCCTACCGCTACGACAAGCATCACCTGGTGCCCTTCGGCGAATTCATCCCGCCGGGCTTCCGCTGGTTCACCGATTTGATGCACATCCCGCTGGGCGACCAGACCCGCGGCAAGGCGCTGCAGGCGCCCTTCCCGGTCAAGGACCAGCTGGTGCTGCCGAATATCTGCTACGAAGACGCCTTCGGCGAAGAGATCGCGGCCCAGCTGCGCAATGCGCCCAAAGCCGCAACCCTGCTGCTGAACGTGTCGAACCTGGCCTGGTACGGCGAATCGGTGGCGATCCCGCAGCACCTGCAGATTTCGCAGATGCGCTCGATCGAGACCGGCCGCCCGATGCTGCGCTCGACGAATAACGGCGCCACCGCCATTATCGACGCGCGCGGCCATATCGTGCAGCAGCTGCCCTTCTATGGGCGCGGCGTGCTCACCGCCACGGTGCGCGGCACCGAAGGCTTCACGCCCTATATCCGTTTGGGTAACCTGGCGTTCCTGCTGCTTGGTGGCCTGATGCTGGCGGGTGCGTGGTTCGCCGGGTACCGTAGGGTGGCCGGCTCCGCCGGCCGCGCGTCCAACTGACGGATGCTCCGTTGCGACGCATCCGCGATGTGAACGCGCGGGCGGCGAAGCCGCCCACCCTACGAAAATACACTTATTCAAACGGCTGAGCTGAATCCCTCCCCAGCCCCCCGCCAAAATTCAGTAGAATTAGTCATTTGGCAAACTAACCGTGTCTGCGGCTTCATCCCCGCGCCGCTCCTACAAGATGCTCACATTCCAACAAATCATCCTGACCCTGCAATCCTATTGGGACAAGCAGGGCTGCGCACTGCTGCAGCCTTACGACATGGAAGTCGGCGCCGGTACCTTCCACACCGGTACCTTCCTGCGCGCGATCGGCCCCGAGCCATGGCGCGCCGCCTATGTGCAGCCCTCGCGCCGCCCGAAGGACGGCCGTTACGGCGAAAACCCGAACCGCCTGCAGCACTACTACCAGTTCCAGGTCGTGCTCAAGCCGGCGCCGGAAAACATCCTCGAGCTCTATCTCGGTTCGCTCGAGGCGCTGGGCCTGGATCTGAAGAAGAACGACGTGCGTTTTGTGGAGGACGACTGGGAAAGCCCGACCCTGGGCGCCTGGGGCCTGGGCTGGGAAGTCTGGCTCAACGGCATGGAAGTCACGCAGTTCACCTATTTCCAGCAGGTCGGCGGCCTCGATTGCAAGCCGGTGCTGGGCGAGATCACCTACGGCGTCGAGCGCCTGGCGATGTATCTGCAGGGCGTCGAGAACGTGTATGACCTGGTCTGGACTACATGGGAAGAAAATGGTGCGGCCGGCGAACCGGTCACGAAGACGCTGAAATACGGCGACGTCTTCCACCAGAACGAAGTCGAGCAGTCGACCTACAACTTCGAGCACGCCAACACTGAGCTGCTGTTCCAGGCCTTCGCCAACCACGAAGCCGAAGCCAAGCGGCTGGTCGAACTGGCCCTCACGCTGCCGGCCTACGAGCAGATCATGAAGGCTTCGCACAGCTTCAACATGCTGGACGCGCGCGGCGCCATCTCCGTGACCGAGCGCGCCGCCTATATCGGCCGCGTGCGCACGCTGTCGCGCCTCGTGGCGCAGGCCTATTACGACTCGCGCGAGAAGCTCGGCTTCCCGATGCTGCCTGGCGCCGACAAAGCCGCTGCTTAAGAAGAACAGATTATGAACCAGACTCTCCTCGTCGAAATCCAGACCGAAGAACTGCCGCCGAAGGCCCTCGTCAAGCTCGGCGCCGCGTTCGCCAACGGCATCGCCAACGGCCTGAAGGCACGCGACTTTTTAGAAGCGGACAGCGTCGTCACGGCTCACGCCACCCCGCGCCGCCTGGCGGTCACGATCACCAATGTGCGCGCCACCTCGCCGGATAAATCCATGCGCGAGAAGGTGCTGCCGGTTTCCGTCGCGCTGGACAAGGACGGCAACCCGAGCGCGCCGCTTGCCAAGAAGCTGGCCGCGCTGGGCTTCCCCGACCTGCAGGTCGCGGACCTCGAGCGCGCCCAGGATGGCAAGGCCGAATCCTTCTTCTATACCTACACCGCCAGCGGCAGTGCCCTGGCCGGCGGCCTGCAGGACGTATTGGCCGACACCGTTGCCAAGCTGCCGATTCCAAAGCTCATGAGCTACCAGCGCCCCGACGGCGCCACCGTGCAGTTCGTGCGCCCGGTGCACCTGCTGCTCGCGCTGCACGGCGAACAGGTGCTGCCATTGAACCTGCTGGGCCTCGCCGCCGGCCGCCAGACCATGGGCCACCGCTTCCTGTCGCACGGCCAGGCCATCGCCATCCCGCACGCCGACCAGTACGCAGCCGTGCTGGAGGGCGAAGGCAAGGTGATGTCCAGTGCCGAAGGGCGCAAGGAAAGCATCCGCAAGCAGCTGCTCGAAAAAGCCGGCCTTGATAAGGTCCTGATGCCCGAGTCGCTGCTCGACGAAGTGGCGGCGCTGGTCGAATGGCCGGTCGTCTACGAATGCCGCTTCGAGGACGAATTCCTGGCCGTGCCGCAGGAATGCCTGATCCTGACGATGCAGACCAATCAGAAGTATTTTGCGCTGACCGACAGCGCGGGCAAGCTGCGTTCGCGCTTCCTGATCGTGTCGAACATCGCCACCGATGACCCGGGCGCGATCGTGGGCGGCAACGAGCGCGTGGTGCGCCCGCGCCTGTCGGACGCCAAGTTCTTCTTCGAGCAGGACAAGAAGAAGACCCTGGAATCGCGCCTGTCGCACCTCGCCAGCGTGGTCTACCACAACAAGCTGGGCACCCAGCTCGACCGCACCGAGCGCGTCACCATCCTGGCGAGCAGCATCGCGCGCCGCCTGGGCCATGATGTACCGCTGGCCGAACGCGGCGCACGCCTGGCCAAGGCCGACCTGCTGACCGACATGGTGGGCGAGTTCCCCGAGCTGCAAGGCATCATGGGCACCTATTACGCGCGCCACGACGGCGAGCACGAGGAAGTCGCCCTGGCCGCGTCCGAACACTACCAGCCGCGCTTCGCCGGCGACGCCCTGCCTTCGACCAATACCGGCCTGACCGCCGCGCTGGCCGACAAGCTGGAGACTCTGGTCGGCATCTGGGGCATCGGCCTGCAGCCGACCGGCGAGAAGGATCCGTTCGCGCTGCGCCGCCACGCCCTGGGCGTGATGCGCATGCTGGTCGAGAAGCGCCTGCCGCTGTCGATCTCGGCGCTGCTGATCGAGGCCGTGGCCGTGTTCGAAGGCCAGGCTGCGTTCAAGGATCCCCGCGCGGAAGTGACGACCTTCATGTTGGAGCGCCTGCGCGGCATGCTGCGCGAGCGCGGCTTCTCGCCGAACGAAGTCGAAGCCGTGCTGGCCCAGAACCCGGACCGCGTCGACGACGTCGTCCAGCGCCTGGAAGCGGTGCAGGCCTTCGCCGCGCTGGCGGAGTCAAGCTCGCTGGCCGCCGCCAACAAGCGCATCACCAACATCCTCAAGAAGACCGAGGCCGCCATCGGCGAAGTCAAGCCGGAGCTGCTGCAGGAACAGGCCGAGAAGAATCTGGCCGCCGCCATCGCGCGCGTGCGCCCTGAGGTCGACGCGGCGTTTGCGCGCGGCGACTTCGCCGGCACGCTCAAGACCCTGGCGCAGCTGCGCGACGACGTCGACGCCTTCTTCAACGACGTGATGGTGATGGCCGACGACCTGGCGCTGCGCAACAACCGCCTGGCGCTGTTGTCGCAGTTGCACAGCATGATGAATGGTGTCGCCGATATCTCGAAATTGGCGACGTAAGCTGGTAAGGTACGGGCCATGAAGCTCATCATCCTCGACCGGGACGGGGTCATCAACCACGATTCGCCGGACTTCATCAAGTCGCCGGCGGAGTGGATCCCCATTCCCGGCTCGCTCGAAGCGATCGCCCGCCTGAACCAGGCGGGCTACCGGGTCGTCGTGGCCTCGAACCAGTCGGGCATCGCGCGCGAATTGTTCGACATGCCGACCCTGAACGCCATCCACCAGAAGCTGCACGCCAGTGCGCAGCTGGTGGGCGCGGACATCGACGCCATCTTCTTCTGCCCGCATGCAGCGATCGACAACTGCGACTGCCGCAAGCCCAAGGCCGGCATGTTCGAAGAGATCAGCAAGCGCTTCAAGATGAACCTGAAGGGCGTGCCCACCGTGGGCGACTCGCTGCGCGACCTGCAGGCCGGCTTCATCATGGGCTGCGTGCCCTACCTGGTCCTGACCGGCAAGGGCGAGAAGACCCAGGCCACCGGCGGCCTGCCCCCGGGCACCCAGGTCTTCCCCGACCTGGCCTCGATGGTCAATGCCTTCCTCAAGACCGCGGCACAGCGGCCAGAATAACGAATAACAGAATTTGTCCGGAGACCCTTTGCAAACCTTCACCCTGTTCCTGCGTTCCCTGCTTTTCAAGATCGTCATGATCGTGGCCACCGTCGTCTGGGCCTGCGTGTGCTTCCTGGCCGCGCCACTGCCGTACAACAAGCGCTTCTGGGTGACCTCGCGCTGGAACGTCTTCATGATCTGGTGTGCGAAGGTGATCTGCGGGATCCGCTACGAATTCAAGGGCTACGACAACCTGCCGGACAGCCCGGCCATCGTCCTGTCGAAGCACCAGTCGGCATGGGAAACCATCGCCCTGCTGCCGAACCTCACGCGCCCGCTGGTATTCGTCTTCAAGAAGGAGATCCTGTACATTCCCTTCTTCGGCTGGGCCATGGCGCTGCTGCGCATGATCCCGATCGACCGCAAGCAGGGCAAGAACGCCTTCGCCCACGTGGTCCGGCACGGCAAGCGCCGCCTGGCCGACGGCCAGTGGATCATCATGTTCCCCGAAGGGACGCGCATCCCGGTCGGCCAGAAAGGCAAGTACAAAAGCGGCGGTACCCGCCTTGCTGTCGAAACCCAAACCGTTGTCGTACCGATCGCGCATAATTCAGGTGAATGCTGGCCGAAGAATTCGTTCATCAAGCGCCCGGGACTCATCACCGTCTCGATCGGCAAACCGATTTCGCCAGACAATCACACCCCCGAGAGCATGATGCAAGAGGTCGAAAATTGGATAGAATCGGAAATGCGCGTCATTTCGCCCCACGTCTACAAAGGTGGCTGAGCGACGTCAGCGCCCAGATCAGGGATTCGCAGCCGCAGCAAGCCATGACCTCCCCGAAGATCGACGGGCGCCAGCTCGAGCTGTTTGCCCAGGAATTCTTCGCCGCGCTCAAACCGGCGGATAAGCCTGCGCCGCCGGCCCAGCCTTTGTTCAAGGCGCCGCCCCCGGCGCCTCGCAACCTCATTCCCTCCCCGCCGGTCGCTGTTGGCGAACCGCCGCTCAAGCGCATCGTCCTGGGCGCCCACACCGTCGATTACGCCCTGCGCCGCTCGGCGCGCCGCTCGATCGGCTTCATGATCGACGACGACGGCCTGCGCGTGACCGCGCCGCGCCGCTGCGCTCAGGCCGACATCGACAACGCCATCCGCGCCAAGGGCCGCTGGATCCTCACCAAGCTGCTCGAACGCGGCGAGCGCCGGGCAATGCAGAAAGAGCGCCTGCCGGTCGAATGGAAAGACGGCGCGCGCCTGCCCTACCTGGGCGGAGACATCGTGCTGCGCCTGGAAGAAGCCTCGCGCAGCCACTGCCAGTTCGATGCGGACAATAACGAGCTGTGGATCGGCGTGGTGCCGGGGCTGTCGGAATGGCAGCTCAAGGAACGCGTCAAGCTGTGGTTCCAGGCCGAGTCCAAGCGCCTGTTCAAGGAGCGGCTCGACCACTTCGCGCCGCGCCTGGGCGTGAGCTACAGCGCGTTCGCGCTGTCGTCGGCCGGCACGCGCTGGGGTTCCTGCACGATCGAGGGGAATATCCGCCTGAACTGGCGGCTGGTGCACTACCCGCTGTCGCTCATCGACTACGTGGTGGCGCACGAGCTGGCGCACCTGCGCGAGATGAACCACAGCCCGGCCTTCTGGGCCACGGTGGGCGAGGTGTATCCGGATTACGACGGCGCGCGGCTGGCGCTGCGCAAGCGCTCGCATGAGATGCCGGTGTTGTTTACGGACTAGCCAGGTTCGACCGTAGGGTGGGCGGGTCCTCCCGCCCGCGCGTTCAAATCGCGGTACTGCTGCCTGCGCGCTTGCTCAACATCTAACTATCACCGCGCGGTCGGCAAAGCCGACCACCCTACAACAGCGAATCCCGGCGTGCTGCCGCCAACTCCTTCATCGCCCCCAGCTGCTGCTCGGACAAACACCGATACGGAATCGGCAGCGTCCCGCGCTTGAGCACCATCATGAAGCCGCACGAATAGGTGCGCACCCCGATCACGTCTTCCCAGCCGATCAGCGTCACGCCGCCGCTGGTGCGCACGATGCCGTGCTGGTCGATGGTGAATTCGTAGGTGCGGCGGCCGCGCCCGAGCAGGATGAAATGCAGGGCCGCACTCAGGGTGCTCTTGGCGCGCAGGTAGAGGCTGGCCGGCCAGCGGATGCGGCGGCGGCGGATCAGGAAGCCGCCGTGCTGCCACATGAAGCTGAGGTATTCGCCCAGCGTGTAGCGGACGAAAAAATGCAGTTCGGATAAAGGGACTGGCAGGGCGGCGGGGTGTGGGACCGGCAGGTCCACAGGGCCGTCACTCACGGGCACGTGCAGCAGCTTGTCGTCGGCCTGCTGTTGCACCAGCATGGCGACAGGCTTGTTGCTGTTCACGGGCCTCGGGTGATTAAACGACAACATAACACATCCCCTAGAGTTATATCCGAGCTCGAAAACGGAATGGTAGCAAAACCTAGCTGATAAGTTGTCGCAAGAGTTCAACCGTGCGCAGGGTGGCGCCGCGGTGGCGGGCCGCAAACGCGAGCGCATGCGCGCCCATGCGCGAGCGCGCCGCATCGTCTTCGAGCAGACGGACTGCCGCGGCCACCAGGGCGTCGGCATCCAGCACGCGCAGGGCGGCGCCGTCCGCCACCGCCTCGTCGGTCGCCTGGGCGAAATTGAAGGTGTGCGCGCCGACCAGCACCGGTTTGCCGAGTGCGCAGGCTTCGATCAGGTTCTGGCCGCCCAGCGGCATCAGGCTGCCGCCGATGAAGGTGCAGTCGCAGGCGGCGAAATAGGCGAACATCTCGCCCATCGAATCGCCCAGCAGCACGTCGGAATGCGCCATCCCCTGTTCGATGCGCGAACGCCGCACCACATGCAAGCCGCGCGCCGCGACCAGCTTCTCGACTTCGTCGAACCGCTGGGGATGGCGCGGCACGATCGCCAGCAGCGCAGTGGGCGGCTTGTCCGCCACGCGGCGCCAGGCATCGACGATGAGCACTTCTTCGCCCTCGCGCGTGCTGGCGCACAGGAACACGGGCCGGGCGCCGATTCTAGCGCGCAGCCAGGCGCCCTTTTCCAGCGCCGCGCTTGGGGGCACCACGTCGAACTTGATGCTGCCGGTGACCGCGACCCGCGGCGCGCCGAGCGAGCGGATGCGTTCGGCGTCGAGTTCGGTCTGCGCCGCGACCAGGGTGATGGCTTGCGCGGCATCCGTCATCAGGGCGCCCATCTTGCGGCCGCTGCGCAGCGAGCGCTCGGACAGGCGCGCATTGACCAGCGCCACCGGCACGCCGGCCCTGGCGCAGCCGGCGATCAGGTTCGGCCAGACCTCGGTCTCCATCAGGATGCACACGCGCGGCGCAACACGGCGCAGGAAGCGCGCGACCATGAAGCCGGTGTCATAAGGCAGGTAGGACTGGACGACGCGCTCGCCGTGGTGGCCGAACAGCGAGCGGCCGGTGGCGCGGCCGGTCGGCGTCATGTGGGTGAGCAGGATGCGCGATTCAGGATAAGCCGCGAGCAGCGCTTCCACCAGCGGTTCGGCGGCGCGGGTTTCGCCCACCGACACCGCATGCACCCACAAGGTCGGGCGCGTGGAAGGTAGAGCGCCCGGGAACCCGAGGCGCTCGCGCCAGTGCTGGCGGTAGCCCGGCTCCTGGCGCCCGCGCCACCACAGGCGGCCCAGCACGATCGGCAGCGCCAGCCACCAGGCCAGCGAATAGAGAAGACGGATCAAGTCGTCTCCAGCAGGCGGCGCGCCGCTGCAATCACTTCCGGCGCGGTGGGCGGCATGCCGAGGTCGCCCAGGTTGACGATACGGTCCGACCAGTTGCCCTCGGTCTTCCACTTCGGCGAGTCGCAATAGATTTCGACGGTCGGGCGCACGAAGGCGGCGGCGATGTGGGTCAGGCCGGTATCGACGCCGACGGCCAGCCGCGCATGCTGGGCCACGCCCACAGCGTCCATCATCGACAGCTTGGGCAGCACGCGTGCATTGGGCAGCGCGCCGGCCAGCGATTGTGCGTCGGCCAGTTCGGATGGCGAGCCCCAGGGCAGCAGCACCGGCATCGGCGCCAGCGCCTGTCCGAGCGCGATCCAGTTTTCGCGCGACCACTTCTTGGCGTCGCGCGCGGTACCGTGGAAGAACACGGCGTAGTCGTCAAGCGGCAGGAAGGCCGGGCGCAACGCCGTCTGCGGCGCCGGCAGCCCGAAGTCCGGAGGGGTGTCGACCGGATAACCCAGCGCGGCGCCGGCCACCATGCGCCCGCGCGCTACCGCATGGGTGCGCGGGTCGAGCGGGATGCTGTCGGTATGAAAAATGCGCGAGATGCCTTCGTAGCCCGAGCCTTCGCTGCCGTTGGCCAGGCCCACCTTCTTGCCGCCGCGCTTGATGCGTGCGGCGCCCATGATGATACCGGTCTTGAGCAGGCCCTGGGTGTCGAAGACATAGTCGTATTCTTCTTCCCGCAGCGTGCGGAAGAAGCCCTGGATCTCGGCGCGCGTCCCGGCCTTGCCAAGGCTCTTGCGCCAGCGGCGCAGGGCCCACGGGATGATCTTGCGAACGTGCGGGTGCAGGCGCACCAGGCTCTGGTAGCCCTCTTCGACCACCCAGTCGATGGTGGCGCCAGGGTCGCGGCGCAGGATGTCGGCCACCATCGGCAGGTTGTGCAGCACGTCGCCCAGCGACGACACGCGCACCAGCAGGATCTTCACGTGCTTTTCCTCACCCATTCGCTCAGAAAGGCAGCTCGGCGTCCGGCTTGGCGGCCAGGATCACGCGGCGGAACTCGCCCTGGATGCGTGCAAGGGCTTCGGGGTTCTCGCCTTCGAAGCGCAGCACCACGACCGGGGTCGTGTTCGACGAGCGGGCCAGGCCGAAGCCGTCCGGGTATTCCACGCGCAGGCCGTCGATGTCGTTGACGCGGTCCGAGCCCGGGAAGGAAGCGTTGGCGCGCAGGCTGTCGATCAGCGTGAAATTCTCGCCTTCTTTCAGGTGCAGGTGCAGTTCCGGGGTGCTCGACGCGATCGGCAGGCTGTTGAGCAGTTTGGACGGGTCCTGTTCTTTCGTCAGGATCTCGAGCATGCGCGCACCGGCGTACAGGCCGTCGTCGAAGCCGTACCAGCGGTCCTTGAAGAAGATGTGGCCGCTCATTTCGCCGCCCAGCGGGGCGCCGGTTTCCTTGAGCTTGGCCTTGACCAGCGAGTGGCCGGTCTTCCACATCAGGGCCTTGCCGCCGTGCTGCTCGATCCAGGGGCCGAGGTGGCGCGTGCACTTGACGTCGTACAGGATCTCGCCGCCCGGGTTGCGCGACAGGACGTCGGCTGCGAACAGCATCATCTGGCGGTCCGGGAAGATGATCTGGCCATCCTTGGTGACGATGCCGAGGCGGTCGCCGTCGCCGTCGAAGGCCAGGCCGATCTCGGCATCGGTGTCTTGCAGGGCCTTGATGAGGTCTTGCAGGTTTTCCGGATGCGCCGGGTCCGGGTGGTGGTTCGGGAAGGTGCCGTCGACTTCGCAGAACAGCTCGACCACTTCGCAACCCATGCCGCGGTACAGGTCCGCAGCGAAGGCACCGGCCACGCCGTTGCCGCAGTCGACCGCGATCTTGATCGGGCGCGACACCTTGACGTCGCCGATGATGCGCTCGAGGTAGGCAGCGCGGATGTCGTGGGTGCTGTAGCCGCCGCGCTGTGCGGCAATGGCGCCGTCGTAGGCGGCGATGCTGTGGTGCAGGCCGGTGATGGCCTCGCCGTGGATCGCTTCGCCCGCCAGCACCATCTTGAAGCCGTTGTAGTCCGGCGGATTGTGGCTGCCGGTGACCATGATGCCCGAGCGGGTGTCGAGCACATTGGTGCCGAAATAGACCATCGGGGTGGCGACCATGCCCAGGTCGATCACGTCCACGCCGGCATCGCGCAGGCCTTCGCTCAGGGCGGCCGTGAGGGCCGGGCCCGACAGGCGGCCGTCGCGGCCGATCACGACCTTGTGCTCTCCCTTGGCCAGGGCGGCGGCGCCGAATGCGCGGCCGATATGGCGTGCGATGCCTTCGTCGAGCGTTTTATCGATAACGCCGCGAATGTCATAAGCCTTGAAGATCGTTTTGGAAAGAGCAACCATGATGTCCTGGAATGAAGGCGCTGGTCAGCCGCACACGCAATGGCAGGCTGTGACGGCAAGGCGTCGACGCGGGAATGAGTGAAAAAACAATGACCACTATTGTAGCGGCAAGCGGCGCCCTTGGGGAATCGGGCGGACCGCTTGCTGCATATTGCGAGCGCCAAGGCTCTTGGCCGGCAAAGCCGGCCTGGATTACACGCGCAGCTTGTCGATCGACTTGCCGCCTTCGACCCATTCCTTGACCCATTTCGGCTGGCGGCCACGGCCGGTCCACTGCTGCGATGCATTGTCCGGGTGACGGAAACGCACGGCCACGGAATTACCCTTGGTCGCATTGCTGCGGCCGCCGGTCGCCAGCAGGTCCTTGAGGGGCACGCCGACGCTCTGCGCAATTGCCAGGATTTGTTCACGTGCTTTTTGCACTTCCTGCACTTCGCGCTTCTTCATTTCCTGCTTGATTTGCTCTTGCAGGTTGCGCATATCGCCTACCGACATATTAGACAGATCCATCTTCGTTCCCTCAATAGGTAAAGGTTGATACAGAGGTTGATGCAGGTACGGTGAAACTCACCAATTGTCGCAATATACTACATTAATAGTTTATTTACCGTCTTTCCTGTGTAAAAAAAGCCAGCGTGGCGACTTAAATCGAACGATACGCGCATATAACCACAGGTAACTGATTATAAACAACAAGCTGAAGAAGATGAGCACGCCTGTGTTTTTCCAGAACACGGTAGCCGGAATCACCGCCATCAGTGAAAACAGCCATAGATAAGGTGAAGTCCGTGCATTCCGTTTCATCAGTGCGCGCGCTTCGCGCGGACCAACCGTCCATTGCACAATACGCCGGAATATTAAACTATGCAGGTGAATGCCGTCCGGCAGTGCGGGCGATTTACCGCGCACGAACATGCGGCGGTATGCCGAGAATATGGTTTCGAAAGCCGGATAAATCAGCAGCAGCGCCGCATACCAGGTGGACACCTGGGGATTACGCATCACCAGCAGCAGCGCCAGCTCGCCGAGCATGAAGCCGATGAAATAGGCGCCGCCGTCGCCGAGAAAAATGAGGCCGACCGGATAATTCCAGATCAGGAAACCGGCAGTGGCGCCGGCCACCACCAGGGCCGTCACCAGAACGAACATGTCGTCCACCTGCAGCGCCACATAGGCCAGCGACATCAGCATGCAAATACTGACCACGCTGGCCAGGCCATTGAATCCGTCGATGATGTTCACGGCATTGGCGATGCCCGCCACTGCCAGCACGGTGAGCGGCACCACGATCCAGTCGAGCTGCAGCGACAGCACGCCCCAAGGTAAATCGAGGCGCACGAGTTTTGCACCGAGCAGGTAATACGCGAGCAGGGCGGCGACCATCGTGAGCAGCAGCCGGCGCGCCGGCGAGACCTTGCCCGTATAGTCTTCGACGATACCGCCCGCCATGGCAATGCAGGCGCATCCGAGCAAAGGCGTGAGCCAGGGGCCGAGCGATGGTTGACGCATCACCGACACGGCGCCGGTGATTACGACAGAGAGATAGATCGGCACGCCGCCAATGCGCGCGACTGCATGGGAATGGAATTTCTGCACGCCGCCATAATCGTTGTCGAGCGCTGCACCATTGTGCTGCGCAAGCTTAATCACAAGCAGGGTCAGCAGCGCGCAAGAGACGAAACTGACAAAAAAGGAGAACATTTATTATTCTTTCGGTGCAATTAGGTGAGTCGTTTCCGCTTCGACTCCGCGGAAAACCCCACGGCACTCTTATCAATGGATGTGGCCTCATTGTACCGGAATAGATGAGCCGCTCCGACGCGATATCCGCTGCAGCGGCAGGCGAAATCATTTAGACTCCAAAACACCCAAGGCGCCTGCACGAGCGCCGTCATCACCGATAAGAACAACATGAGAACCTACGCCATTGGCGACCTGCAGGGCTGTGCCCACGAAGCCCAACTCCTGATCGAACGCATTCACGAAGACGCACGCGGCCACGGCCAGGTGCAGTCGCGCATTCTATTCGTCGGGGACCTGATCAACCGCGGTCCGGAATCGCTGACCGCGCTGCGCCGCATGAAGGCGCTGGCGGAAGCGAATCCCGGCCGTGTCGAAGCCCTGCTCGGCAACCACGACCTGCACCTGATCGCGGTGGCCGTCGGCGCGCAGCGCGCCAGCCGTTCCGATACGCTCGACGAGATCCTGGCCGCCCCCGACTGCGACGCGCTGATCGACTGGCTGCGCCGACGCCCGCTGGCGATGTTCGTCGACGCCCACCTGCTGGTGCACGCCGGCGTGGCGCCGCAATGGACCGCGGCGCAAACGATGGAGCTGGCGCACGAAGTCGAAACGACGCTGCGCGGCGATGGCTGGATCGATTTCCTGCGCGAGATGTACGGCAATGAGCCGGATGAGTGGAACGACAGCCTGACGGGCATCGCGCGGCTGCGCTGCATCGTCAATGCGCTCACCCGCATGCGCCTGTGCGCGCCCGATGGGCGAATGGATTTCCTGCACAAGGAAAGCGAGAGCGGACCGGAAGGATCGGGACTGGTGCCGTGGTTCGATCTGCCGCAGCGCAGGACCAGCGACGTGACCGTGGTGTTCGGGCACTGGTCGGCGCTGGGGCTGGTGCTGAGGCCGAACCTGGTGGGGCTGGACAGCGGCTGCGTGTGGGGTGGGAAGCTGACGGCGGTGTGCCTGGATGACCGCTCGCTGCTGCAGGTGGATTGTCCGGAGTATCGGGAGCATGGCGGGAAGAAGTAGCCAGCGTCCGAATTGCCGGGCACTGGCGTATGCGTTGCCGCGCACCGTAGGGTGGGCAAGTCCCTTGCCCGCGCGTTCAACCGGTGTATGAATATTGGCGCGTCAATTCATAGGTGATTTGAACGCGCGGGCAGGAAACCTGCCCACCCTACGAGTTAGCGGCGAAGCTGAGTGATGTCCCTGACGGCGCCACGGTCAGCGGACGTCGTCAAGGCCGCATACGCCTGCAGCGCCTGCGACACATAGCGCTCGCGCCCGACCGGCATCCAGGCGTCAAGCCCACGGTCTTCCATCTTGCCGCGCCGGTGCGCCAGCTCCTCGAAACTCACGCGCAAATTGATCGTGCGCGCCGGGATGTCGATATCGATGACATCCCCCTCCTCCACCAGCCCGATCGCCCCGCCCTCGGCCGCTTCCGGCGAGGCGTGGCCGATCACGAGGCCCGACGAGCCGCCCGAAAAGCGCCCGTCCGTGAACAGCGCGCAGGCTTTACCCAGTCCCTTGGACTTGATGTACGAGGTCGGGTAGAGCATCTCCTGCATGCCCGGCCCGCCCTTCGGGCCTTCGTAGCGGATGATGACGACGTCGCCGGCAGCAACCAGGTCGCCCAGAATCGCCTCCACCGCCGCGTCCTGGCTCTCGAACACGCGCGCCTTGCCGGAGAAGACCAGGATGCTCTCGTCCACGCCAGCGGTCTTCACGATGCAGCCCTTCTCGGCGATGTTCCCGTACAGGACCGCCAGGCCGCCGTCCTGCGAATAGGCGTGGGCGCGGTCGCGGATGCAGCCCAGGCTGCGATCGAGGTCGTTGCCGGCGAAGCGTTCGGACTGCGAGAAGGCCACCTGGGTCGGCACCCCGCCCGGCGCGGCGCGGAACAGCTGGTGCACGGCGGCATCAATGCTGCGCTTGATGTCGTACTGTTCGATCGCCTCTCCCATCGTGGCGCTGTGCACGGTCGGCAGCGAGGTATCGAGCAGGCCGGCGCGCGCCAGCTCGCCCAGGATCGAGAAGATGCCGCCGGCGCGGTGCACGTCTTCGATATGGTATTTGTCGGTCATCGGCGCCACCTTGCACAGGCAGGGCACCTTGCGCGAGATGCGGTCGATGTCGGCCATGGTGAATTCCACCTGGGCCTCGTGCGCGGCGGCCAGCAGGTGCAGCACGGTGTTGGTGGAGCCGCCCATCGACACGTCCAGCGCCATCGCGTTCTCGAACGCGGCCTTGGATGCGATAGAGCGCGGCAGCACCGAGTAATCGTCCTGTTCGTAATGGCGCTTGGCGATGTCGACGATCAGGCGGCCGGCGCGCAGGAACAGCTCCTTGCGGTCAAGGTGCGTCGCGACGATGGTGCCGTTGCCCGGCAGCGCCAGACCCAGCGCTTCGGTCAGGCAGTTCATCGAATTGGCCGTGAACATGCCCGAGCACGAGCCGCAGGTCGGGCAGGCCGAGCGCTCGATCTCGAGCACGTCCGCATCCGACACGCTGCTGTCGCCGGCCTTGATCATGGCGTCGATCAGGTCCAGCTTGATGACCTTCTGGCCGTTGTCGACGGTCTTGATCACCTTGCCGGCTTCCATCGGCCCTCCGGAGACGAACACCACCGGGATGTTCAGGCGCATGGCAGCCATCAGCATGCCGGGCGTGATCTTGTCGCAGTTCGAGATGCACACCATCGCATCGGCGCAGTGGGCATTGACCATGTACTCGACCGAGTCGGCGATCAGGTCGCGCGAGGGCAGCGAATAGAGCATGCCGCCGTGGCCCATGGCGATGCCGTCGTCGACCGCGATGGTGTTGAATTCCTTGGCCACGCCGCCGGACGCTTCGATCTCGCGCGCGACCATCTGCCCCAGGTCCTTCAGGTGCACGTGGCCGGGCACGAACTGGGTGAAGGAGTTCACCACCGCGATGATCGGTTTCTCGAAGTCGCCATCCTTCATGCCGGTGGCGCGCCACAGCGCGCGCGCGCCGGCCATGTTGCGGCCCTGGGTGGTGGTGCGGGAACGATAAACGGGCATGCTGGTCTCCTCAATCTTGGCAGTGGTGCAAAGCACCAGCGTGACGCGCTTGCTGTGAGTTGTCCAATATATGATTTATTGCTCTGTGATTCTTTTTATGAATCACAGCTATCGTCAGCGGCGCAGCGCGTCGGCCACCGCGTCATGGGCGGCTTGCGCCAGCTCGCGCCGGTGGGCGCCCGCGCCCTCGATCGGCGCCAGCGCCTGCAGGCGCGCCCGTACCGGTGGGCCTTCCAGTATCCGGAACATGCTGTCCACAAACGTCGTGTCGCCGGTGTAGTCGACCGAAGGGTGGCTGCGGCCGGCCGCGTCCACATACGACAGCGCATAGGGCTGCACGGCGACCTTGGCGTCGATGGCGCCTTCGAACAGGTTGGCATGGAAGGGCAGCACCTCGCCCTGCCTGGAGGTCGTCCCTTCCGGGAAGAAGGCCACGCGCTGGCCCTGGGCCAGCACGCTGACGATGCCCTTGAAGATGTGGCGCAGTTCGCGCCGGTTGCCGCGCGCGATGAAGACGGTGCCGGCGGCGGCGGCCAGCCAGCCCAGCACCGGCCAGGCGCGGATCTCGGCCTTGGCCACGAAACGGCAGGGATACAGGGCGTTGATGACGAAGATGTCGAGCCAGGAGACGTGGTTGGCGACCACCAGCGCATGCTCGAGCACGGGCGCACCGGGCGCCGCTTCGACTGTGACGCGGCAGATGCCGACGAGTTTGCGCGACCAGCGCCGCGTCAGGCGCTCGCGCAGGCCGTTGGAGGCCAGCGGGAATACGATGGCGCAGGTCGCCAGGCCCGCCGCCAGGTGGACCATCACGCGCGCCAGGCGCAGGGCAAGACGGGGCGTCACGATGCGGGGATCGAGCGTGAAGCGGGCAGCACCAGGCGCCCGCCCCGCTTAGCGCTGGTACGCAACACGGCCGCGCACGATGGTCGTGCGCACCTGCCCGGCCAGGTCGTAGCCGAGGAAGGGCGTGTGCTTGCCCTGGCTGGCCAGGGCCTTGCGCTCGACCGTCCAGCGCGCGTCCGGGTCGAACAGCACCACGTCGGCCGCCGCGCCGACCGACAGGGTTCCGGCAGGCAGACCGGCGACGCGCGCCGGCTCGTGGGTGACCTTGGCGATCGCCTTCGACAGCGCGCCTTCGTCGCCGTGCTGGTCTTCGGTCCACTTGAGCATCAGGGCCAGCAGCAGTTCAAGGCCGGTCGCGCCGGGCGAGGCTTCGCCGAAGGGCAGCATCTTTTCGTCGTCGTCCACCGGCGTGTGGTCCGAGCAGACCGCGTCCACGGTGCCATCGAGCAGGCCCTTGGAGATCGCGTCGCGGTCGCGCTGGCTGCGCAGCGGCGGGTCAAAACGCGCGTTCGGGTCGAAGAAGCCGATGTCGGCATCGGTCATGTGCAGGTGGTGCACGCCGACGTCGCAGGTGACCGGCAGGCCCTCTTTCTTGGCGCTTGCTACCAGGGCCAGCCCGGCGCTTGACGACATGCGGCACAGGTGCACGCGCGCGCCGCTGGCGCGCATCAGCTCAAAAATCGTGTGCAGGGCGATGGTCTCGGCCATCACCGGCACGCCCGACAGGCCCAGGCGCGAGGCCAGCGGGCCGCTGTGGGCCACGCCGCCGCGGCCGATGTGGGCGTCCTGGGGACGCAGCCACACCGTGTAGCCGAAGGTCTTCGCATACTGCATCGCGCGCATCAGCACCGTGGTGTCCAGCACCGGCTCCTCGGCCTGCGAGAAGCCGATGCAGCCGGCTTCGGTCAGCTCGGCCATCTCGGTGAGGGCCTGGCCCTTCAGGCCCATGGTCAGCGCGCCCAGCGGGTGCACGTTGGCCTGGTCCAGGATGCGCGCGCGGTGCTTGAGCATCTCGACCAGGCCCGGCTCGTCCAGCACCGGGTCGGTGTCTGGCGGGCAGACCAGGGTGGTCACGCCGCCCTGCATCGCCGCCTGCATTTCGGATTCCAGCGTCGCCTTGTATTCGTAGCCCGGCTCGCGCAGGCGCGCCGACAAATCCACCAGGCCGGGCGCAACCACCAGGCCGCTGGCGTCGATGGTGTTATCCGCAACGAAGCCGGACGGTGGCGCGCCGATGGCGGCAATCACGCCGCCATCGATAAACAGGTCCGTTACTCGGTCGATGCCGTTGGCCGGGTCGATCACGCGGCCGTTCTTGATATGGTGTTTCATCCGTGGGTTCCTGCCAAAATGCTCATCACTGCCATCCGTACCGCGATCCCGAAGGTCACCTGCGGCAGGATCACCGCCTGGCTGCCGTCGGCCACCGCCGAGTCGATCTCGACGCCGCGGTTCATCGGCCCCGGGTGCATCACGATCGCGTCCGGCTTGGCCAGCGCGAGGCGCTCCGGGGTCAGGCCGTAGCTCTTGAAGTATTCCTGCGCCGAAGGCAGCAGCGCGCCGCTCATGCGCTCGCTCTGCAGGCGCAGCATGATGATGACGTCGACGTCCTTCAGGCCTTCGTTCATGTTGGTGAAGGTGCGCACGCCCATCTGGTCCAGGCCGCCCGGCAGCAGGGTGTGCGGGCCGATGGCGCGCACTTCCGGCACGCCCAGCGTGGTCAGGGCGTGGATGTCCGACCGCGCCACCCGGCTGTGCAGGATGTCGCCGACGATCGCCACCCGCAGGTTGGTGAAGTCTTTTTTATAGTGGCGGATCGTGTACATGTCGAGCAGGCCCTGGGTCGGGTGCGCGTGGCGGCCGTCGCCGGCGTTCACGACGTGCACGTGCGACTGCCCGGTTTCCACCAGGTGCTTGGCGATCAGGTAGGGCGCGCCCGATTGCGCATGGCGCACCACGAACATGTCTGCGTGCATGGCCGACAGGTTGTCGATGGTGTCCAGCAGCGACTCGCCCTTGCTGGCCGACGAGGCCTGGATGTTCAGGTTGATGACGTCGGCCGACAGGCGCTTGGCGGCGATCTCGAAGGTGGTGCGGGTGCGCGTGCTGTTCTCGAAGAAGAGATTGAACACGCTTTTTCCCCGCATCAGCGGCACCTTCTTGACCTCGCGGTCGGAAATGCCCACGAAGCTCGACGCGGTGTCGAGGATGTGGTTGACGATGGACTTGGGCAGCCCTTCGATGCTGAGCAGGTGCTGCAGCTCGCCGTTCTTGTTCAGTTGCGGATTATTGTGCAGGATTTTCGGCATGGTCGTCAGGCAGGGCAGGATCTTCTTCAATGGTCAGCGAAAGTATACCGGCGTCGCCGCGCTGCAGGCACAGCGACTGGTGCGCAGGCAGGGTCGTGCGCACGCCCGCGTAGTCGGCGGCCACCGGCAGCTCGCGCCCGCCGCGGTCGGCCAGCGCCGCCAGCCGGATGCAGGCCGGGCGGCCGTAGTCGAACAGCACGTTGATCGCGGCGCGCACGGTGCGGCCGGTTTCCAGCACGTCGTCCACCAGCACGATGGTGGCGCCATCGACCGGGAACCGGATATGGGTCGGCTTCACGTCCGGGTGCAGGCCTTTTTTCGCATAATCGTCGCGGTAGAACGAGACGTCGATGGTGCCGAAGCGCCCCGTCAGGTCGAGGTCGCGTGCGAGCCGTTCGGCCAGCCAGGCGCCGCCCGAGTGGATGCCGACGATGGCGGCATCGGGCACGCCGGCCAGGCCTGCGCGGACCTGGCCCAGCAGCTCGCGGTACAGCGCCTCCGCGTCGTAATCTAAATTAGGTGTTGGCATGGTCGTCAAAGTATTGTTGCAAAATGATGGCAGCCGCCTGGGCGTCGATGATCTCGCCGCGCTTTTGCGGGATGACGGCGGAGGAATAGCGCTCGTCGACGAGGTCGACAGGCAGGCTGAAGCGGCCGTGGAGCTGGTTGGCGAAGCGCCGGGAGCGCAGCGTCATGTCGTGCTCGGCGCCGTCGGGATGGCGCGGCTCGCCCACGATGAGGCGGGCCGGCTTCCATTCGTTGATGAGGTCTCCAATGACCTGGAAACGGGTGGCGTTGTCGATGGCCTTGATGACCGTCAACGGTTGCGCCTGTCCAGTGAGGGTGTTGCCCATGGCAATGCCGATGCGCTTCACCCCAAAATCAAACCCAAATACAATCTCAACCATTAGCGCATCTCAAATAACCTACTGCGCGTCGCATTCGCGGCCTGCGATGCTCGCCGTAAGCCTGTACGGCTGCGCTTCTCGGCCACGACTGCTTCCGCTCGCTACGGTTCTTTGAGGCGCGCGAACACACATCAAGCATGTCCAGCTTCGGTAGCAAGCATCAATGGATCGATCCCGAGTAATTTAATGGCAGCCGTGTAGCGTTCTTCGATAGGCAGGTCGAACAGCACGCGCGCGTCGGCTGCGACGGTGAGCCAGCCATTGCGCGAGAGTTCTTCTTCCAGCTGCCCCGGGCTCCAGCCGGCATAGCCGATCGAGACCAGCATACGGGCCGGGCCGTTGCCGCTGGCGACGGCTTCGAGCACGTCGATCGAGGTGGTGAAGGCGACGTCGTCGGTGACGGTGAGCGAGGACGAGTAGCGCCCGCTGGGCGTATGCAGCACGAAGCCGCGGTCGTCCTGGACCGGGCCGCCGAACATGATGGGCTCGTCCACGACCGAGGAGCGCAGGCCTTCGCCGAGCTTGAGGTCGACGCGGTCGAACAGCACTTCCATGGTCATGTCGGTCGGTTTGTTGATGACCACGCCGAGCACGCCCTTCTCGTTGTGCTCGCAGACATAGACCACCGTGCCGCCGAAGATCGGGTCCTGGATCGAGGGCATCGCGATCAGGAAATGGTTGGCGAGGTTCAGGCCGGAAACGGCAGGCCCGATGTTCCCCAGCGTATCGTCGTGCCCCGGTGGCATGCCGGGCATTGGTGGAGTCTTGCCAACTTTACTTTTTTTCATACGCTTACTCTCACATGGGCTCACTCTGGTTGGCGACCGCCCAATTAGGCGACCGGGAAGTGTCCACAAAACAACGTTACGCTTTTCGATAGTTTACACTGAATCGGTCCGGCGCCTCCGGAAGCGGCACGACAGGCAGCCCCGCGCTTCCCGGCTTGACGTCCCACAACTGACCCGTCTTGTTTCCTTCATCGCTGCTTAGGAAGAATCCTACCCAGTAAAATCGGCCGCCACTTTGACCCCGCACACGATGATGAATATGAGCAACTCTTTGGTTTGGTTCCGGCGTGACTTGCGCGCATTCGACCATGCAGCCCTGCACGGAGCCTTGAGCTCGTCCAATCGTGTGCACTGCGTCTTCGTGTATGACAGCGGGATTCTCGATGTGCTGCCCCGTGACGACCGCCGCGTGCGATTCATCCACGCCAGCCTGGCCAGTCTTGACGCCGAACTGCGCCGGCTCGGCGGTTATCTGATCGTGCGGCAAGGCCGCCCGCTGGAAGTGATCCCCGCGCTCGCCGCCGAACTGGGCGTGGACGCGGTCCATGTATGCACCGATTATGAACCCGAGGCGGTCGATCGCGACGCACGGATGAAAGCCGCCCTGGAAGCTGAAGGCAGGAAATTTCACAGCGTGAAAGACCAGGTGATCTTCGAAAAGGAAGAAGTACTGACCCTGGCCAAGGGCCCGTTTTCGGTGTTCACGCCCTACAAGAATGCCTGGCTCAAGCGTCTGGCGGCCATGCCGGAAACCCTGGCCAGCTACCCGGTCGATGCCTATGCCCATGCTTTTGCCCCGCCGACCGCGCCGTCCGCCCTGCCCTCGTTGACGGACATCGGTTTCGAACCGGGCGAGCCGCCGCTGCCGGCCGGGATGGAAGGCGCCGAGGAGCTGTTCGAGCGCTTCGTGGCGCACATGGCCGACTACGGCCGGGCGCGCGATTTTCCGTCCGAAGACGGCACCTCGCGCCTGTCCACCCACCTGCGCTTCGGCACCACCTCGATCCGCCACCTCGTGCGCACGGCGCAGCAGATGGCGCTGAGCGGCGCCGGCGGCACCGGCGCGTCGGTGTGGCTGTCGGAACTCATCTGGCGCGATTTCTATTCGATGATTTTGGCGCGCAATCCGCAGGTCGTCACGCGCTCGTTCAAGCCGGCCTTCGACGTGCTGGCCTGGGAGACGGGCGAGGAAGCCGAGGCCATGTTTGCGGCCTGGTGCGAGGGGCGCACCGGCTATCCGCTGGTCGATGCGGCCATGCTGCAACTGAACCAGACCGGCTTCATGCACAACCGTTTGCGCATGGTGACGGCGAGCTTCCTCACCAAGGACCTGGGCATCGACTGGCGCCGCGGCGAGCGCTATTTCGCGCTCAAGCTCAACGACTACGAGCTGGCCTCGAACAACGGCGGCTGGCAGTGGGCGGCGTCGACCGGCTGCGACGCGCAGCCGTGGTTCAGGATTTTCAACCCGGTGTCGCAGTCGACGCGCTTCGATGCGCAGGGGGAGTTCATTCGCGAATGGGTGCCTGCCTTGGAACGGCTCAGCGCGAAGGAGATTCATGCGCCATGGCTGGTGGCGGGCGATGTGTTAGCCGAAAAAGGCGTGGTGCTGGGTCGCGACTACCCGTTGCCGGTGGTCGAGCATGATGTGGCGCGCACGCGGACGCTCGAGCGGTTTGCGGTGGTGAAGAAGGCTGCGGGGTGACCGGAAAAGCTCGATCCCGCCGCCATCAGCCCTTATCCAGCAAACTCTCGATCGCCGCCAACAACACCGCCTCCTGATACGGCTTCCCGAAGAACGCATTCACCCCCAGCCCCAGCGCCACATTGCGGTGCTTGTCCGCCGTGCGCGAGGTGATCATGATGATCGGGATCCCACTGGTGGCTTCATTCTCCCTTACCTGCCGCGTCAGGTCGAAGCCGTCCATGCGCGGCATCTCGATATCGACCAGCATCAGGTCCGGCCGGGCGTGTTCGATCTGCTCGAGCGCGTCGACGCCGTCCTTGGCCAGCGTCACCTGATAGCCTTCGCGCTCCAGCAGGCGCTGGGTCACGCGGCGCACGGTGATCGAATCGTCCACCACCATGATGGTCGCGCGGTGCGCAGGCTGGGCGCCGGCGGCGCCCATGGCAGCTGGGGCAGAAGGCTGCTGCGCCAGCGCCACCGGATCGATGATCAGCACGATCTCGCCCGTGCCCAGTACCGTGGCCCCGGCGATGCCCGGCATGCGCGAGAGCTGCGGGCCGATGTTCTTGACCACCACCTCGCGGTTGCCCAGCACCTCGTCCACGCGCAATGCAATGCGTCCGCCCGCGCCGTGCACCACCAGCACCGGGTTCACACGCTGCAGCGCCGCTGCCTTGCCCGCCTCGCCCAGCAGTGCGTCGAGGGCATGCAGGGCCTGCAGCTGGCCCGCCACCGCAATCGTTCCGGAGGCCTGCGCAGCCAGCAGTTCGGTGTCGCGCACCTGCATCACCTGTTCGACCAGGGTCGAGGGCAGCGCCCAATTGCGGCCGGCGCTGGCGACCAGCACCACCTGCGCCACCGCCAGGCTCAAGGGAAGGTGGATAGCGAAGCGCGTGCCCTTGCCCGGCTCGGTCGTGACCATGACGCGCCCGCCCAGCGCCTGCGCTTCGGAACGCACCACGTCCATGCCCACGCCGCGGCCGGCCAGTTCGCTCAAGGTCTCGGCAGTGGAGAAGCCCGGCTCGAAAATCAGCTCGGCCGCTTCCTGGTCGGACACGGCATCGTTCTCCCCGATCAGGCTCATCGCGCGGGCCTTGGCGCGGATGCGCTCCAGGTCCAGGCCCCCGCCGTCGTCGCTGAATTGAATGGCGACTTCATTGCCATGCTGTTCGACCTGCACCAGGATCTCGCCGGTCTCCGCCTTGCCGGCGTCGATACGCGCGCTGCGCGCTTCGATACCGTGCACGATGGCGTTGCGCAGCAGGTGCTCGAAGGGCGCGGCCATCTGTTCCAGCACGCTGCGGTCGATTTCCACGGCGCCGCCGCGGATGTCGAGGTTGACGCGCTTCTCCAGTTCTTTCGCGGTCTGGCGCGCCACGCGGAACAGGCGCTCCGCCAGGGACGCGAACGGCACCATGCGTACCCGCATCAGGTCGCGCTGCAGGTCGCGTGTCATGCGCGCTTGCGCGGCCAGGTCCTCCGCCGCGCTGTCCACCGTGCGCGACAGGCTGTCGTGGAAGGCTTCGACGTCGTTCACGCTCTCGGCCATCATGCGCGTGAGTTCCTGCAGGCGCGTGAAGCGGTCGAATTCGAGCGGGTCGAATTCGCGCTCGCCGGCGATCGACAGGCGGGACGCAATCTGCGATTCGGCCTGCATCTCGATCTCGCGCATCTGGCGGCGCAGGCGGTCGAGGTTTTCCGAGAAATCGGACAGCGCGCCCTTGAGCGAGCCGACCTGGTTTTCCAGGCGCGAGCGCGAGATCGACACTTCGCCCGCCTGGTTGACCACGCGATCGAGGATGTCGGCCCGCACCCGCACCAGCGGCGCCCGCGCGCCCGGCTGCTCGGCCGGGGCTGCAGGCAGAGCGGCCGGCGCCGGCGCGGCCGGCAGGTGCGGCTGCTGCAACTGCTCGAACAGCAGCAGCGCGGCGTCGTAGCTGGCCAGGAGTTCGTCGAAGGCCGCCGCACTGGTGGTGCCGGCATGGACCATGTTCTCGACCTGGGTTTCCAGTTCGTGGGTATGCTGGCCGAGGCGCATCGCGCCGGCCATGCGGGCGCTGCCCTTGACGGTATGCAGGGCGCGCTGCAGGCCCTGGGCGACGGCGCCATCCTGCGGGTTCTGCTGCCACTGGCGCAGGCCTTTGCCGATTTGCGGGAACAGGTCGGCGCCTTCTTCGAGGAATACCGGCAGCAGGTCCGGATCGAGCTCGTCGCCGAAAACCGGGACGGCGGCCAGCGCGCTGTCTTCCAGCGCCGCCGGCGGCGCGGCTGCCAGCACCGGGGCCACCGCTTCCGGCGCCTCGACCAGCCCGGCCTCGTCCGGCGTCACCGGCACGAAAGCCGGCGCGGTGTCGGATGGCGGCTCGGGCGAGGCCAGCAACTCGTCGTAGGCCGTGGCAAACAAGGCGTCCAGCTGGTCCGCCAATACCGGGTCGGCTTCGCCATACACGCTGGCCGCCTGCTGGCTGGCCAGGCGCTCGAGCAGGGCCCCCAACTGGCCGACCAGGTCAGGCTGGCCCGGCGCCAGTTCGCCCAGACCGAACACCTGCAGCATCGTGCGCACGCGCGACAGGGTGGCATCGAGCAGCTCGCGCCCGCTGTCGTCGAGGAGCGGGCCGGGCGTGGCCAGCTTTTCGAGTACCAGTTCCAGTGCGTGGGCCACGTCCTGCAATGCGGTATAGCCGACCGTGGCCGAGGTGCCGGCCAGCGTGTGCGCGGCCTTCAGTGCTTCCGGCGAGGCGCGCCGCTCCGGCTCGGCCTGCCATGCTTCGAATTCATCGGCCAGCACCCGCACCAGCGCCTCGGTCTCGTCGACGTAGACGGCGTACAGGCCCGGGGCGATCTCCAGATCGCCGATGCGCTTGCTGTCGGCAGCCACGGGCGCCTCGGGCTCGGCCAGATCGACCAGCACCGGTAGGTCCTCGAGCGCCGCCTGTCCGCCCTCCTGCACCCGCGCGGCCGCTTCCACCAGCGCCCCGCTCTCGCGCGCCGACCAGCCGTTGGCCACCAGGTCGGCCACCCAGTCCGACAGTTCCGCATGCGCGTGCCTGAGCAGCGCCATCAGCTCGGGCGTGGCGCTGCGCGCTTCGGACAGCCAGACGTTCATCACCCGCTCGATCGCGGCGGCGCCTTCGGCGAAGCGCTCCAGGTTCACCATGCGGCTGCTGCCCTTGAGCGTATGGAAGGAGCGGCGCAGCAGGGCCAGGGTTTCCTGGCTGGCCGGATTGCTTTCCGCCTGCGGCAGCGCTTCGGCCACGAAACCCAGCACTTCCTGCGCTTCGAGAATGAAGATCTCGAGCAGTTCGGATTCGATCGACGCGTCCTGGGCCTGCGCCTGCGGTTCCGGCGCCGGCGCTTCCGGTGCTGCCGCCTCGACGAACTCGAAAGGCAGCTCGCGCAGCAGGCGTTTGTCCAGATCAAACGTGAAGCGGCCCTTGGCCACCTCGCTGTTCTGGCCCAGCAGGTCGGTGAAGAAGCCGAGCGCGCCGATGTTCTGGGCGATGTTGTGCAATACGCTCGATTGCGCCGTGACGTCGCCGTCGCTGCCGGCCAGTACTGCTACCTGCCCGGCGACGTGGCGCGCGGCCTGGACCGCCTGCTCCTGGTCGAGGATGGCGAGCGCGCCCTGCAGCTGGTGCAGCACCGGCTCGGCTTGCGCCAGCACGTCGCGCCTGGAGGGGTCGTCGTAGTAATCGTCGAGCAGCTTTTCGACCTGGCGCAGGCCGGCCTTGATCTCGCCGGCCAGCACCGCGACGGTCTGGCCCTGCTGGATCTGGCGCGCCAGCTCGCCCTGCCATTGCGGCGCGTCCGGCGGGGTTTCGCCGGCGGCCAGCGCCAGCAGGCGCGCGCCGACCGCTTCCGCGTTCTCGGCGAAATCGTCCGGCAGCTGGCGCAGCTGGTCCAGGCCGTTCTCGACGAACAGCATGGCGGTGGCCATCTCCAGCCCCAGGCCGTCGCTGCGTCCGGCCGCCATGGCGTCGGACGCGGCGCGTCCCAGCTCGCGCATCAGTTGCGCCAGCGCGGGCGCGCCCAGTTTTTCGCTGGCGCCGGCCAGGCGCGAGAGCGCGTCGTTGAAATCTTCCTTGACTTCAGGCTCGCCCGCGCCCTCGGTGGCGATGCGGTCCCAGTCCGACTTGGTGCGGGCCAGCGCTTCGCGCGCTTCCTGCAGCGTGGCCGGGTCGATGCGTCCATAGCGGCGCAGCGCGTAATCGTGCGGCACTAGGCCATCCAGGCCGCAGGCCTGGCGCAGGCGCTGCGCGTCCTCATTGGGCTCCCTGGCCGCGGCCACGAAGAACAGCGCATCGCGCAGCATCGTGTCCGGGGTGCCGCCCTGCCCCTGGGCCAGGCGGCGCAGCTGCATGTTCACCTGACCGAGCAGCTGTTTCACGTACAGGTCGCTTTCGACCTGGCCGTCGGCCACGGCGCCGATGAAGGCATGGACCGCTTCCCAGAACAGGCGCGGGCGTGGCTCGGTTTGGGCCAGCGCGATCGGCGCGACCGCATCGCGCATGCCCGCCGCGTGCTGGGCTTCGCCGCTCTTGAGGAAAGGCAGGAGCGGCTTTTCGAAACGCGTGCGGCAGGCGCCGATGTCGGGCGCCGGACCCGGCTGCGCGCCTGGCAATTCAACGTCCTTGCCCAGGCCGGCGGGCAGCAGGTCGGACGGGTGGACGCGTTCGAGGCCCAGCTTTTCCTGCAGGTCGCGGTAATACGGGAACAGGCGCGCCGGCTGCTGCGGCGCACCCGCCAGCAACTCGTCGAGGTATTCGACCAGCGCCTGGTAGGCGTCCTGCACGATCTTGACCGATTCGGGCGTGCAGGCCAGGCGTGCGTCCTTGAAGGCGTCGATCAGCTGTTCGGCCGCCGCGCCAAGTGCGCCGATGCCCTCGACGTCGACCAGCTGCAGCGCGCCGTGGGCCTGGTGCAGGTGGCTCTTGGCGTGCAGCAGCAGGGTCGGCTGGGCCTCCGCGCTGCGGTTGGCGGCGTCGCGCAAGGCCGTGCCCGAGCGTCCCAGCGCATCGCGGATCTCGCCGATCACCCATGACAGGGGTCCGGTGTCGAAGGCGGGCATGCGGCTGGAAGGTGCGTTGGTCATTGGGCTCGTCGTATTTACTCAGCAGGTTATTTAGGCGGCCACGCGGAAGCGCGACACCGAATCTTTCAGCTCCTGCGCCAGCAGCGCCAGCTCACGGATCGACTGCGCCGTCTGGCGCGTGCCGTCCTGGGTGTGCTCGGTGACCGACAGGATGTGCTGCATATTATGGGCCACACCGTTGGCGGACGTCGCCTGCTGTTCCGCCGCGGTCGAAATCGCCCCGATCAGCTCCGCCAGCCGGTTCGACACGCGCGAAATGTCCAGCAGCGCGGCGCCGGCCGCATCCGACAGGCGCGCGCCTTCGACCACGCCCTGGGTCGATTTTTCCATGGCCGCCACCGCATCGTGGGTATCGGCCTGGATGGTGCGCACCAGCGCGCCGATGCCCTTGGCCGCCTCGCCCGAGCGTTCCGCCAGGCGCTGCACCTCTTCGGCCACCACCGAGAAGCCGCGTCCCGCTTCGCCGGCCGATGCGGCCTGGATCGCGGCGTTCAGCGCCAGCACGTTGGTCTGCTCGGTAATGTCCGAGATCAGGTCGGTGATCTCGCCGATCTCCTGCGAGGATTCGCCCAGGCGCTTGATGCGCTTGGAGGTTTCCTGGATCTGCTCGCGGATCTCGTTCATGCCGAGGATCGCATTCTGCACCGCCAGCGCGCCCTGCTCGGCCGCATCCACCGACTGGCGCGCCACCTCGGCCGATTCGGTCGCGGAGCGCGACACGTCGGCGATCTGGGTGGCCATGCGCAGCACCGTGCTCGACGCTTCCTGGATCTCGCGCGACTGGGCTTCGGCGGCGCCCAGCAGCTCGGTCGAGACGGTTTGCGCGCCGTTCGACGCGCGCGTGACCTGCTCGGTGGTGCGGATCACGCGCAGCACCAGCTCGCGCAATTCTTCCACCGTGTAGTTGACCGAGTCGGCGATCGCGCCGGTGATGTCTTCCGACACCGTGGCGTGCACGGTCAGGTCGCCATCCGCGACTTCCTGCAATTCGTTCATCAGGCGCAGGATCGCCGCCTGGTTCTGGTCGTTGGTTGCCTTGGCTTCTTCTTCCTTGGCCTGGGCCAGCTGGCGCATGGCTTCGGCTTCGCGCCTGCGCGCCTCGGCGCCGCGGGTGCGGTTGCGCGAGTCCTGCAGCATGACGCGGCTGATGCTGCCGCCCATCGCCAGGGTGTAGACCGAAGCCCCCACCAGCAGCCAGAACCAGCTGCTGCGGGTGCCCAGCAGCCGGCGGTATTCCGCCTGCACCCGCTCGAGCGTCGAACGCAGGCCTTCGTTGTCGCGCGCGATGACCTGCTCGGCAGCCCGGGCAGCCTCGAAGTTGTGCAGGTTGGTCGCCAGCGGCGACATGCCCTGCTGCCAGCCGCGGAACGAAGTGCGCGCGGCGCCGAGGCGCTCGCGCAGGTCGACGTCGGCGACCGGCGCCAGGCCCAGGGCGGGATTGAGGCCGACCAGGGCATCGAGCAGGGCGCCCAGTTCGGCGCTGTCGCGCTTGATGGTGTTGGCGGCCTCGCGGTGCGCGGCGCCCGGCGCGGTAAAGGCATGGGCCGATGCCGGCAGGCGTTCCGAAATCGCCACCATGCGCTCGAGCGCGGCGTCCTGGCGCGCGCTTGAGCCACGCAGGCGGTCGGCCAGGCTGCGCAGCTCGGGGGCGAGCAGGTCGAGCCGGGCCACGCTGGCGCCGAAACCGACCAGGTGGCGCTTGTTGCCGGCAATGGTGGTGGCGGCGGCATTCGAGGCCGACCAGGCCGCGCGCGCCTTGGCCAGCATGGGGGCGAGCTCGCTCGATGCCGGCGGGATCGCAGCCGGGCCGGCCTTGCCGCCGCGCGCCAGCAGCGCCAGCAGGCGCCCCAGTTCGGCGCGGCTGTTGTCCAACTGGCCGAAGGCGCTGATGTCGCCGCGCAGCGCGTTCGGCGCGGATTTCGCCACCCGCTGCGAATGCATCAGGGCGTCGGCCGCGATCTGGCCCTGGGTCGAGACCACGCCCGAATGGGCGGCGTTCTGCCACATCGCCAGCACGGTGAGCAGGATGCCGGCGGCAAACGCGGCCAGCACCAGGCGCAGCTGGCTGGCCAGCGACAGGTGGCCGATCAGCGGCAGGCGCAGGTCTTCGCCCTCGTCGGCGGCAGCGACCAGGGGCTTGCGCGGGCGTGTGTTGCCCAGGCGCCGGGCGGCCGCGTCGGCCGAGCCGTACACGGCGCCCTGGCCCTGGGACGGGACGTCCTTCGAGGGCTGCTGCGGCAGCAGGCCGGGTCCGAACTGGGTGTCGGGCGAGACCAGGGCGGTATCGTCGTCCGCGCTGGCTTTCGAAAAGGCGTTCATGCTGAGTTTCGAGGCGAATCCCATACCGGCTCCTGGGTGCAGCTTATTGATGGTCTGGTTGTTGCGCCACGTGCAGGAAGCGTTCTTCCCGCACCAGCGCCGCCAGCGAGAGCGGCGTCCAGAGGATGTTGTCGGCGTCGCGCAGGGCCTCGCCCTCGCGCTGCATGCCGCCTGCCTGGCGCAGGCCGTACACGCGGTCGACCAGCAGGGCGCAGTTGAACCCAAGCGAAGGCGCGAAGGTCACCAGGCGAGCGCCAGGCGCCGCACTGGCCTGTCCCTCGAGGCCGAGGTAGCGCGCCAGGTCGATCACGCCCACCAGGGTGCCGCGCACATTGGCCAGGCCCAGGTACCACGGCGCGGTCAAGGGCACGCGCGCGGGCGTCACGGGCGCGACGATTTCGCCGGCTTCGAGCAGGTCGAGCAGGTAGCGGGTGGCGCCGATCTGCATGCCCAGCTGCTGGATCGGCGCGCCGGTGCCGCTTTTCGCGGCCTGCATGCGCTCGAGGAGCTGTTCCTGGTAGGCGCGCAGGCGGTTGCTGCGCGCGTCGTCGGCGTCGGGCCGGGCCTCGCCCGCGGTCATGCCGCGGCGGCGGCCGGGGCTGCGGCAGCAGCGGCCTGCTCGTCGAGCGCCGCGATACTGGCCAGCAGCAGCGCCGGATTGACCGGCTTGACCAGGTAGTCTTTCGCGCCCTGGCGCATGCCCCAGATGCGGTCGGTTTCCTGGTTCTTGCTGCTGCAGATGATGACGGGAATCGCGGCCAGCTCCGGGTCGCGTCCGATCGAGCGGGTCACCTGGAAGCCGTTCGCGCCGGGCATGACGACGTCCATCAGGATCAGCTGCGGACGCTCGGCGCGGATCTTGTCGATGGCTTCCTCGCCGTTGACGGCGGTGGTGACGGTATAGCCATGCTTGACCAGCACGTCGGTCAGGTAAAAGCGCTCGGTCGGGGAATCGTCGACGATCAGGATCTTGTGTATGGCCACGTGGGGCTCCGGAATTTCGGTAAGGTTCAGGCCCTGGGGGCCGTGTGTTCGCGCACGGCAGCCAGCAGGCTGTCTTTGGAAAATGGTTTGGTGAGGTAGGCGGAAGCGCCGACCATCGCGCCGCGCGCGCGGTCGAACAGGCCGTCCTTGGACGACAGCATCAGCACCGGCGTCGCATGGAAGCGCGCGCTTTTCTTGATCAGGGCGCAGGTCTGGTAGCCATCGAGGCGCGGCATCAGGATGTCGCAAAACACCAGCGCGGGATGGTGGTCGTTGATCTTGGCGAGCGCATCGAAACCATCAATCGCCAGCACGACCTCGTAGCCTGCCTGGGTCAGGAAGATCTCGGCGGAGCGGCGGATCGTGCTGCTGTCGTCGATCACCATGATGGTCAGGCCGGTCGGTTGCGGCGATGTCGTCATTTTCGTTTCACTTCAGCATGAAGCGCCACGATAGCACAGGCCTTATCCCTTGTGCGTGAAGTGTTGCAGCGTGTCAACTAGGCAAAATGACATGCGGCGGTCGTCCTCATGCCGCTGACTCGTAGGGTGGGCGGATCTTCCGCCCGCGCGTTCAAATCACGGTGCTGCCGCCTGTGCGCCAATTCATACTGCAACTATCACCGCGCGGGGTGATCTGGTCCAGTGGACCAGATCACAAGCCGCCCACCCTACGATTCTTCACTGATTTGCCGCCTCAGATAGCGGTCATCTCGAAGTCGTCCTTGCGCGCTCCGCACTCGGGACAGGTCCAGTTCATCGGTACGTCGGCCCAACGGGTTCCCGGCGCGATGCCGTCTTCCGGGGCGCCAGCAGCTTCGTCGTAGACCCAGCCACAGATCAGGCACATCCAGGTCTCAAAAGGCGCTGTCGAATCAGTACTCACGGTTTTGTTCCTCGTATCTAGTAAAATGGGAGATCAAGTATCTTAATCTACCCGTCGTGCAAAGCCAACCGCTACCCCTCATCATGACTTTCGGCGTGTCCGACCCGGTCGGCGCACTTGGTGTCCAGTCCGACCTGGCTGCCTTTGCCGTGCATGGATGCCATGGCTTGTCGGTGGTCGCCGGCATCCTGGTCGCCGACAGCGCCAAGGTCGAGAACCTGCATGAAGTCGACAGCGACTGGATGGCCGACCAGGCCCGGGTCCTGCTCGAAGACATGCCGGTCGCGGCCTTCAAGGTGGGTGCGGTCGCCACCGTGCTGCAGCTGGCGGCGATCGCCGAAATCGTCTCGGACTATCCGGACGCGCCGCTGATCCTCGATCCTTTTCTTACCGCCCTGCCCGACTCCGGCCTGGCCGACGAAGAGATGCTGTCGGCGATCCGCTCGATCCTGGCGCCGCAGACCACGGTGCTGATCCTGTCGCAGTCGGAACTGGGCCGCATGGCCGAGACCTGGCGCGACGGCGGCGAAGGCTCCCTGCTCGAGGACGTGGCCGAACTGACCACGGCCGGCTGCCAGTACGTGCTCGTCACCGGCACCCGCGACGAGTGCGGCGCCTGTTCCAATACCCTGTTCGACGCCGACGGCGAAGTCGCGCGCGTGGAATGGAAGCACCTGCCTGGCCCCTTCATCGGCGCCGGCAATACCTATTCGGCCGCGTTCACGGCCCTGATGGCGCGCGGCATGGATGCGAAACAGGCCATGTTCGCCGCCCAGGAATACACGACCGGCACGCTCGAACACGCCCAGCGCTTCGGCATGGGCAAGTTCATCCCCAACAAATACTACCGGGGCCAGCATGGCCTCGCAGTCACCAATGACCACTGACCAACACACCTCGAAGAACGACCTCCTGTTCGCCCGCGCCCAGCAAACGACCCCGGGCGGCGTCAACTCGCCGGTGCGCGCCTTCCGCTCGGTGGGCGGCACCCCGCGCTTCATCACCCGCGCGGAAGGCCCGTATTTCTGGGACGCGGACGGCAAGCGCTACATCGACTACATCGGCTCCTGGGGCCCGGCCATCGTCGGCCACGCCCACCCGAAAGTCATCAAGGCGGTGCAGGATGCGGCGGCCAATGGCCTGTCCTTCGGCGCGCCGACCGAAGCCGAGATCGAGATCGCCGAAGAAATCTGCAAGCTGGTGCCGTCGATCGAGCAGGTGCGCCTGGTCTCGTCGGGCACCGAAGCGACCATGAGCGCCCTGCGCCTGGCGCGCGGCGCCACCGGGCGCGACAAGATCGTCAAGTTCGAAGGCTGCTACCACGGCCACGCCGATTCGCTGCTGGTGAAAGCCGGCAGCGGCCTGCTCACCTTCGGCAACCCGACCTCCGCCGGCGTGCCGGACGACTTCGTGAAGCACACCCTGGTCCTCGACTACAACAACGTGCCGCAACTCGAAGACGCATTCGAGTCGATGGGCGACACCATCGCCTGCGTGATCGTCGAGCCGGTGGCCGGCAACATGAACCTGATCCGCGCCACGCCGGAATTCCTGACGCGCATGCGCGAACTGTGCACCGAACATGGCGCCGTGCTGATCTTCGACGAAGTCATGTGCGGCTTCCGCGTGGGCCTCGGCGGCGCCCAGGAAATGTACGGCGTCAGCCCGGACCTGACCGCGCTGGGCAAGGTGATCGGCGGCGGCCTGCCGGTGGCGGCCTTCGGCGGGCGCGCGGAACTGATGCAGAAGATGGCGCCGCTCGGCCCCGTCTACCAGGCCGGTACGCTGTCGGGCAACCCGGTCGCGGTCGCCGCCGGCATGACCACGCTGAAGCTGGTGCAGGAGCCGGGCTTCTACGATCGCCTCGGTGCAGCAAGCGAACGCCTTGTCAAGGGCTTGACCGAAGCGGCGAAAGAAGCCGCCATCCCCTTCTGCGGCGACGCGGTGGGCGGCATGTTCGGCTTCTACTTCTCGCACAGCGTGCCGTCGACCTATTCCCAGATGATGGCCGGCGACAAGGAGCGCTTCAACCGCTTCTTCCACGGCATGCTGGACGAAGGCGTGTATTTTGCGCCGGCGATGTTCGAGGCGGGCTTCGTCTCGGCCCAGCACACGGATGCGGTGATCGACGAGACCATCGAGGCGGCGCGCCGGGTGTTCAAGCGTATCGGCTGAACGTGATGTGACGGGACCGCACGAAAAACGGCTGGTGAAATTTAATTTCACCAGCCGTTTCTATTTGAAATATTCTTTCACTCAGCGCAACCAGCCCCGGCGGCGGAAATACCACAGCGGCGCAATGCCGCAAATGACCATCAGCCCGACCGCGAACGGGTAGCCGAAGCTCCACTTTAGTTCCGGGAACAGTTCGAAGTTCATGCCGTAGATGCTCGCGATCAGGGTCGGTGGCAGGAAGGCGACCGACGCCACCGAGAAGATCTTGATGATCTTGTTCTGGTTAATGTTGATGAAACCGACGGTCGCATCCATCAGGAAGTTCACTTTGTCGAACAGGAAGGACGTGTGGCCGTCGAGCGACTCGATGTCGCGCAGGATCTGGCGCGCCTCCTCGAACTGGTCGGCATTGAGCAGCCGGCCGCGCATCAGGAAGCTGACCGCGCGGCGCGTGTCCATCATGTTGCGGCGGATCCGGCCGTTCAAGTCTTCCTCGTGCGCGATCGCATTCAGCGCGGCGGCCGCGTCCTGGTCGGTGAAATCCTTCTGCAGCACGCGGGTCGAGACTTCTTCCAGCGCTTCGTAGATGCCCTCGAGCGCGTCCGCCGAATACTCGGCGTCGGTGGCGTACAGGTCGAGCAGCACGTCCATGTAGTCTTCGATCGAGCCGGGACGCGAGCGCGCGCGCAGGCGCACCAGGCGGAACACCGGCAGGTCGTCGTTATGGACCGAAAACAGGATTTTCCCGGACAGGATGAAGGCGACGGTAACCACGCGCGAGGGGCCGTCTTCTTCTTCGAGCAGGAAGTCGGTGCGCAGGTGCAGGTCGCCGTTCTCGGCTTCGTAGTAGCGGGCCGATGCCTCGATGTCCTGAACTTCGTCCTCGCCCGGCAGCGTCACCCCATAGGTCGCCTTGACCAGGCTGCGCTCTTCGTCAGTCGGGTCGGTCAGGTCGACCCAGACCGGGACCACGTTTTCCAGGTCTTCGCGCGTGTCGACGCCTACCTGATTGAGTCGGCCATTCTGGAGGACAAATACGTTGATCATGCGCTTTTTCTCGGCCGGGATTCGAAATTTCCGCAAGTGTAACCGACAGCCTTGGCCGCGGCCACCCCGTCACGACATTTTCATCCCGGGAGGCGCCTCAAGGCAGGTCGGCGAAGCGCATCCGGCGCTGGATCAGGGCGGTGCGGCGCATCAGATAGTTGGTGGAGCGGTGCTTGTCGTAGTAGCGCGGGTTCGGCAGCATCACCGCCAGTCGCGCGGCCTGCGAGGGCGACAGGTTGGCCGCCGAGGTGCGGAAGTAGTAACGGGCCGCCGCTTCGGCGCCGAACACGCCGCGTCCGTATTCCACCACGTTGAGATAGACCTCGAGGATGCGGCGCTTGCTCATCACGGTCTCCAGCATGAAGGCGATGATCATTTCCTGGCCCTTGCGCAGGTAGCTGCGCGAGCCGGACAGGAACAGGTTCTTGGCCAGCTGCTGGGTGATGGTCGAGCCCCCGCCCACCACCTTGCTGCGGCGGTTGTTGCGTTCATAGGCTTTTTCCAGCGCTTCCCAGTCCACGCCGCCGTGCGCGGCGAAGCCCGAATCTTCCGAGGCCACGACGGCCCGTTTCAGGTTGGTCGAAATGCGCTCGTAGAGCACCCACTGGTGCTTGAGCTGGGCGTTGGGGTTCTTCTCGCGCAGCTCCGACAACTGCTGGCGCATGAAGCTGGTCGAGCCCGGATCGACATAGGCATACCAGCAAATCATCAGGAAGAAGTAGAGCTGGACCAGCAATACCAGCAGGAGGGGCCCGAGGAAGATCCACTTGACCCAGCGGCGCGGGGCGCCGGACTTACGCGTTTTGCTCATTATCGTGATGGTCGCATCTGCTTCAGGATATCTGCCGTGTCGGGCCGCAGCCCGCGCCAGATGGCGAAGGCTTCGGCCGCCTGCTCCACCAGCATGCCCAGGCCGTCGCGGACGGCGGCGCCCTGGCTTGCCGCGAAGGCCATGAACACGGTCGGTTTGTTTCCGTACATCATATCCAAAGCCAGCGTGGATGGGCAAAAAACACTCGCCGGGATGGGCGGCAGATTCGAAGACAGGCTGGCGGAGGTGGCGTTGACGACGAGGTCGAAGCTGCCGTCGATCGCCTCGAAGCCGGTGGCGCTGACCGGGATGCCGTAGCCGCCGAAGTCGCGCGCCAACGCTTCGGCCGTGGCCAGGGTGCGGTTGGCGATCACGATCTCGCGCGGTCCCTCTTGCAGGAAGGGCAGCAGCACGCCGCGCGCCGCGCCGCCCGCGCCGAGCAGCAGCACACGCCTGTCTTTCAAAGGCAGGCCCGCGTTGCGCGTGATGTCGGCCACCAGGCCCGGGCCGTCGGTGTTGTCGCCGACGATCTCGCCGTTCTCGAACAGCAGCGTGTTGACGGCGCCGGCCGCACGCGCGCGCTCGTTCAGGCGCGTGGCAAGCTGCGCTGCCTCGATCTTGAACGGCAGCGTGACGTTGGCGCCCTTGTAACCCTCTTGCATCAGCTGCTGCACGGTCGCCGCGAAGCCGTCGAGCGGCGCGAGGCAGCGTTCGTACCTCAGGTCCTGGCCGGTCTGGCGCGCGAAGGCGCTGTGGATCTCGGGTGATTTACTGTGCGCGATGGGGTGGCCAATGACACAGTATCGGTCGGTCACTGCGCGCCCCCGCGCAATTCGGCCTGCATCTTGTCCTCGCGCGTGAAGCGGAAGCGCGTGATCACTTCCCACAAATCGTCCTTGCCCTGGGTGCGCATATTGGCCGGGAAGCCGCCGAAGGGCGCGGCGCGGCGCACGATCTGCAGCGCCGCCTTGTCCAGCGCCGGGTTGCCCGAGCCCTGCTCGATGCGCGGGCCGCCATCCTTCATATAGATGGAGCCGTCCTGGAAGATCGGGATATACACCACCAGCTCGCCGTACAGCTTGCGCCCGCCCTGCTGCGGGAAGTTGAGCGTGCCGACTTCCTCGATCCGCTTCTGCATTTCCTTGTAATAGATGGCGTAGCCGACCTGGCGCGTGCTCGGCGTGATCTGGGTGCGCTTGGGACGCTTGTTCTGGTCCTCGATGCGCTCGATCACTTCGGCCGCCGCGCGCGAGATGGCGCGGCTGGTATCGAATGCGTCGGCACCCAGGCGGGTGGGATCGGGCTTGTCCTGTTCCGTTTTCGGCGCCGCGGTGAATGCGGTGCGCCGCGCCCGGGTCAGGACGTTCTGCTGCTGCAGCTCGAGGTCGGCGATGCGGCGCTGCAGGGCCTTGATGCTTTCGCCATTTTCGATCTTGCGCAGGTCCGGCAGCGGGGAGCGCGCGCGGCCCGCGTCGGCGGTGCCGCCGCCATCGAGGTTGGCCTGGGCCAGGGCGTCGGCCTTGCTTGGGGCATTGGCATGCTTGGCGTTGACCAGGATGACTTCCAGGCCCGGATCGGCCGGCTGCTGCCGGAACGCATCCGGCGCGGCAAACCGCACCGCCAGCAGCGCCGCGTGCAGGAGCACGGACACGCCAAGGGCAATCGTCAAGGGTCGGTTGTTCTGCAAATACTTCACGCGCTGCACTCGCCCGGGAGGGCTGTTGGATCAGGGACTGATCATTCTAACCCGCAACGGGTGGCGTGGGGGGAATGGGTGGGGGTGGTTGTAGCGCCAGTGGCTGCTGGGCGGACTTGGAGGGAACAATGCCAGTGGCATTGTTCCCGCCTTCGCCGGGATGACGACTCATAGCGCAGTGGCTAGCTCAAAAACCGTCATCCCGGCGCAGGCCGGGACCCAAGTTAAGGTTTACTCACTCGTTCCCGCGTCCGCGGGAACCTGACCACCATCTTCCGTAGTCACAACCGCAACAATCCCTTCCGCTTCCACGACTTCCTCCACCGCAGCCTCCCCCGTATCGCCCTCTTCCTCTTCTTCCAGGCCGATCGACTCGTCCGGCGCGGCAACCGCCACTTCCAGCAGGCGCGCCTCGAGCACCAGGTCGACTTCATCCCAGCGCACGATGTCGAGCTTCACCTGGGCGCCGCGCGCCACCGCGTTCATGCCGGGCAGGCGCACCACCAGCGGCACGTCCACCAGGCGCACGATCTCGTCCTTGAGCACCACGGCATCGACCTGCCTGGCGCCGGTCTGGCCCAGCCAGCGCAGGCACCAGTAGCGTTCCATGTTCTGCTGGAAGTCGTTGTAGGCCGCGTAGGCCGCGTCAAAAGCGGAGACGATCGAGAACAGGGTCGCGTCGCGCGGCTTGAACGGCGCCACCAGCGGCGCGGTCACGCCGTGCTCCGCGCAGGCGATGATCTGCCACTGGTTCACCAGGTCGGTGTAGCGGCGCAGCGGCGAGGTGCTCCATGCGTACTGGTCCACGCCCAGGCCCTGGTGCGGCGCGGCGTGCGTGACCATGCGCACCTGGATCTTGGCGCCCCAGCCGCCGGCGCCCGGTCCCTGCGAGCGGTAGATGCCGGGCACGCCCGAGTCGTGCAGCAGCTTGCCCCAGGTGCTGTTCGCGAAGATCATCAGCTCGGCCACGATCTTGTCGAGCGGCGCACCGCGCTTGCGGCGCACGATCGAGACGACGTCGTCTTCGACATAGAAGTTGAAGTCGACGCGGTTGGCCTGTTCCGGCTTGAGGCCGAAGGCTTCGCGCTTCTTCATGCGGCCCGCTTCCAGCTGCAGCGCCCACTTCCACAACAGGCCGAGTTCATCCTTGTGCGGGTAGTCGCCCTCGCCACTGGCCAGGGTCTCTTCGTTGACCAAGGCGTCCAGGTCGTTGTGGCGCAGGTTGCTCTTGATCGGGACGCGTTCGGCGCGGGTCGTGGTCGAGACCACGCTCCAGTCTTCGGTATTGATGACCGCGTACAGCGACAGCGCCGGGCAGTCCTTGCCTTCGGCCAGGGTGAAGGCGTCCACCACTTCGTCCGGCAGCATGGTGATTTTGTCGCCCGGCATATACACGGTCGACATGCGCGCGCGCGCGATCTTGTCGATCGCATCGTCCGGGCGGATCGCCAGGCCCGGCGCGGCGATGTGGATACCTACGCGGACTAGGCCATCGCCCTGCATCACCACCGAGAAGGCGTCGTCGATCTCGGTGGTGGTGACGTCGTCGATCGAGAAGGCGGCGACGTCGGCCAGCGGCAAATCGAGCGGCGCCGCCGGCACGTCCACCGGCGCGAAACCGGCGCCGCGCGGGAAATGCTCGAACAGGAAGCGCGCCATGTGCAGTTCCTTGGGCGAGCCCAGGCCTTTCGTGGCCAGCATCAGGCGCGGGGCCGTGGTGTGCAGCTCGTTGGCCGCGGCCTCGAGCGCCTTGTATTCGATGGTGTTCTTGTCCGGCTTGAACAGCAGCTGCTGCACGATCGGCTGCATCGAGGCCGGCAGCGTGCCGGCCTTGAGCTCTTCGACATAGCCGGCCTGCACGATGGCCTGCTGCTTCTTCTTTTCGATGCCGGCCAGCGCGGCTTTCAGCGTCTGTTCCGGCGCGGCCTTGTAGCGCCCGCGGCCCTTTTTATGGAAGTAGACCGGGGCGGCGTGCAGCGCCAGTACCAGGCCGGCCGCTTCGGCCGGCAGCGGCGCATGGCCGAAGTACTCGAGGCCCAGCTCGGGAATACCGAATTCTTCCAGTCCCGCGACCTCCCACAGGAAGTCGAGGTCGACTTCGGCGGCGATGCCCTTGGCACTGGCGAGCAGCGTTTCCGGATCGGGTTTCTCGAACTGGATCAGCACGTCCTTGGCCTTGACCTTGGTGCGCTTGCCGCTGGCCAGCTCCACCTGGTAGGCCTCGCCTGCCTGCGACAGTACGGTGCCGACCTTGAAGTCGCCCGATTCTTCAAAAAATAGATTCATTTTATTTCGTGTTCTGTTGTGTTGCGGCCGCCAGGCTGAGCACCGCAGGCAAGAATACCTCGGTGACCAGCAGCAGGCCTTGACGGCGGCGATAGACGCAGCGCCGCGCATAATAAAGTGGCTCGTCGGCCCCGCCGAGGGCTTCGCGCACACGCCCCATGAGCGGATGGCCGGCGCGGATGCGCGCATATTCCAGCTGGCCACGGCGCACCAGCGGATCATAAAAGAGCGTGGTGCCGAGCGAGCGTTCGCCCAGCGCCGAAAACAGCGGCCAGTCGGCCGCCGTGCAATTGGTCGGCACTACCGTGTGGCCGAACACCACCGGCTTGCCGTCGCATTCCAGGAGCACTTCACGCTCCCATACCCGCCCCGGTCGCGCCAGGCCGATCGCTTGCGCCTCGTCGGCCAGGCAGGTGGCGGCGCGCTGGTGCAGCCGGCGCACGCGGAACGTGTCGCTGCTGGCCACCAGGCGCGCGGTCAGCGAGCCTTCGGTGGTGAGCCAGTCGCGCAGCGCGTCCGGGGCGCGCACGGCGCCGGCATGGGGCCGCCAGGCCGCCTGGCGCAGCGACGCTCCCTTCACTGCGCCATGTCCAATGGCGCCGAGCAGAAGGCGAGCACTTCCTCCACATACTGCGGGAATTCGGAAATCGCGTGGTCGCTTCCGCGGATCAGGTGCTGGCGCGCGCCAGGATAGTGGGCCACCATGTCGCGGTAGTCGAGCACTTCGTCGCCGGTCGCGGCCAGCAGAAAATAGCGCTCCGGCCGGGTGATCCGCCCGACCCGCAGGTCGGCCAGCTCGCCGATGTATTCGGGACGGAATTCGAAGGGCTCGCTCGAATGCCAGGCGGTGGTGACGCCGACGTGGTGCTCCAGGTTGCGGGTCGGGTCCACGGAAGGATTGAGCAGCACGGCGCGCACGCCCAGGCGCTCGGCCAGCCAGGTGGCGTAGAAGCCGCCCAGCGAGGAACCGATGATGGACAGGTTGTCGGGCGCGTGGCGCCCGGCCAGCAGCAGGGCCAATTCCATCGCCGCTTTCGGCGAGGCCGGCAGCTGCGGGCAGATCAGCTCATGCGCGCGGCCGGCATCTTCCAGGGCCTTTTGCACCACCCGCGCCTTGAACGACTTCGGCGACGAGCGGAACCCGTGCAGGTACAAGATCATGGAGCCAGCGCGTCCAGCAGTTTCTGGTGCACGCCGCCGAAGCCGCCGTTGCTCATCACCAGGATGTGGTCGCCCGGCTGGGCCGCCTGCACGATGGCCTGCACCATGTAGTCGATCTGGTCGAAGCTGTGGGCAATCGTGCCCAGCGGTTTCAGGGCATCGGCCAGCGACCAGCCCAGCGCCTGCTGGCTGCCGAAGCCGAACACCAGGTCGGCGTCCTTCAGGCTGCCCGGCAGCGCATCCTTCATGGCGCCCAGCTTCATGGTGTTCGAGCGCGGCTCGAGCACGGCCAGGATGCGGCCGCTGGACCCGAGCTTCTGGCGCAGGCCGCCGACCGTGGTGGCGATCGCGGTCGGGTGGTGGGCGAAATCGTCGTACACGGTGATGTTGTTCACCGTGCCGCGCACTTCCATGCGGCGCTTGACGTTCTGGAAGCGCGACAGCGCGTCGATTGCCTGCGAGGTCGGCACGCCGACGTGGCGCGCGGCGGCGATCGCGGCCAGCGCGTTCGAGCGGTTGTGGTGGCCGGTCAGGTTCCAGTGCACGGTGCCCTGCATGTCGTCATTGAACAGCACGTCGAAGCTGCCGCCGCCCGGATGCTCGACCAGGCCCCAGTTCGTGCCTTCGCTCGAGCCGAACAGTTCCTTCTCGCTCCAGCAGCCGCGCTTGACCACGCGGGCGAGCGAGGCTTCGTCGCCATTGACGACCAGGCGGCCCACGCCCGGCACGGTGCGCACCAGGTGGTGGAACTGGGTCTCGATGGCGCCGATGTCCGGGAAGATGTCGGCGTGGTCGTATTCCAGGTTGTTCAGGACCGCCGTCTTGGCGTGGTAATGCACGAACTTGCTGCGTTTGTCGAAAAAGGCGGTGTCGTATTCGTCGGCCTCGATCACGAAGAAGTCCGATGGCTTGTCGCCATGCAGGCGCGCCGAGATGCCGAAGTTCATCGGTACGCCGCCGATCAGGAAGCCCGGCGCATAGCCCGCGTCTTCCAGGATCCAGGCCAGCATCGAGGTGGTGGTGGTCTTGCCGTGCGTACCGGCCACGGCCAGCACCCATTTGTCGCGCAAGATATGTTCGCCAATCCACTGCGGGCCGGATACATACTTCAGGCCGCGGTTCAGGATTTCCTCGATCAGCGGATTACCCCGCGTCATGACATTGCCGATCACATACAGGTCCGGGTTCAGCGATACCTGCTCCGGGCCATAGCCCTGGATCAGCTCGATCCCCTGGGCTTCCAGCTGGGTGCTCATCGGGGGATAGACGTTGGCATCGCAGCCGGTGACGCGGTGGCCGGCTTCCTTGGCCAGGACCGCCAGGCCTCCCATGAAGGTGCCGCAAATGCCGAGTATATGAATGTGCATGATCGTGGGAGAAATAGCAGGGTGAAAAATCGAATACGCGATTCTACCCGACCCGCTGCCATTTTCCGTTCAAGAGTATGATTCGGTCATCATGCCGACACCGAACCCAGACGTACTCCAGTTGCGCGCCGAAATCGCTGCCAACGCGGCGCGCATGATCGCCCAGGATGGCGCCGACTACGCCACCGCCCGCCGCAAGGCCGCCCGCCAGGTGCTCGGGGTGGACCAGCCGGCGCCCAACCTCATGCCCGACAACAGCCAGATCGAGGACGAGGTCCGCAAATACCTGTCCCTGTTCGGCGTGGCCGGCCAGCCCGAGCGCCTGGCTGCCCTGCGCGCTACCGCGCTGCAGGTGATGGACGCGCTGGCCGATTTCCATCCTTATCTCACCGGCGCGGTCCTGAACGGCACGGCCGGCGAACACGACGACATCCACCTGCAACTGTTTGCCGACAGCGCCAAGGAAGTGCAGATCTACCTGCTCAACCGCAACGTCAATATAGACATCTCGGAAACGCCCCATTTCCGCGGCGGCCGCCACGAGCCGGTTGAAACTGTCAGCTTCATGTGGCATAAAGAAACTATTCACGCCGAGTTATACGATTACCAAGACTTGCGCGGCGCACTCAAGCCACGCGCCGACGGCCGCCCGCAGCGCATCGACGCGAACGGGCTGCGCGCGCTGATGGCGAACGATGAAGCAATGGAAAAGGACGAATGAACAAGAAACACGTGGCCGCGTATGCGGCCGTTGCCGCCATGTTCGGCATCATGGGCGCGCTCGTCGCGATCAACAAGAAAGCCCCTCCCCCGATCACCACGGCCATTGCCCCCACCGGCGGCAAGCCGCACACGGCCGTCGACAATCTGTTCGCGCAATCGCTCAACGACCTGGCCGGCGCGCCCCAGCCGCTGGCCAAGTGGCGCGGCAAGCCGCTGGTGGTCAATTTCTGGGCGACCTGGTGCGGGCCCTGCGTGCAGGAAATGCCGGAGCTGTCCGAACTGGCCGCCCATGACGGCGGCAAGCATTTCAACGTCATCGGCATCGGCATCGATTCGCCCTCGAACATGAGCGAATTCGCAGCCAAGCTCAAGATCGCCTACCCGCTGTATGTCGGCGGCATGGGCGGGACCGAATTGTCGCGTGCGTTCGGCAACAACAATGGCGGCTTGCCATATACCGTGCTGATCGGGGCGGATGGGCAGGTGAAGAAGACGTATCTGGGGAAATTGAAGTTCGACGAATTACGGGCGGATCTGGCCAAGCTGAATGGTTGACCGTAGGGTGGGCGGGTTTCCCGCCCGCGCGTTCAAATCGGTATGAGCAGACGCGACGATTGTTCATCCGCTGGTTGAACGCGCGGGCAGCATAGCCGCCCACCCTACAAAACCGGCCTCAGCGAACGATCGTTCTATTCGGAATTCCGGCGAATATGCTCTTATCCCCCGACAATTTTACTGCTTGCCAATAGCCGAGCTTGGCGGCACAATGCCTTCCTTTCGGGCGTTCAGACACTTCAATATGGTGAAAAAGCTACTGCTGCTTAATGGCCCCAACCTCAATCTATTGGGGAGCCGGGAGCCTGCGGTGTACGGCGCGACGACGCTGGCCGACATCGAACAAGCAGCAACAGCCCAGGCCGGGGCGGCGGGCGCAAGCCTGGCCTGCTTCCAGAGTAACCATGAGGGAGCCCTGATCGACCGTATCCATGCCGCGCGCGGCGAAGGCGTGGACGCGATCGTCATCAATCCTGGCGGCCTGACCCATACCAGCGTGGCATTGCGCGATGCGCTCTCCGCGGTGGCGATTCCGTTCGTGGAAGTGCACATCTCGAACGTGCATGCGCGCGAGCCGTTCCGGCATCACTCCTACCTCTCTGCAGTCGCGCAAGGCGTGATCTGCGGGCTGGGGCCGGACGGATACCGGTTTGCCATCGACTTTGCGCTTAAATCGCGTTAATCTACGTCAACTTCATGTATCAGCGGCTGCGCGGCGACGATTACCGCGCTACCAGCTCTCTTAAAAACGAATAATTCCAAGGGGTTTCACATGGATCTCAGAAAACTCAAGACCTTGATCGACCTGGTCGCCGAATCCGACATCGCTGAACTCGAAGTGACCGAAGGCGAAAGCAAGGTCCGCATCGTCAAGTCGTCCGCCATCCCGCAGGGCCAGATGATGATGATGCCGCAGCAGGGCGTGCAGCACTACGCCGCCCCGGCCCAGCATGCACCGGCGCCAAGCGCCGCACCGGTTCCGGCCGTCGCCGCCGAGCCGACCGGCCACGTCGTCAAGTCGCCGATGGTCGGCACCTTCTACCGTTCGTCGGCCCCGGGCGCCGCCGCCTTCGTCGAAGTCGGCCAGAGCATCAAGGAAGGCGATACCCTGTGCATCATCGAAGCGATGAAGCTCCTGAATGAAATCGACGCCGATGCCTCTGGCGTTGTCACCAAGATCCTCGTGGAAAACGGCCAACCGGTCGAATTTGGCCAGCCCTTGTTCATCATCGGCTAAGCAGGTCCCGGCCCGGCGGCGTCCTGCCGCCAGCTCATCCATGTTGTGTCCGGCGCGCTAGTCAGCTTGTAAAGCTTGTAAGCTTGCTGCGCCGGTCTTCACAGAAACATCGAACCTACCATGTTTGAAAAAATCCTCATCGCCAACCGTGGTGAAATCGCGCTGCGTATCCAGCGTGCCTGCCGCGAACTGGGCATCAAGACGGTTGTCGTGCACTCCGAAGCGGACAAGGACGCCAAGTACGTGAAGCTGGCCGACGAGTCGGTCTGCATCGGTCCGGCCCAGTCGGCACTCAGCTACCTGAACATGCCGGCGATTATCAGCGCCGCCGAAGTGACGGACGCCGAGGCGATTCACCCGGGCTACGGTTTCCTGTCCGAGAACGCCGATTTCGCCGAACGCGTCGAGAAATCGGGCTTCGTCTTCATCGGTCCGCGTTCCGACTCGATCCGCCTGATGGGCGACAAGGTCTCGGCCAAGCAGGCCATGATCAAGGCCGGCGTGCCTTGCGTGCCGGGCTCGGACGGCGCCCTGAGCGACGACCCGAAAGAGATCATCACGACTGCGCGCAAGGTCGGCTACCCGGTCATCATCAAGGCGGCAGGCGGCGGCGGTGGCCGCGGCATGCGCGTGGTGCATACCGAAGCGGCCCTGCTGGGCGCGGTCCAGATGACCAAGACCGAAGCCGGCAGCGCCTTCGGCAATCCGGAAGTCTACATGGAGAAGTTCCTGGAAAATCCGCGCCACGTGGAGATCCAGATCCTCGCCGACGAACATAAAAACGCCGTCTGGCTGGGCGAACGCGACTGCTCGATGCAGCGCCGCCACCAGAAGGTCATCGAAGAAGCACCGGCGCCGGGCATCCCGCGTAAACTCATCGAGAAAATCGGCGACCGCTGCGCCGAAGCCTGCCGCAAGATCGGCTACCGCGGCGCCGGCACCTTCGAATTCCTGTACGAGAACGGCGAGTTCTATTTCATCGAGATGAACACCCGCGTCCAGGTCGAGCACCCCGTGACCGAAATGATCACCGGGATCGACATCGTGCAGGAACAGATCCGCATCGCCTGCGGCGAGAAGCTGCGCTTCAAGCAGCGCGACATCATGTTGTCGGGCCACGCGATCGAGTGCCGCATCAATGCCGAAGACCCGTTCAAGTTCACGCCTTCGCCGGGCCGCATCACCGGCTGGCACCCGCCGGGCGGTCCTGGCATCCGTGTCGATTCGCACTCGTATGCCGGATACTATGTTCCACCTCATTACGACTCGATGATCGGCAAGGTAATTTCCTACGGTGCGACGCGCGATCAGGCCATTCGCCGCATGCAAATCGCGCTGTCGGAAATGGTGGTTGAAGGTATTCTCACCAATATCCCGCTGCACCGCGAGCTGATGGTGGATGCCCGCTTCATCGAAGGCGGCACCAACATCCACTACCTGGAGCACAAGCTGGCCTCGAAGCCAGACCTGCCGAAGGAAGGCGGTATCGGCGCCAAATCGGAAGCCAAGGCATGAGCTGGACAGAAGTTGTCATCGAGGTCGCACGCGACCATGCAGAGGCCCTGTCGGACGCCCTGATGGAAGCGGGCGCCCTGTCGGTGTCGGTCGAAGACGCCGACGAAGGCACGGATGCCGAACGCCCGCTGTTCGGCGAGCCGGGCATGGAGCCGAAAGAGGCGGCCTGGGACCATTCCCGCGTGGTCGCCCTCACCGACGTCGATGCCGACCAGTTCGCGATCGTGCAGGAAGCCGCCAACGCCATCAAGCTCCCCGTCGTGCCGTCCTTCACCACCCGCGCGGTGGCGGACGCCGACTGGGTGCGCCTGACGCAGTCGCAATTCGAGCCGATCCACATCGGCACCAATATCTGGGTCGTGCCGAGCTGGCACGAAGCCCCGGACCCGAATGGCCTCATCCTGGAACTCGATCCGGGCCTGGCCTTCGGCACCGGCAGCCACCCGACCACCCGTCTGTGCATGGAATGGCTCGAAGCCCACCCTGCCCCCGGCAAATCGGTGCTGGACTACGGTTGCGGCTCGGGCATCCTGGCGATGGTCGCCAGGAAGCTCGGCGCCGACGACGTCGCCGGTGTCGACATCGACCCGCAGGCGATCGAATCGGCCCGCGCCAATTCCGAGCGCAACAACTGCGCGATCGACTTCTACGTGCCGGACGACCTGGCCGTGACGCCCAACGAGCGCCACGCCAGCGGCCAGTTCGACATCGTGGTGGCCAACATCCTGTCGAGCCCATTGAAACTGATGGCGCCGATGCTGGCAGGCCGCGTGGCCGCAGGTGGTTCGCTGGTGCTGTCGGGCGTGCTGGCGCGCCAGGCCGAGGAAGTGGCCGCCGCCTACGCGCCTTTCATCAAGCTGGGCGTCTGGGCCGAGCAGGACGGCTGGGTTGCCCTTCACGGCACGCTCGGCCAGGAGAACGCACCGCCGCCGCGCCAAGCTGCCGCCGGCTGACGCATGGCGCTCGCCACCCAATGCCCCCACTGCGGCACCATGTTCCGCGTCGCCGCGGACCAGCTCAAGCTGCGTGGGGGCATCGTTCGTTGCGGCGCCTGCACCCAGGTATTCGACGGCAGCGCCGCACTGGTCGACCTGGCCGCGCCGCCTTCCGTTCGCGCTGCACCGGCCGCAGCGCCGGACGTTCCCGCCCCTGCCGCTCTCCCCGAGGCAGCCGAAGAGCCGATCTATACCCTCGAATTCGACCACACCTTCTCGCCTTTCGGCATCCTGCCGCAGATGAGCGACGAGGGCGAGACTGACCCGCCCGAAGCGCAAACGCTGCCGGAGCCGGCGCCGGAACCACTGCCCGAACCAGCGCCTGCCCCGATGCTCGAACTGCCTGTGGACGAGGAACTGGTCGCCGCGCCGGCGCCGGACGATGGCCACGCGCTGGACCTCACGGAATCCGCGCCGGCCGTAGTCCCCGCCAGGGAAGAGCGCAAGGCTGCCACCCGGGCCGCCGGCCTGTCCGTGCCTTCGCTGCTGCTGCGCGAATCCGGTCCGTCCACCGTCACCATGCAGGCGGCGCCCATCGCCCCGCCGGTCGCGCCGCGCACGCCCCGCACCCGCGCGCTCGACGCGCGCGCCGCGCGCCGCTCCAAGCTCACACCCACCAGGATCGAAGCGCCCAAGCTGCGCGTGCCCGAATCGGACGAGCCGGAGTTCGTCCGCCGCGGCCGCCAGCGCGAACGCTCGGGCAAGGCAGTGCGCATCGCCCTGGTGCTGGGCAGCCTGCTGCTGCTGCTCGTGCTGGCGGCGCAGGCGGCCTACTCCTTCCGCAACACGCTGGCGGCCCGCTATCCCGGCATGAAGCCGGCCCTGGTCTCGATGTGCGGCCTGCTGGGCTGCCGCGTCGAGCTGCCGGCCCAGATCGAGCAGATGGTGATCGAGACCGGCGAGCTGACCACCCTGGGGGGCAACGCCTACAGTTTCACCACGCTGCTGCGCAACCAGGGCGATTCGGTACAGGCCTGGCCGAGCATCGAACTGACCTTGTCCGATCCGGACGACAAGCCGCTGGTGCGCCGGGTGTTCGGCCCGCGCGACTACCTGCCTGCCGGGCCCTTGACTGCCGCCGGCTTTGCGCCGCGCACCGAGCAGCCCATCAAGCTGAACTTCCGCGTGGAAGAACCGGCGCCGTCCGGTTACCATATCGCCGTCTTCTATCCCTAATATTCCTGAAGGTTCTTCCATGACCAAGACCGCCCTGATCTGCGGATCGATCGCATTCGACAAGATCATGCAGTACCACGGCCGCTTTGCCGAAACCCTGCTGGCCGACCAGCTGCACCGCGTGAACGTCTCCTTCCTGGTGCCGACCCTGCGCACGGAATACGGCGGCTGCTCGGTCAACATCGCTTACAACCTCAAGATGCTGGGCGGCGAACCGCTGGTGATGGGCACGATCGGCCAGGACGGCGGCGACTACCTCGAGCGCATGACCAAACAAGGCATCGCCACCCGCGCGATCCGCACCATTCTTGAGGCCTATACCGCGCAGTGCTTCGTCACCGCCGACCAGGACAACAACCAGATCAACGCCTTCCACCCGGGCGCCATGCAGTATTCGCACGAGAACAAGGTTGCCGACATGGGCGACTTGCGCGTGGCGATTATCTCGCCGGACGGCCGCGACGGCATGATCCAGCACGCAGCCGACTGTGCCGGGCACAAAGTGCCGTTCATGTTCGATCCGGGCCAGCAGCTGCCGATGTTCTCGGGCGAAGAACTGATCCGCTTCATCGACCAGGCCAGCTACCTGGCCTCGAACGATTACGAATTCGAGATGGTGATGGACCGCACCGGCCTGAGCCAGGCCGACATCGCCGCGCGCCTGGACGCCTTGATCATCACGCGCGGTGGCGAAGGCTCGGACATCTACGCGGGCGGCGAGCACCATCGCATCCCGGCGGTGAAAGCCGAGAACATCGTCGACCCGACCGGCTGCGGCGACGCCTACCGCGCCGGCCTGCTGTACGGGATCACCGAGGGCTTCGACTGGCCCACCACCGGCCGCATCGCCAGCCTGCTCGGTTCGATCAAGATCGCCAGCCAGGGCGGCCAGAACCACACGTTCACCCCAAGCGAAATCGAGCAGAAGTTCGAAGCGGCGTTCGGGTACAAGTTCCGCTAAGCGCTTGCGCCAGGCTTGCGCATACAAAAAGGGGGCCACGCGACAGCGTGGCCCCCTTTTCATTCGACACGCCACCAGGCGTCACCCGAAAAACACCTGCCTGAGCACGAACTGGATAATCTGAATCAGCACCAGCGCCACCAGCACCGATAAATCCACCCCGCCCACCAGCGGCACCACGCGCCGGATCGGGCGCAGGATCGGCGTATTCATCGCATGCACGAAAGGCGCCAGCGGCGCGCTTGGATTCACCCAGCTGAATACCGCATCGATGATCAACAGCGCCATGAACCCGTACAGGATCCAGTTCAGGAAGCGGTACAAGGCCCCCAGCAGCACCGTCTCCCAGGGGGCACCGACCAGCAGCAACAGCGAGCTGGCCAGCAGCACCACCAGGAAGGCGCCGATCAGGCTTGCCCAGTCATAGCCCCCCATGCCCGGCACCAGACGCCGCAGCGGCAGCACCAGCCAGTCGGTGAGCGTGAAGGTGAACTGCCCGATCTGCGCAGGCGGACGCACGCGGATCGCCTGCATCCAGAAACGCAGCAGGAGCAGTCCGCCCAACAGGCCGGCGGCGATATCGACAATGAACTGGAGAATAGACAGCACGAGGGCTCCTCAAAAAAAAACCGCTGTGTGAACGATCACACAGCGGCATTTTGCCTGATCCAGGCAAGACTTGCTAACGAGCCGCGCTCGCCGGCTGGATTACGGACGGCTGCTGGTCGGGAACGGCCAGGCCGCTGCCGGCGACAGCGTGGTCTTGGCGGCCGGAGCAGTCGTCGACGCTGCCTTGTTATCGGCTTTGTCCGATTTCGATTCCGTTTTCGATTCCGCCTTGGTGTCGGCTTTCGACTCGGTTTTCGCTTCCGGCTTGGCTTCCGCCTTGGTTTCCGGCTTGGCTTCGGCCTTTACTTCCGGCTTGGCTTCGGCTTTCGCGGCAGGCTTTGCAGCAGGCTTGGCGGCGGTCTTGGTGGCAGCTGGTTTGGTGGCTGCGGTTTTAGCTGGAGCAGCAGCTTTTGCCGGTGTAGCGGCTTTTGCCGGAGTAGCGGCTTTGGCTGGAGCAGCGGCCTTTTTAGCTGGAGCAGCGGCTTTCTTTGCAGCAGGCTTAGCGGTAGCTTTAGTTGCGGCCGCTTTCTTTGCTGCCGGCTTTGCAGCCGATTTAGCCACCGATTTGGTCGCTGCCGTTTTGGTAGCGGTCGCTTTCTTTGCCGCCGGCTTTGCCGCGGCTTTCTTGGCTACCGGTTTGGCAGCGGCTTTCTTGGCTGCCGGCTTGGCTGCCGATTTAGCTGCCGACTTGGCGGCTGGTTTAGCAGCGGCCTTTTTTGCAGCTGGTTTGGCGGCGGCTTTCTTTGCTGCCGGCTTGGCTGCCGATTTAGCGGCCGACTTGGCAGCAGGCTTTGCAGTTGCTTTCTTTGCAGCAGGTTTTGCTGCTGGTTTAGCGGCGGCTTTCTTTGCTGCCGGTTTAGCGGCGGCTTTCTTTGCTGCCGGCTTTGCAGCGGCTTTCTTTGCAGCTGGCTTGGCGGCTGGTTTGGCAGCAGCTTTCTTTGCCGCCGGCTTTGCAGCCGACTTGCCTGCCGATTTAGCGGCCGGTTTTGCAGCGGCTTTCTTTGCAGCTGGCTTTGCTGCTGGCTTTGCAGCGGCTTTCTTGGCTGCAGGCTTTGCTGCGGCTTTCTTGGCTGCCGGTTTTGCTGCCGATTTAGCAACAGCTTTCTTCGCTGCTGGCTTCGCTGCTGGTTTGGCGGCGGCTTTCTTTGCTGCCGGCTTGGCCGCTGCCTTGGTAGCAGTGGTCTTGCTTGCAGCCGTTTTGCTTGCTGCAGCTTTCTTTGCAGCAGGCTTAACTGCCGGCTTGCTTGCCGACTTCGCTACTGGCTTGGCTGCTGCCTTGGTCGCGGTCGCTTTAGCGGCCGGCTTTGCAGCGGCTTTCTTTGCCGGTTTCTCGGCTGCGGCTTTCGCTGCCGGTTTGGCCTTCGTCACGGACGAAGGTGCGCTCTTCGTTGCTGCTTTTGCTGCTGGTTTTTTAGCGGTTGCCATTGTAGTTCTCCTTCATCTGCGATGAAATAAGCTCAAGGTTAAAACCCGCTCTGCCAATCTCTGGCGAGCGAATTATTCATCGGACCAAACCCCAAATGGTGTGGGCCAATGAATCCGGCACCAGCTGAACTGCTGCAACTCCTCACAATTGCAGCACTTCAGCCAAGGTCGACAGGCAACCGATTCAATGTGTTTTCACTCCGCTACCCTCGCGGGCGCGAAAAGAAAAAGCCGCCTTGCCTGAACTCAGGTCAGGCAGTGCGGCTTGTTCTTTTCGCTTCGCTTGCGTGCATACTAATTGATTCAGTGTCCTATTATTCGATCGATTACTGCCCGGATGGACGCGACAATATCACATGTTCACGTTTTGACAAATTCAATCACGTAAAGTACACGAAAACTTTGTGAGTGCGCAACCCGAACGGCTCAAACAAAACGTCTTTTCGCACTAAAACATGCGCTCGCGCATTCGTCGGTTAACCAACACACCGCTGGCGCACCAAATCGGATTCCACTTCATCGCCAAAACCGTCTTCCGGCAGGCATTGGGAAACCCGCCAATCCGGCAGAGCGCCCGCAACGGCAAGCGATACGGCAATCGGATTGGTTCGCCTCCAGCCATGGTTTCGGCCGCAAAGATAATGTCGCCAATCCGTAACAGCGACCCTGCCGGTACTACTCGACCACGCGCAGCAGATCCATTTTGCACAGCCATGCCAGTCCGCGCAGCAGTGTCGCGCGATCGCACGGTCCGAGCGTGTCGATGAGCTCTTCGACTTCGACCGGACGTGGGCCGATTGCCCCGAACATCTGGCCGAAATCTTCGAGCGTCGGCAGCGAGGCCGCGGCGAAACGATTGATGGCCAGTTCGCGGTACTGATTCACCAGCGCGAGCGAAGCATCGGGTGTGAGTTCGACCAGCGAGGCGGCCGTCAGCGGCCGGGTCGGATAGCAGGCGAACAGCTTGAACGGGTCGGGACGGTCCGGCGCACGTGCCGGCAGCGCCGGCGCCAGCACGGGATCGCCGCGGCGGCGTTCCGCCAGTTCGTCCCACAGCGCGCGGTAGCGGCCGAACACCACCTGCCAGTCGAATTCGGACTGGGCGCGCCGGCGCGCCTGCTCTCCCATCGTGCGGCGCAGGTTCGGGTCGCACACCAGCCGGCCGTAGGCCTGCGCCAGCAGCGCGCCATCGAGCGCCACCGCCTGGCTCGCGTGTCCGCAATACATATCGAAGCTGTCCACGCCGTCGTCGTAGCGCTGCGCCAGGTCCAGGCCCGCGCCCGGTCCCGCCATCAGGGTCGGGATGCGGTAGCCGTCGACGCCGTCGCGCACCGTGTCGCGGTAGCCGTTCCAGTCCGAGACCACGCAGGGCAGCCCGGCCGCCATGGCTTCGACGGGCGTGAGCCCGAAGGTCTCCTGCACGTTGTCGGCCAGCGAGGTGAAGACGTCGGCCGCCGCCCAGGCATCGAGCTGGTTGGCGGGCAGGCGCCCGTCGAGCTCCACCAGCCGCACCGAAGGACACAGCAGGGCCGCCGCCTCCTGGAAGGCCGCCTCCAGAGCCTCGCCCGCATACCAGCCGGCCATGATCAGGTGCACGCGCCGTCCGCCCTTCTCCGCACGCTCCAGCGCCGTGAACATCTGCTGCGGATGGGACTTGGCATGCACCGACATGCGGCCGAGGTAGAGGAAGGCGACGTCGTTTTCCGCGATGCCGAGCCGGGCGCGCGCTTCCGGGCGGCGCGCGGCGTCCGGCTGCAGGCTGGAACAATGCACGCCGAGCGGAATCAGGGGCAGTTGCGGCAGCTCGAAGCGCTGCGCGCCGAGGCGGGTGCGCAGGTAGTCGGCCTGCGCCTCGAGCAGCACGCGCACGCTGTCGCGTACCACGCGCGAAGTGCAGACGATGGCGTCCCAGCTGCGCACCGGCGCCACCAGCAGATTGGTCACCATGCTCATCATCTCGTGCGAGGCGGTGGCATGCGCGATGCCGCACAGGCTGTAGCGATGCTCGCCCGCCTCGAGCCGGCGCCAGGCCAGCCGCTCGATGCCGGGCCCCGGGTGGTACAGGCAGCCGAAGCGCTCCAGCGCCTGCGGCGTCGATTGCGGCACCCAGTCGATGGCGCCCGTGTAGCCGTCGTCGCGCAGCGTGGCCTCGAAGGCGTCGGCGTGGCTGCGGTCGGCTGCGAAGCATCCGACCTGCGCCGCATCGGAATGGCGTGCGATGGCGCGGAGCAGGCCGACGCCGGCCGATTGGCGGCCCATCAGCTTCTGGCCGGCGACGGAAAAGGATTCGGGAATGTAGTGCAGGGCAAAGCTGTCGCGCATGCGATCTCCTGCGGTCAGGTGCGTGCCGGCGGAATGCGGCGCGTGTGACCGGTCGAGACCATGATAGCGAGCGCACGCGAAGGATGGCGCAAGCCTGCCCGTGCGGACAGGTGCAATAGACGATGCCTGGCCGGACGACGGTTAGCTGCCGCAGCCGCCTCCCCCACAGCCGCCGCCGCACGAGGCGCCGCCGCTGCAGGAGGCCGCGCCGTCGCCTTCCCCGCTGTCGCCATCGAGCGGCATGTCACCTCCGATGTGGTCGACGAAGCTGTCCTGGTCTTCGACGCGCAAGGCATGGCTGCCGGCCAGGCGCACGCCTTCCTCGTACTCGGCGGCGTTGATCAAGCCGGCCTGCATCAGGCCATACGGGCTCAAGGCGTCGGGGAAGGACAGCCGCTTGTCGGGATTTCCTGAGGCGTCGAGGCCCGAGCAGGCGACCCGGCCGCCGATGATGCGGTAGCCGAAACCATGCGGCATGCCCAGGCACGCATCCAGCGAAAACAGCCGTGGCAGGCTCGGGCCAGCCACCGGCCGCGACGCGCGACGACGCGCCTGCACCAGGCAGGCGCCCAGCGCCGTGGCCATGCCCCCCTGCATCTGCGCCTGCTCGAGGTGCGGGATGACGCGGCCGAAGTGCCCGATGCAGAAAGCGTCCAGGCCGGGCGCATCCATGCGCGCCCATGCGTGCCAGACCGAATCGGCGGCGCGCGATGGCAGGCCGCAGGGCTTGCCGGCGGCGGCCACGCAATCGAAGAACATCATCAGGCCTTCGGCCGCTTGCGCGTAGAAGGCGGCGTCGCGGGGGATGCGGGGAAACTCATCGCGCGCGGACTCCGCCCAGTGAGGAAACAGCCTTGCAGGTACGTCGGCCAGCACTGCCGCATAGGTCGAGTGGGCAAACTCCCGTTCAACCGAGCGGGTGCTTGATTCCCAGACTGCCCTGACATTCATCGCCGTCCCCTGTCGTGAATTCTCTGGTTAAGTTAGTTCACGGAAACTGAACAGATACTGATAAATATCAAACTTAATTGGCTGCACTTGCGCCTGCTTGAAGAAAAAACCCGCCACGCGGCGGGTTTGTTGTGTGCCGTTCCCGCTGCTGCGCTGTCAAGCACGCGCAGCCTCGTCGAACTCGGCCTGGCTGACCAGTCCGGCCAGCAGCAGGCCCTGGGGCCTCAAGCCGTCCGGAAAGGACACGCGGTCTTCCGTGTTGCCGAATTCGTCCAGGACGGAACAGGCGACCAGGCCCCGGATGATCCGGTAGCCGTAGCCCTGCGGCATACCCAGGCGGCTGTCGAGCGAAAACAGCGGTGGCAGGCAGGCGCCGGCGGCCGGCATCGAGGCCCGGCGGCGCGCGGCGACCAGGCAGGTGGCCAGCGCCCTGTCCATGTTGGCCATCGACCGCGTTTGTCCGGGATGCGGGATCGTCCAGCCGACGTGGCGCCGGCAGAACCGGTGCAGGCCCGGCTCATCCAGGCAGGTCCACGCGCGCCAGACCGAGCCGGCCGCCAGCGAAGGCAACGCACATGGCTTGCCCGCAAGCGCCACGCAGTCGAAGAACGTCAATAGCCCTTCGAGGGATTGCGTGCAGAAGGAGGCGTCGCGCGGAATGCCGGGGAAGTCGTGGTGCGCGGTGCCGGCCCAATAAGGAAACAGCGTTGCGGGCACCTCGGCCAGCATCGCCGCATAGCCGGGGGCCGGGCGCTGCGCCGCACGGGCCGCATCCTTTGGCATATCGATCGCATGCATCGCTACTTCTCCTCGCAGGTCATCCGGTCACCTTAGTGCACCCACAAGCTGCCGGCGATGAGGGAGCGCAAGCGATCGTGGCCGGCCAGGGCCGCGCCACCATGAAAAAACCCGCCTTGCGGCGGGTCGGTCGGCTGCTTAACGCTGCGGCGCGATGCGCCAGACGACGCCGCCCGCGTCGTCGACCACCAGCAGCGCGCCGTCCCGCGCCACGGTCACGCCGGCAGGCCGGCCCCAGACCTCGCGGTCGCTCAGCACCATCCCCGACATGAAGTCCTGGTAGCGGCCGGTCGGCACGCCGTTCTTCATGAAGGCGCGCACCACTTTATAGCCGGTGCGCACGCCGCGGTTCCAGGAACCGTGCAGCGCCACGAAGACATCGCCCTCGTACTCCTTCGGGAAGGCATGCGCCGCGCCTTTCGGTGCGTGGTAGACCGCCATGCCCAGCGGCGCCGAATGCGACTGGATCAGCACATCGGGCACGATGGCCTTGCCCTTGAGGTCGGGGCGCTGGCCCTGCAGGCGCGGATCTTCGTTGTCGCCGATGTAGTACCACGGCCAGCCGTAGAAGCCGCCTTGCTTCACGCGGGTCAGGTAGTCCGGCGGCAGGTTGTCGCCCAGCGCATCGCGCTCGTTTACGTTGCACATCAGGTCGCCGGTACTTGGGTAGACCAGCATGCCGACGCAGTTGCGCAGGCCGGTGGCATAAGTGCGGCGGTTCTTGCCGTCCGGGTCGAACGCCATGACGGTGGCGCGGTCGGTTTCGACACCCCAGGCGCCGCCCACGCCGTGTTTCGCTTCCCACTGCGCCAGCGGCTCGGGCGGCTTCGGTCCGATATCGGCGGCGACGTTGGTGGCCGAGCCGATCGACAGCAGCATGGTCTTGTCGTCTTTCGAGAACACCAGCGTGCGCGTGGTGTGGCCGCCGCTGGTGTCGGACAGCTGCGGCACGACCGTCTCGGCTTCGCCGCGCGCCTTCAGGTCGCCGTTGCGGTACGGGATGCGGACGATGGCGTTGACGTTGGCCACATACAGGTACAGCGGATTCGCGTTCGACGGCCAGAAAGCCATGCCGTAGGGGCGGGTCAAGCCGCTGGCGAAGACTTCAGCGGTATCGGCCGTCTGGCCGTTCTTTGAACGCAGCACCTTGATCTCGCCCTTGCCGGTCGCGGCCAGGAAGATGTCGCCATTCGGCGCGCGGAGCAGCAGGCGCGGCTTGTCGGCATCACTGGCGAACACGCTGACCGTGAAGCCTTTCGGGACGGTCGGCAGGCTGCCGTTCGGACGCGCCTCGACGCGCGGGCCGTTACCGGCGCTGGTGGTGGCGAAGGGCGGCGGCAGGTCGGTGAGCTTGATGTGGTGGATCTTGCCGGGCTGGTTGTCGTCCCAGGAGCCGGTGCGCTCCGCGGGTGCGGCGGCCGTGGCCGGCGCTGCGGCCGTTGTCGCCCCCTGCAAGGTGGCGAGGTAGTCGATCAGCGCGGCGCGGACCTGCTTGTCGGGCACGCCCACCGGCATCGTGGTGCCGGGGACGTTTTTGCTCGGGTCGGCCAGGAAGACATCCAGCTCGGCCTGGGTCCAGGTCTTGCCGCCGGCGCCGGCTTTGGTCAGTGCAGCCGAATAGTTGAAACCGGGGACGCCCGCGGCCTTGCGATTGAGCACGCGGAACAGGCCCGGGCCGGCGCGCGAGGACAAGGCCGGATCGACGCTGTGGCAGCTGGCGCAGTTGTTCTGGAAGGTGGCCTGGCCGGCGGTTGGCTGGGGTGCGGCGTGGACAGCAGATGCGGCTGCGAGGGTGGCAAGCACGAGGGCATGCAGCGGCAGGGACTTGGCTTGCAAGGAATGACTCCTGAATGGTCTGATCAATTCGCCATCATAGGTCAACTCGTTCTTGCGCGCCTGGCCGATTTCCGAGCTTCAAGGCTTGTGAAGAATCAGCTGGTCCAATTGGGCCGAAGCTCATTCAAAGGGAGCATGCAATGCTACGCCACCTTGGAAAGCAGTGGATGATGCGCAGTTCACGGTATCGTCATGCTGGTTGTTGCAGCTGCCTGGCCATCGTTGCAATGGGAAGGAATCGAATACTTCGCAACATATGCGCTTGAGACGCTCGAACTGCGGCAGGAACGTCCGTTCGCGCTTCAAATTCTGTTGCCAGTTCAGCAGCTGCAGCTTCAATACCCTTGGTCATTTTGTTAAATTCGCGATTGAAGCTGGTGGCCCGGATGCCAAGCTGGTTCGCAAATGCTTCCAGATGCTCTCTCCGCAGATCCTGATAGCGCAATACGTCCATGATAGGAAACGACATTGCAATGTCGGGCCAACGCGCTTCTCCTTGACCAGGCAGCTCTGGGCGAGCCCAGGCGCCAGTGCTCAACAAATCATAGTGTGGGGCGAGTTCGTAGCCTCCCCGGCCGGCGATCAAGGAGAGATTTTTCAAGTGTGCGTCACTGTTTGCTATCAAGATGTTGTAGAGGGTCCACCGGAACAGCGTTACCCGCGCCGTTGCCGGGGTCCGGCATTTATCCAACACATCGATCAAGGCTTTACTACCCGATTCGGAATATTTCGCCCGGGCGGACATGGTCAACAACTGCAGTGCGTCGAGCGAATGCAACCTGTTGACTTGTTCCCCGGTTTTCTTCCGGTCGAAACGCTCGATGATGTAAACCGGCGAAGGGACATACCGCAGGTCCACTTCTGGAACAGAAAGTCCCATCCGCTGCGCAAGCCGTGCCGAAAACCATTCATTTACCGCACTGCAAGGATAATGCTCGCTCAGTACGTCTGGTTTCAGGATATGGGTCGAGGCACGCGCGCCGGTCGGTTCGTAGAGCCGCCCGTCGATCATGACGACTGCCAGTTTTTGCTGGGCTCCGGCCAGCGACATTTTCTTGGGCGCGTTGGCCGATAGCGGTTTTCGTGGCATCGCCCTGATACGCGCGTCGAGCTCTTCGTCGGACAATGGAACCAGGCCCGCCTCGGGCAATTCGGTTCCTGGGCTGAGCAGGGTCAGGGCACCCGCCGACTCGGCGCCAAAGTGCGCCAGCAGGCTCCATGCATCCATGCCCACCGTCACTTCGTTATTCATGTAATTTATCAGCTGCAGCCTGGCATCCTCCTCTGGCAGCAGATTGTCGAAGAACCATTGGACTGGCCGAGTGGTGCCACCGTCTTCATGTCGACCGGTAGTCAGAGGCAAGCCGGGGGAAAGTTCGTATCCTTGTTCGACCCACGCCCGATCGTATTGGAATGACCACACGCCGGTGTTTTCCGAAAGCGAACCGACAAAGGTCTTATCGATGTAAGCGTGAAGTTCCCGATTCATGGTCGAGCTCGTTTCTTCTGTGCAGTTTTATCATCCAGATCGACCGAAGTTTCATCGATGGCTGACGGCAATGACAAATGCACTTCGATACCAAGCTCCTGCATTGTCGCAAAGAGCTTTTTGAGTGCCAAGGTCGAGCGCCCCTGCTCTTGCCGTCGCAATAGGGTCTGGGATGTATCCAGGGTCTCGGCCAGGTCGGCTAAGGGCACGTTAAGGGCAACACGTGTGGCACGGAGCACTACGCCTAACTGCTCGAACGAATTGATTTTCATCTCACCCTACAATAGTGCAATTTCGCTCTATTATAGGTCAAGTATGCAAAAATAATGGGTAATAGAACAAAATCATATCTTTAGTAAAACGGGCTGTGGCATTGACATAAAAGAGCGAAATTACTACTTTGATGCCAATTTTTGAGGCTTGGCTTTTTAAGAATGCAAAATCACTCTCTTATTTCGCTCTTTGACGTACGCTATCCTGAACCAGGATGCGCGCATCGGCCGCCCCTCAAGAACTGACAATATCGGGCTGTTAACGGGCAAAGCCCGTCACGAAGGACGGGCTTTGCTTGGCTCACCCGGCCGTAGCCAGGCGAAGGGACATCAATCCCAGTTCAAGGCCCCGCCGGTCTGATACTCCGTCACGCGCGTCTCGAAGAAGTTACGCTCCTTCTTCATGTCGATCATCTCGCTCATCCATGGGAACGGATTTTCTTCGTTCGGGAACAGCGGCTCCAGGCCGATCTGCACGGAGCGGCGGTTGGCGATGAAGCGCAGGTAGCCCTTGAACATCGGGGCGTTCAGGCCCAGCACGCCGCGTGGCATGGTGTCTTCGGCGTAGCGGTATTCGAGTTCGACCGCTTCCAGGAACAGGGCTTTGAGCTCTTCGCGGAAGGCCGGGGTCCACAGCATCGGGTTTTCCATCTTGATCGTGTTGATCAGGTCGATGCCGAAGTTCACATGCATCGACTCGTCGCGCAGGATGTACTGGTACTGCTCGGCGGCGCCGGTCATCTTGTTCTGGCGGCCCAGCGCCAGGATCTGGGTGAAGCCGACGTAGAAGAACAGGCCTTCCATCAGGCAGGCGAAGACGATGATCGACTTGAGCAGCTTCTGGTCGTTTTCCAGCGTGCCGGTCTTGAATTCCGGATCGGTCAGCACGTTGATGAACGGGATCAGGAACTGGTCCTTGTCGTGGATCGACTCGATCTCGTTGTAGGCGTTGAAGATTTCCTTCTCGTCCAGGCCGAGCGACTCGACAATGTACTGGTAGGCGTGGGTGTGGATCGCCTCTTCGAAGGCCTGGCGCAGCAGGTACTGGCGGCATTCCGGCGCCGTGATGTGGCGGTAGGTGCCCAGCACGATGTTGTTCGCGGCCAGCGAGTCGGCGGTCACGAAGAAGCCGAGGTTGCGCTTGACCAGGCGGCGCTCGTCTTCCGACAGGCCGTTCGGGCTCTTCCACAGCTCAATGTCGCGCTGCATGTTCACTTCTTGCGGCATCCAGTGGTTGGCGCAGCCGGCCAGGTATTTGTCCCAAGCCCATTTGTACTTGAACGGGACCAGCTGGTTGACGTCGGTCTGGCCGTTGATGATGCGCTTGTCGTCGGCGTTGACGCGCTTGGCGACCAGCGCGGCATCGACCGTTTCGGTGGCATCGGCTTGTGCGGCGCGCGGGGCTGGCGCGGTGCTTGGTTCATCGTCCCATGACAACATAGTGTTCTTCCTTCTTGAATTCTAGACGGCGGCGCCCGGCGCGGTGGCCGGGCGTGTTTCTTCGTTCAGCGCTTACTTCGCACTGGTTCTTACTGGCAGGCTTCGCATTCCTCGAAACCGTCGTCGCCAGGACGCAGGTAGCAGGCGGCGCCGTCGGCTTCATCGGCTGCGGCGGCGACCGGCGCTGCCGAGGCGGCAGGTGCTGCGGCAGGTAGCGCCGGGGCAGCGTGGCCACCCGACAGGGCGCCCGAGACCGACACCGCGTTCAGCGCGCCGGTGCGGCTGGTGGATTTCTCCATGTGCGTCGCGGCGATGGTGCGCAGGTAGTAGGTGGTCTTCAGGCCGCGCAGCCAGGCCAGCTTGTAGGTCTCGTCCAGCTTCTTGCCCGATGCGCCGGCCATGTAGATGTTCAGCGACTGGGCCTGGTCGATCCACTTCTGGCGGCGCGATGCCTGCTCGACCAGCCACTTCGGCTCGACTTCGAACGCGGTGGCGTAGATGTCGCGCAGGTCTTGCGGCACGCGGTCGATCTTGGACAGCGAACCGTCGAAGTACTTCAGGTCGGCGATCATGACTTCGTCCCACAGGTCGCGTGCCTTCAGGTCGCGCACCAGGTAGGCATTGATCTCGGTGAATTCGCCCGACAGGTTCGACTTCACGTACAGGTTCTGGAAGGTCGGCTCGATGCAGGCCGACACGCCGATGATGTTCGAGATGGTCGCGGTCGGGGCGATCGCCACGCAGTTCGAGTTGCGCATGCCGAATTCCTTGATGCGGCTACGCACCAGGGTCCAGTCCATCGACTCGCTCGTGTCCTGCTCGAGGTAGCCGCCGCGTTCTTCCGCCAGCAGCTTGATCGAGTCCTGCGGCAGGATGCCGCGGTCCCACAGCGAACCTTCGTAGGAACCGTAGCGGCCGCGCTCTTCGGCCAGCTCGGTCGAGGCCAGGTAGGCGTAGTAGCAGACGGCTTCCATCGACTTGTCGGCGAATTCCACCGCTTTGCTTGATGCGAACGGCACGCGCATCATGTGCAGGCAGTCCTGGTGGCCCATCACGCCCATGCCGACCGGACGGTGGCGCATGTTCGAGTTGCGCGCCTTTTCCACGGCGTAGTAGTTGATGTCGATGACGTTGTCCAGCATGCGCATGGCGATGCGGATGGTCTTCTGCAGCTTGGCGTGATCGAGGCTGTCGCCCTTCATGTGCTGCGGCAGGTTCACCGAACCCAGGTTGCAGACGGCGATTTCGTCGGCGCTGGTGTTCAGGGTGATCTCGGTGCACAGGTTCGACGAGTGCACGACGCCGATGTGCTGCTGCGGCGAACGGATGTTGCACGGATCCTTGAAGGTGATCCATGGGTGACCGGTTTCGAACAGCATCGACAGCATCTTGCGCCACAGGTCGAGCGCTTCGATCTTCTTGTACACGGTCATTTCGCCGCGTTCCGCCTTGGCTTCATAGGCGGTATAGGCTTCTTCGAAGGCCTTGCCGACCAGGTCGTGCAGGTCCGGCGTCTCGCTTGGCGAGAACAGGCTCCAGTAGCCCTTTTCCATCACGCGCTTCATGAACAGGTCGGGAATCCAGTTCGCGGTGTTCATGTCGTGGGTGCGGCGGCGGTCGTCGCCGGTATTCTTGCGCAGGTCGAGGAATTCCTCGATGTCCATGTGCCAGGTTTCCAGGTAGGCGCAGACCGCGCCCTTGCGCTTGCCGCCCTGGTTCACCGCCACGGCGGTGTCGTTGACCACTTTCAGGAACGGGACCACGCCCTGCGACTTGCCGTTGGTGCCCTTGATGCGCGAGCCCAGTGCACGGACCGGAGTCCAGTCGTTGCCCAGGCCGCCGGCGAACTTCGACAGCAGCGCGTTTTCTTTAATGGCGTCGTAGATGCCTTCCAGGTCGTCGCCGACGGTGGTCAGGTAGCACGAGGACAGCTGCGAACGGCGGGTGCCCGAGTTGAACAGGGTCGGGGTCGAGCTCATGAAGTCGAACGACGACAGCAGGTTGTAGAACTCGATCGCGCGCGCTTCGCGGTCGGCTTCGCGCAGGGCCAGGCCCATCGCGACGCGCATGTAGAAGGCCTGCGGCATCTCGATGCGGGTTTCGCGCACGTGCAGGAAGTAGCGGTCGTACAGGGTCTGCAGGCCGATGTAGCCGAACTGCAGGTCGCGGTCGGCGACGATGGCCTTGGCCAGGCGCTCGAGGTCGTACTTGCCCAGTTCTTCGTCCAGCAGTTCGTTCTGGATGCCCTTGGCGATGTACTGCGGGAAGTAAGTGATGTATTCGGCAGCGGCGCCGGCTTGCGGCACTTCGTGGCCGAAGACTTCCTTGCGGATGGTGTGCAGCAGGATGCGCGCGGTGACCTGGCTGTAGGCCGGGTCTTTTTCCATCAGGGCGCGGGCCGCCAGGATGGCCGACTTGTGCAGTTCTTCGACCGGCACGCCGTCGTACAGGTTCTTCAGGGTCTCGGCGACGATCGCGTCGGCGTCGACGTGCTTTTCCAGGCCGGCGCAGGCAGCGTTGACCAGGCCGTACACGGCGTTCATGTCCAGCGGCAGGCGCTGGCCGCCGTCGATCACGTGGATCTGCGGCGCAGCCACGGCGGTGCCGCCGGCGGCTTCTTTCGCGGCGCGGCGCTCTTCCATGCGCTTGGCACGGTACAGCACGTATTCGCGTGCGACGTCATGCTCGCCCGAGCGCATCAGCGACAGTTCGACCTGGTCCTGCACGTCTTCGATATGGAAGGTGCCGCCGTTCGGCTGGCGGCGCACCAATGCAGCCACGACATTTCCGGTCATCTGTTCCACCAGGTCGCGGATACGGGCCGATGCAGCACCCTGCCCGCCTGCGATGGCGAGGAAGGCCTTGGTCATCGCGACCGAGATCTTGTGCGGCTCGAAGGCCACCACGGCGCCGTTACGGCGGATGACGCGGTAGTCGCCGCGCGCCACGATCTCTGCCGGCGTGGCATTGGCCGACGCGCCTGGGGTGACGTGAGGATTGATCGAAATGTCTTGTGCTGTTTGCATTGAGCCTCCAGGGTGGGCAGATGCCTGCCGCCATTTGTTGTTACCAGGACCGAAGTCCTACGGAATTCATAGCAAAGCGATGCCCCGCCAGCCGGAACGCCATGCTGGCAACCAGATATGCAGGGTAGGAAATCGCTGTGGAATCAGTCGCTTGCAGAGCAAGCCTCAAGTCGGGAGTGAACTAGTTTCCTTCGGTTCACTACCACTACATCTAGTGTTCGACCTTGATATGAGACTAATTGTAGTACCTGACCCAGGTCACGGCAAGTAAAGAACTTCGCAATATTTTGCGTTTTTTTTGGCGCATGGGCTTGACAAGCGAGTAGGGCTAGAACGGCGGGGAGTATGCGGTGAGTGAGCGCTAACCTTGTTCAGGATGGCTGCTCAAAGCGTAATCAGCCTGATGCGCGGCGCATCATTCTTGTCCGTTTTGCACTGGCGAAAAGACAACACGACCGTAGGGTGGTCGGCTTCGCCGACCGCGCGTTCAACCAACGTGGGAAAACCACGGAGCCTACCAGTTGACGTGATTTGAACGCGCGGCCGTTCGTAATTCCGGGCATTGCCCGAAATTACCCCGGCCACCCTACGGAAAACGGTCAGGCGTTATCGTCCGGCGCCGAAATTTCCAGCTTCTGCATCTGGTAGCGCAGCTGCCGCACGCTGATCCCGAGCAGCGCTGCGGCCTGCGTGCGGTTGAACTGGGTCTGTTGCAGCGCGCGGCCGATGATGTCGCGCTCCACCTGGCTCAGGTAGTCGGGCAGATTGCCGGGCAAGCCGTTCGGGCCGAGCATGGCCTGTCCGGATGCCGCCACCGGCGCGGGAGCCGCTTCCGGCCCGGCCACCGGCGCCGGCGCCTGGACCGGAACCGCGATCGCCTCGCTCGGGCGCGCCGCTTTCAGCGACAAATCCCCCACTTCGATCACGCCGTCGTTGGCAAACGCCAGCGCCCGCTCCAGCACGTTCTCCAGTTCGCGGATATTCCCCGGGAAGGAATAGGCGCGCAGCGCGTCCAGCACACCGGCCCCGAGCGCGGCCTGCCCCGGACCGGCCAGCCGCGCCAGCACGGCGTCGACGAGGGGCGGCAAGTCGTCGATGCGCTCGCGCAGCGGCGGCAGCGACAGCTCGATCACGTTCAGCCGGTAGAACAAGTCCTGCCTGAACCTGCCCTGCTCCACGCACCTGGCCAGGTCCTGGTGGGTCGCGCTGATGATGCGCACGTCCACCGGCTCTTCGCTGGTGGCGCCGATCTTGCGCACGCGCCGCTCCTGGATCGCGCGCAGCAGCTTGACCTGCATTGCCAGCGGCAGGTCGGCCACTTCGTCGAGCATCAGGGTGCCGCCGTTGGCCGCCTGGAAGAAGCCGTCGCGCTCCTCGGCGGCGCCGGTGAAGGCGCCCTTGCGGTAGCCGAAGAACTCCGCTTCCATCAGGGTTTCGGGAATCGCGCCGCAGTTCACCGCGACGAAGGGCTTGGCGGCGCGCGAACTCTGGGCGTGGATCTCGCGCGCGGCCAGTTCCTTGCCGCTACCCGATTCGCCGGTGATCGAAATCGGCGCGTTCGAGCGCGCCAGGCGGCCGATCTGGGCCCGCAGCGACTGCATCGCGGGCGACGAACCGATCATGCGCGAGCCGGGCAGGCTGCCGTCCGGCTGCGCCGGCGCGGCGTCGAGCAGGCGCAGGGCCGAGCGCACCATCAGGCGCAGCGCGTCGAGCGCCACCGGCTTGGAGATGTAATCGAAGGCGCCCGCCTTGAGCGCCACCACCGCGTTCTCGGCGCTGCCGTAGGCGGTGATGACGGCGATCGGGGTCGCCTTGATGGATGCGTGCACTTCGCGCACCAGCTCCAGCCCGAGGCCGTCGGGCAGGCGCATGTCGGTCAGGATCAGGGCGTAGTCGTGCTCTTCCAACAGCGCGCGCGCCTGGCGCAGCGTGGCCGCGCTGTCCACGTCCAGCCCCATCTTGAGCAGGGTGATCTCGAGCAGTTCACGCAGGTCGGCTTCGTCGTCGACCACGAGGATGCGGGGTGCGGTCATGGTTTTCTCAATCTATATATATATAGCAGGACGAATCTAGGCCGGCTGGGCAAAGCTGATCACGAAGCGCCCGCTGGCCTTGCGCACCCCTAGCGGGGCGGCGTCGAAGCGGTATTCGTAGTCGAGCTTCGCATCGTTGTTCAGGCACAGCTCGCGCGCCAGGTACAGGCCCAGGCCCGTGCCCTTGCTCGAGGTGGTGTAGAAGGGCTCGAACAGGTGGGCGCGTACCTCGGGGGTGATGCCGGGGCCGTCGTCCTGCACGTGCAGTTCGGTGCGCCCGGCCGCGTCGCGCGCCGGGAAGATGCGGATGCTGGCCGGCTGCTTGCTGGCATAGCGCACCGCGTTGCCCAGCAGGTTGAGCAGCACCTCGTGCAGGTGCAGCGGGTCGAAGCGCACCGCACTCGCGCCCGGATCGCCTATATAAACTATATCACCGGCCAGGCCGTGGGTTTCGCAGAATTCGAGCTTCAGTTCGGCCAGGAAGGTCGCCAGCTGCAGCGGTTCGCCATTGGGCTGCACCTTGCGCGAGAGCTGCAGGATGTCTTCGACCATGCGGTTCACGCGCGTGACGTTGTCGCCGATGATCTTCAGCAGCCGCACCTCAGCCGGGCCGTGCAGGTCTTCGGCCAGCAGCGCGGTGGCGTGGCCGATGGCCGACAGCGGGTTGCGCACCTCGTGCGCGATGCTGGCGGTGAGGCGCCCCATCGAGGCCAGCTTGAGTTGCTGCGCCTGGTTTTCGATGGCGCTCACGTCCTGCATGAACACCACGCTGCGCCCGGCCGCCACGCCGGCCGTGTCGACCCGGGCGAAACGCAGCTTCAGGTGGGTCGGCTGGTCGCGCCGGCCGCGCAGCAGGCCCGCGTCTTCGCGGTAGGGCTTGACGGTGACGAAGGCCGCGCCTTCCACCGGTGCGCGCAGCCAGGCGGTAAAGGCCTGGGCCACCGGCTCCAGGCCAGGCGCCTCGCCGAGCCGGAAGCCCGCCGCCTCGCCTTCGAAGCCGAGCGTGATGCGGGCGGCCGGATTGCCGGTGAAGACCACGCCGTCGTCCCCCACCACCAGGATGCCGTCGCCGACGTCGGCGATGACGATCCCGTTGATCAGCTGCTGGATGCGCAGGTCGGTGCCGCGCTGGGCGGCCAGGTCTTCCTGCTTGATCAGGCGCGCAGCCAGCCGGTTCACCAGCAGCACGCCGGCAAAGAAGGCGCCGCCGTACAGGCCTGCCTGCATCAGCGGCGCCTGGCGGTCCAGCATGACCACCTGCCAGGCGCTGACGGCGATCAGGAACAGGGTCGCGACGGAGGCGGCGAACAGCGCCAGCACCAGGGGGGCGAGGATGGCCGCGCCGGCCAGCGGGAACAGGTAGAGGATCGCCAGCCCGCTGCGCATGCCGCCGGCGGCCAGGTACAGGAGCGAGATGACGGCGAGGTCGGTCGCGATCTGGCAGGCCAGCTGCACCATGAAGCGGCGCTTCCACCAGGTGCCAAAGCCGGCGAAGGCCAGCGAGGCCACGAAATAGAAGACGCAGGCTTCGGTATTGACGGCATCGGTGCGCACGCCGTTGTCGGTGATGCTCACGCCCAGGTAGAGCAGCAGCACCAGCGCGATCACGATGCGGCTGATGTTGAAGGTCTGGAGCGTGCGCCACATGGTCGCGCGCGCCGCAGGGGAGAGTCGCTGCGCGGACGGGTCTCGCGGGGACGGCGGCTGGAACGGCATCGGCCGGCTTACTGCGGCGGCAGGCGCACGTGGCCCGGCGAGCAGTAGTCGAGGCCATCGGCGTGCACCGCTTCGGAGGCCGGGAAATGCAGGCCGCAGTGGGCGCATTGGGTCATGGTTTCGATCCGGGCCACCGGCTCCTTCGCTTGCGGACGCGGAGGCGCCTGGTAGCGCACGCTCGACGCCTTGAACTTGGCGCGTACCGCCATGACCACCAGCACGACCAGGGCGATCCAGAACAGGATGCGCATCATGCTACTGCCCTGTGCAGGACGACTTCGAGCACGAAGCGGCTGCCGACATAGGCCAGTGCCAGCGTGGCGAAGCCCGCCAGGGTGAAGCGCAGCGCGGTCTTGCCGCGCCAGCCCTGCCAGCGGCGCCCCGCCAGCAGCGCGGCGAACAGCAGCCAGGACAGCAGCGCGAACACGCTCTTGTGGTCCAATCGCAGCGCGCGGCCGAACAGCTGCTCGGAAAACACCACGCCCGACAGTACCGTGAGGCTGAGCAGGACGAAGCCGATCCAGATCACGCGGAACAACAGCTTTTCCATGGTCAGCAGCGCCGGCAGCTGGTCGAGCGCGCTGGCGAACCAGCCGCCGTTGCTGCCGCGGGTGTGCAGCCGCGCTTCCTGCAGCGCCATCAGCACCGCGTGGAAGGCGGCGATGGTCAGGGTGCTGTAGGCCAGCACCGCCACCGCGACGTGCCAGCCGAAGGCGGGCGACTGGTCGTGGATTTCCAGCACGCTGCCGGGAAAGACCAGCGGCAGCAGGCTTGCCACGAAGGCGAAGGGCATCACCAGGCGGCGCATGCCGTCCAGCGCGAAATTGCGGTTTTCCAGCCAGTAGGCGGCCACCGAGACCCACAGCGCGCTCGATAACATGATGGCGAAGCCGACCCGCAATTGACCGGGCGAGACGACGTCGAGCGCGAGCGCGGCGCCGTGCACCGCCCAGGCGGCGGCAGTGACGCCGGAGATGACGGCGCCCCGGCGCGACGGCAGCAGGGCGCACACCGCGTACAGCAGGGCCGCGGCGAGAAAGAGGGAGTTCTGCATAGTGGAAGGATACACCATCGGGTAAGGCTGGTGGCGACCCCTCCCCGGCGCCGGGTCAATCCACCGCCGCCATCCTCAACTCATCCGTATGATGGCGCTGCTGCTCTTCCATCACCAGCATGCCCAGCTCGCGCTTGAGGGCGTTGAATTCCGGTGCCGCCGGGTCGCGCATGCGCGGCAGCTCCACCAGCAGGTCGCGCTTGACGGTGCCGGGCCGGTAGGTCATCACCACGATGCGGTCGGCCAGGTAGATCGCCTCCTCGATGCTGTGGGTGACAAACAGGATGGTCTTCTTCAGCTCGGACCAGATGCGCAGCAGCTCGTCCTGCAGGTTGCGCCGGGTCAGGGCATCGAGGGCGCCGAAGGGCTCGTCCATCAGCATGATCGGCGAATCGAGCGCCAGCACGCGGGCGATCGCCACGCGCTGGCGCATGCCGCCGGACAGGTCCTTGGGAAAGCGCTGGCGGAAGTCGCCCAGGGAAAGCATCTCCAGCAGGTCGCCCACGCGCTTGCGGATGGTCGTCTTCGACATGCCCTTGATGTGCAGGCCGAAGGAGATGTTGTCCTCGACCGTCATCCAGGGGAAGAGCGCGTATTCCTGGAACACCATGCCGCGGTCCGGTCCGGGCGCCGTCACCGGGACGCTGTCCACCAGGATCGTGCCGCTGCTCGGCAGCGAAAAGCCGGCCACCGCATTGAGCAGCGTCGACTTGCCGCAGCCCGAAGGCCCGAGCAGGCAGGTGAACTGCCCGCGCGGGATCTCGAGCGCGATGTCCTTCAATGCCACCACCTGGCGGCCGTGGCTGGCGAAGGTCTTGTTGACGCCTTCGACGCGGATATGCGGCGCCTGCAGCGGCGGCGAGTAAGGTGCGTTCATGTCACTGCTCCAGGCCGCGGTGCCAGCGCAGCAGATAGTTGTTGAGGCGGTTCATGGCCAGGTCGATGGCCAGGCCGAGCATGCCGATGGTGATCATCCCGGCGATGATCTTGTCGGACCAGAAGTACTCGCGTGCTTCCAGGATGCGGAAGCCCAGGCCGTTGTTCACGGCGATCATCTCGGAGACGATCACCACGATGAAGGCGGTGCCGATGCCGATCCGCACGCCCGACAGGATGTAAGGCACGGCGGCCGGCAGGATCACGCGCAGGAACATGGTGATGCGTCCGGCGCCGAGGTTGCGCGCGGCGCGCAGGTAGATGCCGTCCACGTGGCGCACCCCGGCGATGGTGTTCATCAGCACCGGAAAGAACGCGCCCAGTGCGATCAGGAACACCGCCGGCGGATTGCCCAGCCCGAACCACAGGATCGCCAGCGGGATGTAGGCGATCGGCGGGATCGGGCGCAGGATCTGCACGAAGGGGTTCATCCAGGCATACACGACGCGGCTCGCGCCCATCGCCAGGCCCAGGGGCAGCGCCAGCCCGGCGCCGATGGAGAAGCCCACCACCACCCGGACCATGCTGGTATAGATGTCGATCGGCAGCTCGCCCGAGAACGCCCACGACCACCAGCCGCCCCCGGTGTATTGTTCGAAAGGCGCCAGCGGCAGCAGGTAGGCCACCCACTTGCGCCAGACGTCGAGCGGCGCCGGCAGCACCATCGGGTCGACCCAGCCGTTCATCGCCACCCACTGCCAGAGCAGGATGGCCACGACCGGCACCACCATGCCGACCGCGCGCTCGTACCAGGGATTGCTCCAGAATGCGCGCAAGGCGCGGCGCCGGTTGCCCGGAATTGTTTGCGTCGTCATGCGGGCTCCTTCAGCGCAGTTTCAGGTCGGCCATGGCGGCATCGAGCAGGTCGGTGCGCACCCAGTCTTTCGCCAGCGGCGGGCGCGCCATGCGCCCTACCCCGGTTTTCACCATCGTGTCGGTGGTGGCCTGGATGTGCTCGGGCGTGAGCGCGTACGAATACGGCGCGTTGCGGATCGCGTCATGGAAGTCGTCGCTGCTGATCTGGTTCTTGAAGATCACCTCGCGCACGTATTTCTCGGCCACCGCCGGATGGTCGATGAAGGTCCGGGTGGCCTGTACAAAACAGCGCATGAATTTCTCGGCGACCGGGCGGCGCTCGCGATAGAACTTCTCGGTCATGACCATGGTGCGCACCGGCTCGCCGATCGGCGTGTCATAGGGCTTGAGCACCTCCATGCCGAAGCCCTTGTTGATCGCCTGCGAAGACTGCGGCTCGGACTGCATCATGGCGTCGATCTGCCTGCCCAGCAGCGCGCCGTTCAAGTCGGCATAAGGCAGGTAGACCAGCTGCACGTCCTTGCCCGGCGCCGCGTCGCCCTTCAAGCCGTGCTTGGCCAGTTCGGCCATGAGCAGCACTTCCTGGATGGCGCCGCGCGTGACGCCGACTTTTTTGCCCTTGAGCTGGGCCACGCCGCGGATGTTCAGCTCGGGCCGCGCCACCAGCCGCGCGCCGCCGCGCGCGAACCCGGCCACCGCCACGATCGGGGCGCCGCCGGCGCGGCCCGAGATCGCCGCCTCCGATGCGGTCGCGCCGACGTCGAGTTCGCCGGCGATGATCGCCTGCATCACGTCCAGTCCTTTCGGGAACACCTTTTCCTCGACCCGGATGCCGCACTTGGGTGCGATCTCCTTGATGTACGAGACCGCGCCGAAGTGCGCGAACTTGAGGTTGCCCAGCCGGACGACTTCATTGGCCCCGGCCGTTCCGGCGGCGCCTGCTGCCAGCAGGCTCGCCGCGGCGAGGATGCTGTTGAATGGTTTGGTCATACCTTTCTCCCTTGAGTGCCGCACGACAAAACGGCGCGGCACAGGGGACGATGCTGACGGGAAACGGCCCGACGGCATGTGAGGTGGGTCAAATTAAGCAAGCCTGCGGTGTGATCGGCCACATCACGGCTGCTCAAAAAAATTGCGGCATATCCTGCCCCGGCTGAACCCGAGGGCTTGCGCAAGGTAAAATAGTGGATTAACGAATGCGCCAATCCGTAGGGTGGGCGGCTTCGCCGCCCGCGCGGTGATAGTTGGCAGCGAGATCATCCAGCCCGAAAGCGGAGCCGATAACGATCGCCGCGCGGGCGGGAGACCCGCCCGCCCTACGAAATACAGGCAAATCGAACGCCGTCTCATATATATATAGTCAGGTAGAACATGCTAGATAACCTTACCCAACGCCTTGCCAAGGTCGTCAAGACCATGCGCGGCGAGGCGCGCCTTACCGAGGCGAACACCGCCGAGATGCTGCGCGAAGTGCGCATGGCCCTGCTCGAGGCCGACGTGGCGCTGCCGGCGGTGCGCGAATTCATCGCCAAAGTGAAAGAAAAAGCGCTCGGCGAAGAAGTCATCGGCTCGCTGTCGCCCGGCCAGGCCCTGGTCGGCGTGGTGCAGCGCGAGCTGGCGGCCCTGATGGGCGCCGACCTCGGTCCCGAAGCGACGCAGCTTTCGTTCGCCCAGCAGCCGCCGGCGATCATCCTGATGGCCGGTTTGCAGGGTGTGGGCAAGACCACCACCGTCGGCAAGCTCGCCAAGTACCTGAAAGAGCAGAAGAAAAAGAAGGTCCTGACCGTTTCGGCCGACGTCTACCGCCCTGCGGCAATCGCGCAGCTGGAGTCCGTCACGAAACAGGTCGGCGCCGATTTCTTCCCGTCTACCTCCTCGGACAAGCCGGTCGACATCGCGCTGGGCGCGCTCGACTGGGCCAGGAAGCACTACCACGACGTCCTGATCATCGACACCGCCGGCCGCCTCGGTATCGACGAAGCGATGATGCAGGAGATCGCCGCGGTGCACGCCGCCGTCAATCCGGTCGAGACCCTGTTCGTGGTCGACGCCATGCTCGGCCAGGATGCGATCAACACCGCCAAGGCCTTCAACGACACGCTGCCGCTGACCGGCATCGTGCTGACCAAGCTCGATGGCGACTCGCGCGGCGGCGCCGCGCTGTCGGTGCGCCACGTGACCGGCAAGCCGATCAAGTTCGCCGGCGTGTCCGAGAAGCTCGATGGCCTGGAAGCCTTCGACCCCACGCGCATGGCCAACCGCGTGCTGGGCATGGGCGACATCCTGGCGCTGGTCGAAGAAGCGCGCAAGGGCGTGGACGCCGAGGCGGCCACCGAACTGGCGAACAAGATCAAGGGCGGCGGCAAGTTCGACATGAACGACTTCAAGGCGCAGCTGACGCAGATGAAGAAAATGGGCGGCATGTCGGGCCTGCTCGACAAACTGCCGGCGCAGTTCCAGCAGGCCGCCGCAGGCGCCAACATGGACCAGGCCGAAAAGCAGGTGCGGCGCATGGTCGGCATCATCGACTCGATGACCCCGGGCGAGCGCGCCAAGCCGGAATTGATCAAGGCCAACCGCAAGCGCCGCATCGCAGCCGGCGCCGGTGTGCAGGTGCAGGAAGTGAACCGCATGCTGACCCAGTACGACCAGATGCAGTCGATGATGAAAAAGCTCAAAGGCGGTGGCCTGATGAAGATGATGCGCGGGATGAAAGGCATGATGCCTGGCATGCGCTGACCCCTTGGGCCAGCTCGCCGGAAACGGCAAGGAACCGCGCGGGCACTGGCCTTGCGCGGTTTTTTCACATTGACGCACCCCGATTTTTCATTTGCAGCGCACCGAGTGTGGGATAGCTCGCATTTTGGGGCTTATAAGAATGAAAAATTTTTGAAAAAGACTTGCACGAACAGTAAAAGGCCACCAATATAAGCCCGTGCGTCAATAACGCAACTTTCCCCGTGATCGTTTTAGGAGGCTCGAAGATGGCAACAGCCAAAAAATCCACCGCAGCACCAGCCACGAAAGCAGCTGCCAAGCCTGCCGCCGCGGCCAAGCCTGCAGCAAAAAAAGCAGCTCCAGCAAAAGCAGCCGCAAAACCAGCCGCCAAGCCTGCAGCAGCACGCAAGCCGAACGCCGCTTTCATGAAAGCGATGACGCCGTCGGGCGAACTGGCCGCAGTCGTCGGCGCTGCACCGCTGCCACGCACTGAAGTCACCAAGAAGGTCTGGGACTACATCAAGAAAGAAAACCTGCAAGATCCAGCGAACCGTCGCATGATCAATGCCGACGCCAAGCTCAAAGCTGTCTTCGGCGGCAAGGCGCAGGTCTCGATGTTTGAAATGACCAAGCTCATTTCGGATCACCTGAAGTAAGCGCTGCGGCTGTCCACAGCCTTGAATGCAGAAAGCCCCGGATTCCGGGGCTTTTTGTTTTTTGGGGGCGTCGTCCGGCGCTGGCCGGGACGACGTTGATTGAGGATGACGTTTAGTCGGCTTCGCGACGTCGGTTACCCTACTTTCATCACAAGCCCGCCGCCGCCTTCATCAGGTGGAACACCTTGGTATTTTCAATCGTCCCCTTGAACGGCGCCGAGCCCGCGCCGAGCGCGTACAGCTTGACGTCGCCGCCGCCGTGCGATTCGTACACCGTGCGCACGCCCGCCTCCTGCCGGTAGCGGTTGCCCAGCGCGGTGGCGCTGTCGACGTCGGCGCGCACGTCCGGGCGCACTTTGCCGTTGCCGAAGACCAGGGCCGTGAAGGTCTTGCCGTCCGCGTCCTTCTTCGGCTCGCCGGTGGCGTAGTCGTGGACGATGTCCAGCACCTTGCTGCCGCGCTTCGGATAACCACTGAGCACCATCGTGTGGTCGTGGTCCGCCGTGATGACGATCAGCGTGTTCTCCAGCCCCGGGTCGATGCTGCGCATGCGGTCGATCGCGGCCTGGATCGCCTCGTCGAAAGCCACCGTGTCGGCCAGCGCGTTCTGGGCATTGTTGTCGTGCAGCGCGTGGTCGATCTTGCCGCCTTCGACCATCAGGAAGAAGCCGTCCGGGTCTTGCGAGAGCAGTTCGATGGACTTGAGCGCCATCTCGCTCAAGGTCGGCTGTTCGGGACGGCGCTCCAGCGAATAATCCAGGTGGTCGTCCGCGCTGTAGATGCCGACGAACTTGCGGCCCGGCCTGGCCGACATCATGCCGGCGCGGGTGCCGGCCACGTAGTAGCCCTGCGCCGCCATCTCCGCCATCAGGTCGCGCCCGTCGGCGCGGCCCTTCGGGTTGGCCGCCTTGTCGTAGGGCGTGAAGTGGTGGCGGCCGCCGCCCATCAGGACGTCCACGCCGTCTTTCAATGCCGTGTTGTAGCCGGCGCCGCCAGGCACGATCTGGCGCGCGATGCTGTAGGCCGCGTCGCGGTGGCAGGCATGCGAGAAGGTCGATGCCGGCGTCGCATGGGTCAGCTCGGTGGTCGTCACCGCGCCCACGGCCTTGCCACGCGCCTTGGCCAGCTCCAGGATGGTCGGCACGACGCTGCCGTTGTTCTCGCCGCACTTGTCGACCGTGCGGTTGCCGTTCGCGTCCTTGTCCGGGTCGATGGCCTTTGCATCCTTCATCGAGATGCCGTCCTGGTTGATCTTCACGCCGGTCATGTAGGCGCCCATCGAGGGCGCGCTGTCGGTGGTCTGGAAGTCGTTCGAATAGGTCTTGATGCGCGCGGTGCGCTCGATCTTCTCGAAGTTCAGCAGGCCGTCTTCGCCGTGCTTGTAGATGCGCGCGGCGGTGATCGTGGTCGGGCCCATGCCGTCGCCGAGGAAGAAGATGATGTTTTTCGCTTGCGGCGCGGCGAGCGCGCCGGCGCTGAACAGGCTGGCGGCCAGCAGCAATGGAAGTCGTTGTTTCATGATGGTGTCCAGTTCAGGGCTCACAGGCCGGCAGCGGTCTTGATCAGGCTGAAGACGCGGGTGTTGTCGATGGTTCCGCGGAACAGTTCGGCCCCGGCGCCGGCGGCGCCCAGGTAGACGTCCGAGCCGCCATGCGTTTCGGCGCCGGGGCGCGTGCGCACCACGGCTTCCTGGTGATAGTCGTCGCGCGTCACGATCTCGTCGGTCAGGGCAGGCATGGTGTTGCGGTTGCCGTTGATGCGGTTTTCGCCGGTGCCGAAGCCGATGATCGTGAACGGACGGCCTTCCTGGTCCAGCTTCGGGCTACCGTCGAGGTTGCGCACCAGGCCCAATACGCCCGGATTGCTTGGCGTGGTCTTGCCGGTGCGGACCGTGTAGCCGTTCAGGAGCAGCGTGTGGTCGTGGTCGGCGGTGGCGACCACCAGGGTGCTCTTCAGGCCCGGGTCGAGCGCTTCCATCTTGTCGAGCGCCGCCTGCATGGCCGCGTTGTACGAGACAGTCTCTTGCAGGGCGCGTTTGCCGAGCGTGGCATGCAGCGCGTGGTCGATCAGGCCGCCCTCGACGACCAGGAAGAAGCCGGCGCCCTGGCTGCCGGCATGCGGCGCGAGCAGGTCGATGGCCTTGCGCGTCATCTCGCTCAGGCTCGGCTGCCTGGCGGGGTTGCGCACGGCGTCGTAGTCCATGTGGTTGTCGGCGAACAGGCCGATGGCCCGCTGCCCTGCAGCTGGCGCCAGCGCATTGAAGGAGCTACTGTCCGACACCACGCGCACACCCTGCGCGTTCATCTCGGCCAGCAGGTCGCGGCCGTCGGCGCGCTTGCCGCCGCGATTGAAAGGCGTGAAGAACTGCGCCCCGCCGCCGAACATCACGTCCAGGCCGCGTGGCCCCAGCGCGCCGTTGTAGCCGGCGCCGCCCGGCACCAGCGAAGCCGCGAAATCGGTTTCGAGCTTGCGGTGGCAGCCGTGGCCGTAGGCGGATGCGGGCGTCGCATCGGTGACGCTGGTGTTGGTGACGACACCCAGCGCCATGCCGCGGCGCCGGGCCAGTTCCAGCAGCGTGACCGCGGGCGCGCCGCCTTCAGAGCTCTCCTTGCAGCGGCTCACCAATGCGTTGCCGTTGACGTCCTTGCCAGGGGCGACCGAGCGGGTGCCGGCGGACATCGAGATCACGCCGTTATTCTGCTTCACCCCGGTCATGTAGGCGGCCATCCCGGCGGCGCTGTCGGTGACCATCGCATCGTTCGAGAAGGTCTTCACGAAGGCCGATTCGGGCAGGCGGTCGATGGTGAGCTCGCCCTCCTCGCCCACATGGAAGATGCGCGCGGCGGTGAGCGTATTGAGCCCCAAGCCGTCGCCGAGGAAGAAGATCACGTTCTTCGCGCGCTGGTCGAGCGGGGCTTGCGTGGCAAGGGATGCGGGCGGAGCGGACGCGCAGCCGGCCAGCATGGCAAGGCAGGCAGCGCCGGCGAGGGTGGACAATCGCATGGGAACCTCTACGTCGGGAAAGCGTGAAGTTTACACCTTCGGCATGCAGGGATGGCGGATCGATATGTTGCGGGATTGTTGGTCCACGATCACACCGCCGGCTTGAACTCCCATTTCTTCCAGGCCGACAGCACCGCGTTCGGATACTGCGGCTTGCCGCGGCTGCCGTTGTAGCGGCCCAGCGCCAGGTAGAGGTTGCCCTTTTCCATGTCGATATACATGCGCAGGATCGAGCAGCCGTAGCGCAGATTGGTCTGCATGTGGAACAGCTTGCGGCGGTCGGCGTCGCCGATCACCTTGGTCCAGAAGGGCATCACCTGCATGTAGCCGCGCGCGCCGGCGATCGAGATGGCGTACTTGCGGTAGGCCGACTCCACCTGGATCAGTCCCAGCACCAGTCCCGGATCGAGGCCGGCGCGGGTGGCTTCGTACCAGGCCACTTCGAGGAATTCGGTGCGCGACTGCGCGTCGGGAAGCCGCTTGGCCAGGCGCTGCGACATCTCGTTGAACCAGGCCTGGTAGCGCGCCCGCGCGGCGTCGTCGCGCAGCACCGGCTTGGGCGGCCGGCTGTCGCGGATGGCATTTTCCATGGCCAGGCGCACCGAGTCGGCCATGGCTTCTTCCTTCTGGTTTCCGGCGTGCGCAGGCGCGCCGAGCAGCAGCCCGGCGGCCAGCAGGAAACGTACCGCCCAGGAGACCAGCGTCAACACGCTCACTTGCCGAGCTTGCCCTTGATGAAGGCGACCATGCCGTCGACCGGCACGCTGGTGGCGGCGTCGTCGCGGCGGCCCTGGTATTCCAGGTTGCCTTCCTTCAGGCCACGCTCGCCGATCACGACGCGGTGCGGCACGCCGATCAGCTCCCAGTCGGCGAACATCGCGCCCGGACGCAGGCCACGGTCGTCGACGATGACGTCGACCCCTAGAGCCTGCAGCTCGGCGTAGAGCTTCTCGACCTGTTCCTTGACCATCTCGCTGCGGTCCATGCCCATCGGGCACAGCACCAGCTCGAAGGGCGCGATGGCGTCCGGCCAGACGATGCCCTTGGCGTCGAAGTTCTGCTCGATCGCCGCGCCCAGGATGCGGGTCACGCCGATGCCGTAGCAGCCCATCTGCAGCGGGGCCGGCTTGCCGTTTTCATCCAGGAAGGTGGCGTTCATGGCTTCCGAATAGGCGGTGCCGAGCTGGAACACGTGGCCCACTTCGATGCCGCGTTCGATCGCCAGCACGCCCTTGCCGTCCGGCGAAGCGTCGCCTTCGACCACGTTGCGCAGGTCGGCAACCAAAGGCTCGGCCACGTCGCGGCCCCAGTTGGCGCCCGTGTAGTGGAAATCCGCTTCGTTCGCGCCGCAGATGAAGTCGCTCATGTTGGCCACGGTGCGGTCGGCCACCACGGTGACCGGCGCCCTGGTATTGATCGGGCCGAGGTAGCCCGGCACGGTGCCGTAGACTTCCTGGATTTCCGCTTCGGTCGAGAAGCGGAAGTCCTTCAGGCCCGCTACTTTCGAGACCTTGATCTCGTTGAGTTCATGGTCGGCGCGCAGCAGCAGCAGGAAATACTGCTTCTTGCCTTCGTGTTCGACGGTCAGGGCGATGCTCTTGACGTGCCGCTGGAGCGGGACGTTCAACAGCTCGGCCACGGCTTCGCATTTGGTCTTGCCCGGGGTCGAGGTCTTGGTCAGCGGCTGGGTGGCGGCTGCGCGTTCGCCGATGCTGAGTGCTTCGGCCGCTTCCATGTTGGCGGCAAAATCGGAATCCGGGCAGTAGACCAGCGCGTCTTCGCCGGTGCTGGCGATCACGTGGAATTCATGCGAGCCGGTGCCGCCGATGGCGCCGTTGTCGGCCGCCACCGCGCGGAACTTCAGGCCGAAGCGGTTGAAGATCCTGGTGTAGGCGTCGAACATGACCTGGTAGGACTGCTGCATGCCGGCCACGTCGCGGTCGAATGAATATGCATCTTTCATCGTGAACTCGCGGCCGCGCATCAGGCCGAAGCGCGGACGGCGCTCGTCGCGGAACTTGGTCTGGATGTGATAGAAGTTGACCGGCAGCTGGCGGTAGGACTTGAGTTCGCTGCGCACGACGTCGGTGATGACTTCTTCCGAGGTCGGCTGGATCGCGAATTCACGGCCGTGGCGGTCTTTGACGCGCATCAATTCCGGGCCCATCTTGTCCCAGCGGCCGGTTTCCTGCCACAGTTCGGCGGGCTGCACGAGCGGCATCAGGAGTTCGATTGCGCCTGCACGGTTCATTTCTTCGCGGATGATGCCCTCGACCTTGCGGATGACGCGCAGGCCCGTCGGCATGTAGGTGTAGATGCCCGAACCCAGCCGCTTGATCATCCCTGCACGCATCATCAGCTGGTGGCTGACGATTTCGGCGTCGGAAGGCGCTTCTTTCAGAGTTGAAATAAAAAATCGTGAGGCACGCATATCGATGAATTCTTTTTAAAAAGAGAGAGTTATAATCGACCTAATTTTAAAGGATTAGCTGGCTGATGCGTCCAATCTTTCTACAAATGGGTCCGGAACACGCCCTACCTGCCCTGCCGGCAACTTGTCGGCACGGTGGGCACGGCAATTTGTGGGTAAAAATATAAGGATCGTACGGCTGGCAGAAAGTTTCGAGGTGCACTTATGCTCGATCGTGAAGGGTTTCGCCCCAACGTCGGCATCATCCTGCTGAACGCCAATAACGAGGTGTGGTGGGGCAAGCGGGTGCGTGAGCACTCGTGGCAATTTCCGCAAGGAGGAATCAAATACGGCGAAACGCCGGAACAGGCGATGTACCGTGAGCTCGAGGAAGAAATCGGCTTGCGCCAGGAGCACGTCAAGATCGTGGGCCGCACCCGCGACTGGCTGCGCTATGAGGTGCCAGATCACTTCATCAAGCGCGAGATCCGCGGCCACTACCGTGGCCAGAAGCAGATCTGGTTCCTGTTACGGATGGTGGCGCGCGATAACGACGTCAACCTTCGCCTGACCGACCATCCCGAGTTTGACGCCTGGCGCTGGCACGACTATTGGGTGCCGCTGGACGTGGTCATCGAGTTCAAGCGCGATGTCTACCAGCGGGCGCTGCAGGAATTGTCGCGTTTTATCACCTGGCCGGCCAAGAGCGGCGGCCCGCATGGCGAACGCCGCCATAGCGCGCGCTACCTGCGCCAGCCGCACGGCCGTGTGCAGGGCGGCGGCAAGCCGGCCCAGCAGGCCACGCTGGCGGCGGCGCCGGCGGCCGTTGTTCCGGTGGTGGCGGAACCGCTGGTGCTGGTGCCGAACAAGTAAGACCCATGGAAACCGGCCCGCGCCGGTTTCCATTTCCTCTCCTGTGCGCCCGTCCTGCGGCGCAGGCGTTCTCATGCGCCACGCATCCTGCAACACCAGGCGCCGGCCGGCTGCTCCCGCACGGGCCAAAGCGCATCGCGCTACAATGCCGGCTTCCTTCCTTTTTGCCCCTTCCCCGACATGTTCACACCGTCTTCGCACGACGTGCGCCGCTTTTTCTGCGAAGCCCTGCGCAAGCAGCGCAATGGCGAGATCCTGACGCCGATGGACGCCATCGCGGCCGACTGGATCGTCCAGCACCCCGAATACCATGAGCAGTTGGGCGACGCCGAGGCGGCGATTGCGCGCGACTACTCGGTCGAAGGCGGCCAGGCGAATCCCTTCCTGCACCTGTCGATGCACCTGTCGATCGTCGAGCAGGTATCGACCGACCAGCCACGCGGGATCAAGGCCGCGCACGACCTGCTGGTGGCCAAACGCGGCGAGCACGATGCCCACCACGAGATCATGGAATGCCTGGGCGAGATGATCTGGACCTCTCAGCGCAACGGCGTGCCGCCGGATACCGAGGCGTATATCGATTGCGTGCGCCGGCGCGCCGCGCGTTAAGCGCCTGCCCAAACAAAATCCCCCCGCCGGCTGCCCGGTCGGGGGGATTTTTTTCGGCCTGCTTGTTTGCCGAAGCTTATTTGCTGACCACGAGCTGCGACGGCAGCTTCGCCAGGTAGGCGCCGATATCGGCCATGTCCTGGTTCGACAGCGGCTGTACCTGGCCCGCCATGATCGGGTTGGTGCGGCCGTTCGGGCCGGCGCCGCGCTTGTAGGCGTGCAGGGCGTGCGTCAGGTATTCGGCATGCTGGCCGGCCAGCTTCGGATAGCTCGGGTCGATCGGCTTGTTGTAGTCGGCGCCGTGGCAGGATGCGCAGTTGTACTTCTTGACCAGGGCTTCGCCCTTCGAGACATCGGCAGCCGAAGCATTGAGGCAAAATGCGCCGAACACCAGCGCGGAAACGAGTTTCTTCATGGCTGTCCTTAGCGCTTGGCGTTGGCTGGGGTCTGCTGCGCATAGTACGCAGCCACGTCGGCGATGTCCTGGTCGCTCAGGCTGGCGGCGATGCCGCGCATCGACGGGTGCTTGCGGTCGCCCTTTTTATAGGCGTGCAGTGCCGATTCGATGTATTTGGCGGACTGCCCGCCGATCATCGGTACCCGATAAACCTCGGGGAAGGACGCCTTGTAGCCCGGGATGCCGTGGCAGCCGATGCACATTTCGATCTTGCTTGCCGCTGCCTTCGGGTTGCCGACGACTTCGGCGGCGGTTGCGGTGCCGGCAAACGCCGCCAGTACCAGTAGAGCTAAAGATGTTTTCATGGGTGTGGCTCGTTAGTTGTAATTCGAATACCGCAAACGCACAAAAAGTTAGCAAATGATCCACCAACCTGTCGATTCTATCCGAAGAGTTGTCCACAGTCTACAAACGCACGCGCAGGGGGGCGTCCTCGGTGGGCGCCATTCTGGCATATACTCGGCCTCATTTCACACTTACTTTTTACCGCACATGCACGCTTCCCAACGCTTCGAAGGCAGCGACAACTATGTCGCCACCGATGACCTGAAACTGGCCGTCAACGCCGCGCTGACGCTCGGCCGCCCGCTGCTGATCAAGGGCGAGCCCGGGACCGGCAAGACCATGCTGGCCGAAGAAGTGGCGGCGGCGCTCGACATGCCGCTGATGCAGTGGCACGTGAAATCGACCACCAAGGCCCAGCAGGGCCTGTACGAATACGATGCGGTGTCGCGCCTGCGCGACTCGCAACTGGGCGACGAGCGCGTGCGCGACATCCACAACTACATCGTCAAGGGCGTGCTGTGGCAGGCCTTTACCGCGCCCGAACCGGTCGTGCTGCTCATCGACGAGATCGACAAGGCCGACATCGAATTCCCGAACGACCTGCTGCGCGAACTTGACCGCATGGAATTCTACGTCTACGAGACGCGCGAGATGGTCGTGGCGACGCACCGCCCGATGGTGATCATCACCTCGAACAACGAGAAGGAACTGCCCGACGCTTTCCTGCGCCGCTGCTTCTTCCACTACATTAAATTCCCGGACCGCGAGACCATGACCGACATCGTCAAGGTCCACTTCCCGGCGCTCAAGCAAGACCTGCTGGCGGCCGCGCTGCAGAGCTTCTACGAGCTGCGCGAGGTCGCCGGCATCAAGAAGAAGCCCTCGACCTCGGAATTCCTCGACTGGCTCAAGCTCTTGCTGGCCGAGGACATCCCGTTTGACGCCCTGCGCAGCCAGGACGGAAAAGCCATCGTCCCGCCCCTGCACGGCGCCCTGCTCAAGAACGAGCAGGACGTGCACCTGTTCGAGCGCCTGATCCAGATGTCGAGGACCAACCGATGATCCGGGTCGCGCCCGTCACGCTCGAGTTCAACGGCTTGCGCCTGGAGCCGCTGGCGCCGCACCACGAAGAAGGCCTGCGCGCGGCCGCCGGCGACGGCGAGCTGTGGAACCTGCGCGTGACCAGCGTGCCCGAGCCGCACAACGCGGCCCAGTACATCGGCACCGCGCTCGAAATGCCTGATCGGGTGGCGTTTGCCGTGATCGATGCGCGCGAGGGAAAAAGCGGCGGCACCCTGCTCGGCACCACCAGCTTCCACGACATCGTGCCGAGCGCCGACCGGGTCGAGATCGGCTACACCTGGTATGCGAAACGCGCCCAGCGCACCCACGTGAACACCAGCTGCAAGCTGCTCCTGCTGTCGTACGCCTTCGATACGCTCGGCTGCGCCGTGGTCGGCCTGCGCACCGACGGCGAGAACTTCGCCTCGCAGGCCGCCATCGAGCGCCTCGGCGCGCACAAGGATGGCGTCATCCGCCACCATGCCCTGCGGCGCGACGGCACGGCGCGCGACACCGTCATGTACAGCATCCTGCGCAGCGAATGGCCGGCGATCAAGAGCGCCCTGCACGAGCGCCTGGGGCAGCACGCGCGGGGGTGAGCCGATGCTGATCGATTTCTTCTACACGCTGCGCGACGCCAGGGTCCCGGTCACGATCAAGGAATTCCTCACGCTGCTGGAAGCCCTGCAGCGCGGCGTCATCGCGCCCTCGCTGGATGAGTTCTATTATCTCGCGCGCCTGACGCTGGTGAAGGACGAAGCCCATTTCGACAAATTCGACCGTGCTTTCGGCGCCTTCTTCAAGGGCGTCGCCGCGGTCTTCGACGAGAAGGCCGAGATCCCGCTCGACTGGCTGCTCAAGCGCTTCGAGCGCGAGCTCACGCCCGAGCAGAAAGCGGCGCTGGAGAAGCTCGGCTACGACAAGCTGCAGAAACGGCTGGAAGAACTGCTGAAGGAACAGCACGGCCGCCACGAAGGCGGCAGCAAGTGGATCGGCACCGGCGGCACCTCGCCCTTCGGCAATGGCGGCACCAACCCGGAAGGCATCCGCATCGGCGGGCAAAGCCGCAACCGCACGGCGGTGAAGGTGTGGGAGCAGCGCAGCTACCGCGACTACGACGACGAGCGCGAACTCGGCACCCGCAACCTCAAGGTAGCGCTGCGCCGGCTGCGCCGCTTCGCGCGCCTAGGTGCCGCGGACGAACTGGCGCTGGACGACACCATCCGCGCCACGGCCAGCAATGCCGGCTGGCTCGACATCCGCATGCAGCCCGAGCGCAAGAACCGCATCAAGGTGGTGATGCTGCTCGACGTCGGCGGCTCGATGGACGACCACATCGAACGCGCCGAAGAGCTGTTCTCGGCCGCGAAAAGCGAATTCAAGAACATGGAGTTCTACTACTTCCACAACTGCGTCTACGACTACCTGTGGAAGAACAACCAGCGCCGCCACAGCGAGCGCTTCCCGACCTGGGACGTGCTGCGCAAATACCCGAACGACACCCGCATCATTTTCGTCGGCGACGCCACCATGAGCCCCTACGAGGTGCTGGCGCCGGGCGGCTCGGTCGAGTACAACAACGAGGAAGCCGGCGCGGCCTGGCTGGCGCGCTTCACCAACGCTTTTCCCAAGTTCGCCTGGCTCAATCCGGAGCCGGAAAACCTGTGGCAGTACCGGCAGTCGATTTCGGTCATCCGGCAGATCATGAACAACCGGATGTTCCCGATTACGCTCGAAGGGCTGGAGCGGGCGATGCGGTTGTTGAGCAAATAGGCAACCTGATTAAATAGCTGAACCTGAAGAACCTTTGTTATCTTGGAGGCCGGACACCGCCAAGTCGGCGAATCCCAAATCCTACTCGAAAGATATCCGGTATATTTATACGATTGTCTTCTGTACGGTAAATTATTGCCAGCTCAACTAAATCTTGAATTAGTGCTTCGGCCTTGCCTTTTCGGATCGGATCAGTATTGAATCGACGTGGAGGCAGCTTTTTAGCTCCTCGGACTTGATCATATAATTTTCGAGTCCATGCTGACGTCAAATCCTCCACAGCACATGGCACCGTAATACCACGGGCCGCCTCAAGTAAAGGCTCAACCCAAGGATAGTCCTCAGCTATCTCACCGACACGAATCTCCGAAGCACTGCTTACGCCCTGTTGAATGCCTCGGAAGTGCAGCGCAATTGCATGGCTTGGCTCATGATCTGCAGTCCACTGAGCTGCTGTGCGGAACGCCAAAAGAAAACTCCTTGGACTCAACCGACCTTTCGCGTCCGCCAAATGTGTCGGTATCCAAGTATATACATACCCTCGCTTATGTGAAGTTCCCACCCAGGCACCTGCAAATGCCTCAATAATAGAGCGAGCTGGTTGCTCACCGCTTGCTAACAAACGTGGCAGCAGAAATGCTAAAGAATCCTCTTTCCATTCGATATCCAGAACTCTAGTGATCTCATTTCGAAAATCTTCTCCGACTTCATAGCTGTTTGCGAGATTCAGTATCACCAAACCAAAGAGATCAACTGGTCGCCAAGACAATACGACAATAGACGCACGAAGCTTTGAGCTGTCCACAAAATCCCAGATGGCCTCGTCTTCCTCCATATCCGGCCGAAGAAAAACTTTGATCTTTATTCCTCGACGAGACCGACATTCCAAGCCAATCGATAGAAGCGCCCTCAAATACTGGCGAATTTCCTCCCAAGTGCTAGCGAGCCTATCCAATGCATCAAAAAGAACAAGTAAATGGCGCCCTGATCGCGCTATCTCCCGATCGCACTCAGCGATCAAGTCCATAGCATCCTGCTCATTTTTTGAAAACCATTGAACTTTTTTTAGCCAATTGCCTTTTATTGGAAACGGTTTCCGCAGCATTAAGAGGGCGTGATTTAATATAACTGTGTACCAAACAATTCCCGCGCCCAATCCACTTACCCGAATAGCATTAAGCTCTGTCGCCTGAGGAAACGAATCGCTACTTGGATCAAGGGCAAATCCAACGCACACTTCAGCTGACTCAAGATCCGGAATGCGCGCCGTCCGAGCGATATGCGCGCGATGACTGTCACTTGCAAGAACAGCAGTCCAGTAACTTTTGCCACTACCCCGCATCCCCACGACGACACTAGCTGATAAGTGCAATGCCTTTACGTGTCCGATGGGCATATATAATGTGTTTTTCGAGGGCGGATTGAGAGACTCCTGAGATGTATCTCTAATCTCGCACAATGCATCTCTAATCGCCAATGCTGCAAAATTAAAATTCTTAGATTTCACTCTGGGTCCTCATATTTTTCACTCGGCCAAAGGCGCTGTTCTGCCCCTTTAAAGAAATCTCCAAAAATACCTCTGACGTAGTTCCATTCAGGTCGCAACTCCACATCCGCCAAAGTTTGTCCCCTGATGGCTGGTTCAAAGTTGACGAAAAGTGGAAAGTGAGGTGCTGCCAAATCGTCCTGAGAAAATACCACTGGCTCAAAATCAGGAACTTCTTGATATGACTCATCATCGTAAAAATTGGACCACTCTTTATATGACCTATCAATCCACGACTTTCTAGCGGCGTCATTTGGAGCAGTTTGAGCTGCAACCATTTTTAATTTCCATCGAAGATCATCCTCATTGCCCATCCCCTGAGCAACACTTGTAGAGTGTTGCAAATGGTTGAAGATTTGTCGATACGACCACCAATCCTGCTCATCATTACGTGCAAATAGAAAGACCTCCGCCCCCAATCGCGTAATAGCCGCTGAGCCGATATCATGCAATCCCGCCCTTGCGTCCAGTAGTATCACGTCTGGGGGATTTTCTAGAAGTTTAATGGTATCCAAGAGGTCACGAAGTCTCTCGGCCAACCCAGTCATCGCCCCAGACTGATCGAAGCTATTCCCGTACACCCGACCCAATTTGGAGATGTAGTGATGACTTTCTTGACCATACGCTGCCAGAACACGCAACGATCCGGGAGCATCGTGGGCAATAGGTGCCTCCCCGATTGCAGCATCCAAAAGCTCTACGCTACCTTGACCATTAATATTTTCCACAATCCAATCAATCAGACCGAATTTCGGCAATTCTTTTAATAGCATTGCGCCAATACCCGGGGCCTCTAGGTCCAAGTCTACCAACAAGACATTCTTCCCCTTACGGGCTAAGCTCCAGCCTAAGAAAGCAAAAGCAGTGCTTCGCCCAACACCGCCTTTAACACTAAAGGCGACCGCGGTCGGAATCTCAGGCCGACCAATCAGCGAAGGGCGCAGCCAATCTTGATTTGTCAATAGCCTATCAATCAGCCATGTATTTGGAAGATCTACACTTACCTTATCTGGGGAATTTAATATATCGTTGGCATCTATAAGATCGCTTTCACCAAGCAAAACACGAGAGACCCCTGGACTATAAACCCCTAACGAAGAATGCAATTCATTGGCGAAAAGATCCCACTGATCGCCTTCCAATGCCGAATCAGGAAGTACAATAGAAAGTGCCCCAACTGCATCGCGCACTATATGTATAGAACCAAAATCTCTGGAATCACCAAATTTTTTACGCAACTGATCAATAGCGACGTTAGCAGCTTGATCAAAAAGTATTGTATTTGTCATTTTCTCTCCCGCCGCGTTCCTAAAATTTGAGTTGCGGTCAGCAATCGTTGTGTAACCGAGCGGTGCGCCTCGAGGGCAGTAGCTAACACGGTGCCGGAAGCAGCATAACGGTTCGACACAGCCCAGTCGGAAAACGGATTCGCCAATTTAAGAATGGGAACGATTCCTGGATAATTCCGAGAAAGCTGTTGAACCGGAGCCAAGTCCCACAACACATCGACGTGCTCCCAATATTTTTTCGGCAGTTGGTCGTCAACTAATTTGTGCCCAGTGATAATAGCTGTTTTGATAGCACACTCAGCAGCTATCCCGTAGAGATGATCGGCGTTATCCCGACGATTATTTTCTCGCAAAATTTCGGCATCATTCCAATGTCGAGTCGCTGCGCTAGAGTAATTTGTCAACATCCGCCTCTTCTGAGTAGTGGAACCACACTGCTATTTGGTCACCGTCGTTCCTCGAATGCAATACGATATCAGCTAACGCGGTACACAGGCAAATTCGCAGCTTAGATCGTTGCGAACGCGATCTAAAAAACGCGGATAGTGCAGCTCACGTAGACAGTAGATGAACAAATTTCGTGTTCAGGGAAGTTTCCTTGTTGCAAGCTGACGTGACGTGTCGACCAGTGAAAAGGGAGCCCACCGCTCCGGTCTTCCCAACAAGAAGCAAGCTAGAGTTTAATGGTTCGACAACTAGGTTATGCAACAGGGGCCTATCCTATAGGTAGCGCACCACAATCATACGCGCAACCACGATTGTCAAATTGATAATAAGTTGCGATCATTATGACGGATTAATCGTAGTGAGTGAAAAACCATGCCCGACCTACCGCCCATCCTGACCAGCCTTGCATGGCCCATCGCCATGGCCATCGCCTGGCTGGCCGGCGAATTCGGCCAGCGCTTCACCGGCCTGCCCCGCATCAGCTTCTACGGCCTGGTCGGCTTCGCGCTGGCCGGTCCGCAACTCGGCATCCTGCCCCTGCCCGACAGCGGGCCGGTCGCGCTGCTGGCCGACATCGCCTTCGGCCTGATCCTGTTCGAACTCGGCTACCGCATCAACCTGCGCTGGCTGCACACCAACCCCTGGCTGGGCGTGGCCGGCCTCGCCGAATCGCTGCTCACCTTCGCCGTGGTCTACCTGGTCGCCATCGCCTTCGGCAGCCCGCAACTGATCGCGCTGATGATGGCGGCGCTGTCGATGGGCACCTCGCCCGCCACCGTGGTGCGCGTCATCAACGAGCAGCGCAGCTCGGGCCAGGTGACCGAGCGCGTGCTGCACCTGACGGCGCTGAACTGCGTGCTGGCGGTGTTCGCATTCAACGTGATCATCGGCTTCTGGATCTTCCGCACTTTTGATGCCGTCGGTGAAGCCCTGTGGCAGAGCGGCGTGATGCTGGCCGGCTCGGTGCTGCTGGGCGCCGTGTTCGGGGTGGTGGTGCCGGCCCTGCTGCGCGCGATCCACAACCCGCGCCAGGATGCCACCGTGGCCTTTGCCATCGCGGTGCTGCTGCTGGTGGCGATCTGCGATGCGGGCGCGCTCTCGCCGTATATCGCGGCGCTGGCATTCGGCTTGAGCGCGCGCCACCGGCGCGTCGCCTTCAGCACGGCGCAGCGCAATTTCGGCGCGCTGGGCGAAATGCTGACGGTGCTGCTGTTCGTGTTCGCGGCGTCCACACTCGACTGGCGCCAGATCGCCGCCGGCAGCGCCTTGGCCGTGGTGGTGGTGTTTGCGCGCCTGCTCACGAAAACCGCCGGGGTGACCGCTTTTGCCCACCTGTCCGGCATCTCGTGGCGCAAGGGCGCCCTTACCGGCGTGGGCCTGGCGCCCCTGTCGGTGTTCGTGATTCTCCTGATCGAACATGCGCGCCATGCGGGCGTGCACGTGGTCGAGGAATTGCGCGCGATGGCGGCCGTGACCATGCTGCTGGAAGTGTTCGGGCCCGTGATCATCCAGCGCGCTCTGGTGTGGGCCCACGAAGCCCCGGAGCATCCCGATGCCGCTTGAAGCCTTTACGCCTTCCCGGCCGCTCACTTTCGGCGTCGAACTGGAACTGCAGCTGGTCAGTCTGTCGGACTTCGACCTGACGGCGGCCAGCCCCGACCTGCTGCACCTCTTGAAGCGCAAGCCCTTCCCCGGCAACGTCACGCCCGAGATCACCGAGAGCATGATCGAGATTAACTCGAGCGTGCACACGGCCTACGCGCCGCTCTTGGGGGAACTGCGCGAGATCCGCGACACCCTGGTCGCCGCCAGCGACGTGCTCAATATCGGCATCGCGGGCGGCGGCACCCATCCTTTCCAGCACTGGTCGGAACAGAAGATTTCAGCCAGGCCGCGCTACGAATACCTGTCGCAGCTGTACGGCTACCTGGCCAAGCAGTTCACGGTGTTCGGCCAGCATGTGCACATCGGTTGCGCCAACGGCGACGATGCGCTCTACCTGCTGCATGCGTTGAACCGCTACCTGCCGCATTTCATCGCGTTATCAAGCTCCTCGCCCTTCGTGCAGGGCATTGATTCCGGCTTCGATTCGGCGCGCCTGAATTCCGTGTTCGCCTTCCCGATGAGCGGGCGCGCACCGTTCGTGCAGACCTGGCAGGAGTTCACCGAGGTCTACTTCGCCAAGATGGAGCGCACCAACATCATCAAGAGCATGAAGGATTTTTACTGGGACCTGCGGCCGAAACCCGAATTCGGCACCATCGAGCTGCGCGTGTGCGACACGCCGCTGACGGTGGAGCGCGCCGCGGCGATCGCCGGCTACCTGCAGGCGCTGTGCCGCTACCTGCTCACCCGCCCCGAAGAAGCGCCCAGCGAAGACGATTACCTGGTCTACAACTACAACCGTTTCCAGGCCTGCCGCTTCGGCATGGAGGGTTCGCTCACCCATCCCAAGACCTACGAGGCGGTGCCGATGCGCGAGGACATCCTGGCCACGCTCGAGAAGATGATGCCGCACGCCGAAGCGCTGGGCAGCGTCGAGGCCCTGCAGCACCTGGCCGCGGCGGCGCGCGGCGGCAGCGACGCGGCGCAGCTGCGCCACGTGTTCGCGCTCGAGGGCAGCGTCGAGGGCATGGTGCAGGCGGCGATCCAGCGCTTCCGGGGGGATCGCAGGATGCGTTGGCAGCGGGGGTGAGGGATGGCGCCGATGATTGTCGCAGCGGCGCAATAGCGCGCGCTTTACAACCGGGTCTCGCGCGCCGCCCGCAGGAATTCGTCCAGCACCGGCGTGCAGTCGAGCAGCTCGGTGCCGCCGGCGCGGTGAAATTCCGGATGCCACTGCAGGCCCATGACGAAATCGGCGCGCTGGTAGCGGATCGCCTCGACGATGCCGTCCGGGTCGGAATAGGCTTCCACCCGGATGTCGCGCCCCAGTTCCTTGACCGCCTGGTGGTGGATCGAATTGACGATCGGGCGCTGCACGCCGCTGAACATGCGGCCCAGCGACGAGCCCGGCGGAAAGCGCACGGCATGGCGGTGGGCGTCGTACAGATCGTGCACGTGGGCCAGCGCCTCGGGGACATTGGTGGCGACGTCCTGGTAAAGGGTGCCGCCGAAGGCGACATTGATCAGCTGGCAGCCGCGGCACACGCCCAGCACCGGCTTGCCGGCATCGACGAATTCGTGCAACAGCTCGAGCTCGTAGACGTCGCGCGCGCGGTCGCCGCTCCATTCGGGCCGGGTCGGCACTTCGGAATAGGTTTGCGGCGCGACGTCCGCCCCGCCCTGCAGCACCAGCCCGTCGAGATGGCGCGCGTAATGGCGCAGGGTGATGTTGCTGGGGTGGAGCAGCCCGTTGGTATTCACCGTCGGGATCATGAACACCAGCACGTCGCGCGACATCACCCATTGGGCGATCGATTCTTCGAGATACTGGAGATTCTTGCTGAGCAGGCCTTTGGCGCCTGCTTCAGGGTGGAAAATGCGGGCCGACACCCCGATATGGAGGGTGCGGTGCATGAAGTCGCGGCTGAAGCGCTCCCGGAAGCTGCGCCAACGCGAGCTCAGCACCCGGCCAGCCAGCGCAAACGGCGTGTCGCCGTCGCGCTGGTAGCGAGCGACGCCGGGCTCGACGGGGCCACGCATGGCGCGCCGGTCCGGTACGCGGATCGGGCTCCCCGGCCGCGTCTCGACGGGAGGGCCCGGTATTTCCTCGAGGGGTTTTGGTTCGTCTTCCGCCATAAGCATCAATATAACGTTGCCACGGCCGCGCACGATTTGAAGGTGTTACAAAAATCGTCATACGCACGGGCATGGGTGCTACCGGCGCGCAACGGCTTGCACGATTTCGGTTTTCGGTTAATACTGTATGCAATTACAGTAGTTTTCAGGTCGACAGCGACAGCAGCTTCTGGAAGGTCGCCACGATGTGGCGGTCGGCCACCGGTTTGTCGAGCAGGCCGCGCACGCCTGCATCGCGGGCGCGGTTGCTGTCGTACTTGAAAGATTGCCCAATCAGGAAAAGCACGGCGGTGCGGCTTGCCCCGTCCTGCGCCTTGATCTTGCTGCACAAGTCGTAGGGCTCGATGCCGGGCGCGGCGGTATTGATCATTACCAGCGACACCGGCGTCTCGTCGCACAGGCGCACGGCGGCGCGGCCGCTGTCGGTCCATTCGACGGGACGCCCCTGGGTGCCGATGACCTGGGCCACATGGTCGCGGAAAGCGCCGCCCTTGTCGATGATCAGCACGGCGCCATCGTGCGGTCCGTGGCGCATGCTGGCGTAATGTGCCGGGGCCTCGGTGTCCGGCCCCAGCCTCGGCCTTCGTCGCCGCTCCGGCACGCAGCGTTCGCCGCGTGCCCTCGAGGCCGCCATTGCCTGCACGCGTGCATCGAGCAGGTCGGCCAGGGCGTCGTAGAAATGGACCGGATCGACCGGGCGCGCCAGGGTACGGTGGCAGCTGGCGCCATGACCGCCGATGACGAGCGTCGGCTGCAGCGCGCCGGGAGGCAGGCAGCGCAGCCGGGCGAGCGCCGCCGGGCTGTCGCCGGCGGCGATGTACAGGTCGGGCTCCTGCAAACTGTCGTCGTGCAGGCAAAAATAGGACGGCCCCGTGCGTGGGGCTTGCGCGAGCAGGTTTTCCAGCTGTGCGCATTCGGCAGGCGCGAACCCAACGAGTCGGACGGTGAACGGGTATCTGGGTGCGCGCATCGCTTTTCCAGCCTTTCCTGGGGCATTTCCGGGTCGATCGTCTTAATCTAGCACAAGGGTGCGAACTAACAAGCCCATTTGGCGTCTTGAAAAGATCGAAATTTTCCCGCTCGACACGATAGAATGCGCAAGCATTAATTTACGAAAATAAGCATGGCTTCCAAGAAACCCGCATCCGACTACAGCGAATCATCTATCCGCGTCCTCAAGGGACTCGAGCCCGTCAAGCAGCGTCCGGGCATGTATACCCGGACCGAAAACCCGCTGCACATCATCCAGGAAGTGATCGACAACGCCTCCGACGAGGCGCTGGGCGGACACTGCAACAACATTTCCGTGACGCTCAATACGGACGGCTCGGTCACGGTCGAAGACGACGGCCGCGGCATCCCGGTTGGACTGCATCCAGAAGAAAACGTGCCGACCGTCGAGATCGTATTCACCCGCCTGCACGCGGGCGGCAAGTTCGACAAGGGCTCGGGCGGCGCCTATGCGTTCTCGGGCGGCCTGCACGGTGTCGGCGTGTCCGTCACCAATGCGCTGTCGACGCGCCTCGAGATCACGGTCTGGCGTAAAGAGGACAATGGCAACGGCGTGCACGAGCTGGCCTTCTCCGCCGGCGACGTCATCGAACCACTCACTTCGCGCCCGCTTGATCGTGGCGGCAAGAAGAACGGCACCCGCGTCACCGCCTGGCCCGATCCGAAGTATTTCGATTCCCCGAACATTCCCCTGGCCGAGATGCAGCGCCTGCTGCGCTCGAAAGCCGTGCTGCTGCCGGGCGTGACCGTCACGCTCACCAACCAGAAGACCGGCGACGTCCAGACCTGGCGCTACGACGAAGGCCTGCGCGGCTACCTGACCGAAGCGCTGGCCCAGGGTTCCAGCGGCCAGACCGTGATCCCGCTGTTCGAGGGCGCGCAGTACGCACCAAGTGGCGACGAAGGCTTCGCCGAAGGCGAAGGCGCGGCCTGGGTCGTGGCCTGGACCGAAGAAGGCTCGGTGGTGCGCGAATCCTATGTCAACCTGATCCCGACCGTCAGCGGCGGCACCCACGAATCGGGCCTGCGCGACGGCCTGTTCGGTGCGGTCAAGAGTTTCGTCGAGATGCATTCGCTGCTGCCCAAAGGCGTCAAGCTGCTGCCGGAAGACGTGTTCGCACGCGTCTCCTTCGTGCTGTCGGCCAAGGTGCTGGACCCGCAATTCCAGGGCCAGACCAAGGAACGCCTGAACTCGCGCGACGCGGTCAAGCTGGTGTCCTTCTTCACCCGTCCGCCGCTCGAATTGTGGCTGAACCAGCACGTCGAATACGGCAAGAAGCTGGCCGAACTGGTCATCAAGCAGGCCCAGTCGCGCCTGCGTTCGCTGCAGAAGGTCGAGAAAAAGAAATCGTCCGGCGTGGCCGTCCTGCCGGGCAAGCTCACCGATTGCGAATCGACCGACATCACCCGCAACGAACTGTTCCTGGTCGAGGGCGACTCGGCCGGCGGTTCGGCCAAGATGGGCCGCGACAAGGAATTCCAGGCGATTTTGCCGCTGCGCGGCAAGGTGCTCAACTCCTGGGAAACCGACCGGGACCGCCTGTTCGCGAACAACGAGATCCACGACATCGCGGTGGCGATCGGCGTCGACCCGCATGGCGCGGACGACAGCCCGGACCTGACCGGCCTGCGCTACGGGAAGATCTGCATCCTGTCCGATGCGGACGTCGACGGCTCGCACATCCAGGTGCTGCTGCTCACGCTCTTCTTCAAGCACTTCCCTGCCCTGTTCCGCAGCGGCCACATCTGCGTCGCGCGCCCGCCACTGTATCGCGTGGACGTGTCCGCACGCGGCAAGAAGCCGCTGCAGAAGGTGTACGCGCTCGACGACGGCGAACTGCTGGCGATCGAAGACAAGCTGAAAAAAGAAGGCATGAAGGAAGGCGCCTGGAGCATCTCGCGCTTCAAGGGCCTGGGCGAGATGAACGCCGAACAGCTGTGGGAAACCACCATGAACCCCGACACCCGCCGTTTGCTGCCGGTCGCTTTCGGCCAGTACAACCTGGCCGAATCGGCTTCGCGCTTCAATATGCTGATGGGCAAAGGCGAAGCCGCGGCGCGCCGGGCGTGGCTGGAGGAACATGGGAATGAAACCGAGGCGGATATTTAAGATGCCGGCGTGGCGAACAGCCACCTCCCGCAAAGAACCGAACACGCAATCATGACGACCCAAGCAAACCTCTTCGAACAACAACACGAGCCGACCGACGACGTCGAAACGCTCACCCTCTCCACCTTCGCCGAGCGCGCCTATCTCGACTACGCCGTCTCGGTGGTCAAGGGCCGCGCGCTGCCGGACGTGTCCGACGGCCAGAAGCCGGTCCAGCGCCGCATCATGTACTCGATGCACGAGCTGGGCCTGGGCCATACCGCCAAGCCGCGCAAGTCGGCCACCGTGGTGGGCGACGTGCTGGGCAAGCTCCACCCGCACGGCGACCAGTCGGTGTACGACGCGCTGGTGCGCATGGCCCAGGACTTCTCGCTGCGCTACCCGCTGATCGACGGCCAGGGCAATTTCGGCTCGCGCGATGGCGACGGCGCCGCGGCGATGCGTTACACCGAAGCGCGCCTGACGCCGGTCTCGCGCCTGCTGCTCGATGAACTCGACATGGGCACGGTCGACTTCCAGCCGAACTACGACGGCTCCTTCACCGAGCCGCGCCAGCTGCCGGCGCGCCTGCCGATGGTGCTGCTCAACGGCGCCTCGGGCATCGCGGTCGGCATGGCCACCGAAATCCCGTCGCACAACCTGCGCGAAGTGGCGGCGGCGGCGGTCGCCCTGATCCGCAACCCGAAGATGTCGCACGCCGAGCTGATGACCATGATCCCCGGCCCGGACTTCCCGGGCGGCGGCCAGATCATCACCCCGGCCTCGACCGTGGCCGACATGTACGCCACCGGCCGCGGCTCGATGAAGGTGCGCGCACGCTGGAAAATCGAAGAACTGGCGCGCGGCCAGTGGCAGGCGGTGGTCACCGAACTGCCGCCGGGCACCTCGAGCCAGCGCGTGCTGGAAGAGATCGAGGAGCTGACCAACCCCAAGATCAAGATGGGCAAGAAGACGCTGCTGCCCGAGCAGCTGGCGCTCAAGCAGAACATCCTCGGCGCGCTCGACACGGTGCGCGACGAATCGGGCCGTGAAGCGGCGGTGCGCCTGGTGTTCGAGCCGAAGTCGAAGAACCAGGACCAGAACGAGTTCATGCTGATGCTGCTCGCGCATACCTCGCTGGAGACCTCGAGCCCGATGAACCTGGTGATGATCGGCGGCGACGGCCGCCCGCGCCAGAAGGGCCTGACCGACATCCTGCAGGAATGGATCGACTTCCGCTTCGTCACCGTGCGCCGCCGGACCGAATTCAAGCTGGGCAAGGTCAAGGACCGCATCCACATCCTGGAAGGCCGCGAGATCGTCCTGCTCAACATCGACAAGGTGATCGCGATCATCCGCAATTCGGATGAGCCGAAGGCCGCGCTGATGGAAGAATTCCGCCTGTCCGACCGCCAGGCCGAGGACATCCTCGAGATCCGCCTGCGCCAGCTGGCGCGCCTGGAAGCGATCAAGATCCAGCAGGAGCTGGCCGAACTGCGTTCGGAACAGGAAAAGCTGGAAGACATCCTCGAGAACCCGTCGACCATGAAGCGCCTGATCATCCGCGAGATCGAGGCTGACGCCAAGCAGTACGGCGACGATCGCCGCACCGTGATCGAGGAAGCCGAACGCGCGGTGGCCGAGCAGAAGATCGTCGACGAGCCGGTGACCGTGATCGTGTCGGAAAAAGGCTGGGTGCGCGCGCGCACCGGCATCGGCCACGATCCGGCGCAGTTCACCTTCAAGGCCGGCGACTCGCTGTACAAGGCCTTCGAGTGCCGCACCGTCGATTCCCTGCTGGGCATCGGCAGCAACGGCAAGGCCTATTCGGTGCCGGTCGCGGCACTGCCGGGCGCGCGCGGCGACGGCGTGCCGATCACGACCCTGGTCGACCTGTCGGGCGGCGTACGCATCCTGCACTACTTCGCCGGCACCCCGGACACGCGCCTGCTGCTGGCCTCGTCCAACGGCTTCGGCTTCATTGCCAAGGCCGGCGACATGGTCAGCCGCCTGAAGGGCGGCAAGTCCTTCATCACGCTCGACGAAGGCGCCGTCCCGCTGCCGCCGCGGACCGTCCCGGACACCACGGGTGCGATCGCCTGCCTGTCCGAAAAGGGCCGCGTGCTGGTATTCGGCATCGACGAGATGAAGGTGCTGACCAACGGCGGCCGCGGCGTCATCCTGATGGAACTCGATCCTAAGGAAACCCTGCTGGCGGCGCAGCCGATCAACCAGAAAGGCGTGAACGTCATCGGCACCTGGGCCGGCTCGAAGCCGCGCACGGTGGAGCTGTTTGCCTCCGGCCTGGAACCGCACTTCGGCAAGCGCGCGCGCAAGGGCAAGCCGCTGTCGGCCAAGCTCAAGGCGCAGGATCTGGCGATGCGGGTGACGGAAGGGGAAGCGGCGAAAGCCATGTAATAAAAACGCCGGCTTGCGAGCCGGCGTTTTTATTCAACACAATACTGCTTAGTGCTTGGCAGCCGCCTTGTGCACTTCGGCGGTCGCTTCAGCGCGCACCTGTTCGGTCTTGGCTGCGGCGGTTGCCTTGTCGGCCGCTGCCTCGACCTGGGTCTTGAGCAGCTTTTCGTCGGCCTTGATCATCTTCTTGCTGGCCTTCAGGTTGGCATCGGCCATCTTCTCCTGGCCCTTGGCGACGGCCTTGGCGCGGTCTTCCGGATCGGCATCGGCGATCTTTTCAGCCACGTCGGCCTGCTTCTCGACTGCCTCGGCGTGGGCCTTGGCCTTCTTCTCGGTGGCCTTGGCAGCTGCCTTGTTCACTTTTTCGTCGGCCTTGGTGGCGACCTTCATTTCCTTCGACTCCGCCTTGGCGATGTCCTTCTCGGCGCCGGCTTCGGCCTTGACGACGGCCTTGGTGGCAGGGACGGTGGTGGTGACCTGGGCGGTGGCTGCGGTAGCGAACAGGCCGGCGATGAGGGTGGCGATCAGTTTGTTCATGGTGGATCCTTTCAGTGGTTCTGTAAGCAGGTCAGTTCGTCTGCGGATTCGTTTTTCTGTGCTGATGAGTTCAGAATACGCATTCGCCACATCCGGGTCTGTTGCCCAGCCCACTTAGGCCTGTCCAAGTTGTAAGCAAACTTTACTGCCGGGCTGCCCCCGCATACAGGTCGATGATGTCGCTGATCCCATCCTGGCACACCGGGCAGAAGCTCTCGCTGCGGTCGAACATCAGGCATTGCATCGCCGGTCGGTAGTAGCCGATCGCTTCATAGTTCGCGCCTTCGAAGGCCCCGACGTCGTGGCGGTGCGGCTTGCCCGCGAACAGGGCCTGCGTCGCGCGCAGGTCTTCGCGGAACAGTGCGTTCATCTCGGACTCGGGCCGGTTGGCCGCCCGTAGCGCGGCGCGCTTCTTCTGGTAGGCGCGCGAGGCTTCCTCGTACTGCGCCTTCGGCCAGCTGGTCGGCAGCGGCGTGCCGGCCTTCACGTGGCGCTTCCACTTGATGGCGGCCGGGTCGCGCAGCGCGGTGACATTCGGCTCCCACGGCTCCATGCGCGTGCTGGCGGCCGCATAGGCGACCGGCGAGGTGTAGTACTCGTCGGCCAGTCCGGCGAAATGGTGGCCGAATTCGTGCACGAACAGGTAGTTCGCCCATGCGTTGCCGGCGGCCGCGGTGCTGAACTGGCCGAAGATGCCCCCGCCGCCATAGGTCTCGTTGTTCACCAGGATCTCGATGAATTCATAGGGCGCATGCTGGGCGATATCGCGCAGCGCGCGGTTGTCCAGCGTGAGCACATAGCGCTCGCTGCCGAAGATGTCGTAGCGCGTGCCGAGCGGGGACGCGTGGTGCACGCCGGTGGACGGACGGCTGATGCCCGATTCATTTGTAGGCACCGCGAGCGCCCAGACGTTGAAGCTGCCTGCGCGCTCGCGGAAGGGCGAGACCGAGAACAGGTGCCTGGTCAGGCGCCGTGCGTCCGCTTCGAATTTCCTCATGTCGGCAGCGGTATAGCCGTCGCCCATGATCAGGAGGTCGACCTTGTCGGCCGACGGGCCGCTGGTGTGGATCGCGATCGGCGCCGCGGGTGCCGCAGGCTGCTTCTTCACGACCTCCTGGGCGTCGGTGTCCACCTCGACGCTCCACGCGACCGAGAACTGGTTGCGTTCGTCGCGCTTGAGGATGCGCACGCGCACCGGGCGGTCGGGCTTCGGAAAACGCACCGACTCCTGGAAGCTGCGGCTGATCTTGTTCGCTTCTTCCGTCGTGCGCCATTCGCCGAAGATGGTCGAGAAGCCGCGCGAGTACAGCAGGTCGCCGGTCTTCGCATCGACCACCTCGACCCGGTTCTGGCCGCGGTTGGTGTCGTCCAGATTGCGCGCGGTATTGCCCGGCCAGGGTAAGGGTTCGATCACGATGCGCTCGAGGGCGTAGCCATCTTGCAGCGCGTTGCCGCTGTGGGCGTAGTCGACGCGGACGGTGGCCGGCTGGGCGGCGCAGGCTGCGCCGCCGGCGAGCAGCAGTGCGGCTGCGATGAAGTGGAAAGCGAAGCGGATCATGGATGCCCTCGTGCAGGAAGATCATCCATTGTACTGCCGGCCTGTGGCGATTTCCTGATGAGTGCCCAGGCGATCATCGTCGACGCGGGCTTCGGCTTCACCTGGCGGCATCTGCCCGGCTGGCGTCGGGCGCCGACGCCGCCACGGTATCGGCCTGGCGGTAGCGGTAGAGCGGGCGCTGCACCACGATCGGCCGGATGTCCAGGCGCAGGTGGTAGACCGAGACCTGCTCGGTGAGCGCAGACACATAGCCGACGCTGTCGCCCGTTCGGGTGAGCTTGAATTCGAAACCGAGGTCGGGCTCGATGCCCTGGGCGCCGTCGAAGGACAGCCCGATGGCGTCAAGCTGGTCGCTGTCGATCAGCTTGGCCATCAGGTCGACCACCGTGCTGTTGCCGAGGATGTCGGCCGAGAACAGCGGTTCGCGGTAATAGGGTTTCGCCGGGTCGATCCGGTTCTCGGCTTTATCCGGCGAGGGCGTGAACGAGCGGGTGGCGAGGCTGAAGCGGTCGCCGTTGTCCAGGTAGCTCAGGCGCACGTTGCTGACGTGGAGCGGACCGTATTGCGCCACCGCCTTCGACAAATCGACCAGCAGCGCGCCGCGGTAGCCGATGACCTCGACTTCGCGGTTCGGCCCCACCACCATCGCGGTATTCTCGTCGACACCGAGGCCGAGCTTGTAGCCCTTCTTGAGCATGGCCGGCACCATGCGCGCGAAGCGCCCGCGCACCAGCAGGTGCTGGTCGATGAAGACGTCTTCCCCGATGAAACCCAGGCCCGGCGTGATTTCCTTGCCATCGTCCAGGCCCAGCTTGAGCGTGGCCAGCACCGTCTTGGGATGGCCGAACATGGTGCTGCTCATGATGGCGGCGCCGGCGCTGGTGCCGGCGATCATGCCGCCGCGGCGGTACATGTCCCAGAGCGCGTCGAGCACGCGGGTGTTGCTGCCGTCGGCGCGCCGCAGCGCGTGCGTGATGCGGCCCTGGTCGCCGCCGGCAAAGAAGGCGCCGCCGGCCGCGCGCACGGCGGCTGCGAGAAGGGAATCATCGGCGGCGGCCTGGTAGTCGGTGCCGGCCAGGTGCACGGCGACCGGCACGAAGAAGGCTTTGGCGCCGTAGTGATTGAAACGCTCGACCAGGGCTTTGCCGGCCTTGTCGGGATTGGCGGAGGCGGAGGCGAAGACGGCGATGCGGGCGCCCTTGCCGCCCGCGAGCTGGACCATGCGTTCCCACACGGCCGCGTTATCGCTGCGCAGCGCGCCGCCGATGATGACCAGCGAGCCCCTGGGCTGCGGCGCCTCTGCAGCCCCGAGAGATTCGCTCGTCAGCAAGACGACGGCGAGCAGTGTGCGGACGACAATATTGACGGCGGCCTGGAACATACAGCTTCCTTCTCGATGGAGACTATCGTAAGCCTGATTCGAGAAGGGGGTCGCCGTGTTGCGACTGCTCAGGACAAATAAATGTTCGGGAAGTAACGTTCCATCAGGGTCTCGGGCTGCTTGGGCGCGGTGAAACCGAAGCGCTCGTACAGGCCGTGCGCGTCGTTGGTGGCGAGCGTGAAACGGCGCAGTTTCTGCAGACTCGGATGACGCAGCACAACACCGACCAGCTGCTTGCCATAGCCCTGGCCGCGGTATTCCGGCAGCACGAACAGGTCGACCAGATTGGCGAAGGTGGCGAAATCGGTGATGACCCGGGCGAAGCCGATCTGGCGGCCGTCGAGGTAAGCGCCGAAGCACAGCGAATTCTCGATGGCGCGCTCGACGACCGGGCGCGAAATGCCGATGGCCCAGGTTGCCTGTTCGCTCAGGAAGCGGTAGATCATCGGAATGTCGAGCCGCGTCTGGTCGGTACTGACCTGGAAGCTTGAATCGTTGGTAATCATGGGGACCGTAGCTCTGGCGAAAAAACCAATTCTAGCGCTGTTTGCATGATGTATAACATTCAATTGGACGCCCCGGGCGAAGCTGCTCGGGGCGCCCATTGCACAGCTCATCCGTTGCGCAGGTAGCGCTCCGGCAGCTGCAGTTGCGCGTCTTCCGCGCGCCACAACAGGCTCAGCACATACCAGCGCTTGCCGTCATGGATTAGCTGGATGCTGTTCACGCCGCGCATGAACGGCCTGGCGTCGCCTGCCGCATGGCGCGCTTCATAGGTGCTGAAGACGTGGGCCACCTGGCCGAAGACTTCAAGCCGGCGCGCCACTTCGGTCTCGAAGAAACCCATGGTGGCAAAGGCCCTGGTGTTGCGGGCGATGTAGTCGTCCGGGGTCATCATGCGCAGCGGATAGCTGCCGTCCGGACGCATGCCGACCGCCGCCATGCGGCCTTCGGGCGCGAACAGCGAACGCATGCGGTTCCAGTCGCGCGGCGCGCCGGCCGGGCCGGAGATGACCTCGTAGACGGCGGCGATGATCGCGTCGATCGAGGCGACGTCGGCCGGGCGGGCTGCGGGCATGGCGGGCGCCGCGGGCGCCTGTTGCGCCATTGCCGGCACGCAGGCCGCCGTCGCCAATGCTGCCGCCAGGCCGAGCTGGGCCAATCGATGCATGTCTCCCCCTGTATTTTTGTCTTTGGTTGAATACGTGGCCCACATGATCACGCATTTCCCGGCGCTTGTCACCCACCACGGATCGGGCTTTGGCAGGCCAGTTATAATCGTGGGATACCACACTGGAATCCCACCATGAACGAACAATTCTCCAAGAAAGCCGAAGCCTGGTCGGCGCGTTTCTCCGAACCGGTCTCCGACCTCGTCAAGCGCTACACGGCGTCCGTTTTCTTCGACAAGCGCCTGGCGCAGTTCGACATCCAGGGGTCGCTGGCGCATGCCGAGATGCTGGCCGCGCAAGGCATCATCAGCCAGCAAGACCGGGCCGAGATCGAACGCGGCATGGCGCAGATCAGGAGCGAGATCGAGGCCGGCAGCTTCGAGTGGCTGCTGGACCTGGAAGACGTGCACCTGAACATCGAAAAGCGCCTGACCGAACTGGTGGGCGACGCCGGCAAGCGCCTGCATACCGGCCGCTCGCGCAACGACCAGGTGGCCACCGACATCCGCCTGTACGTGCGTGCGGCGATCGACGACATCCTGGTGCTCCTGGGGAGCCTGCGCGGCGCCCTGACCGACCTGGCCGAGCGCCACTTTGACACCATCATGCCGGGCTTCACCCACCTGCAGGTGGCGCAGCCGATCACCTTCGGCCACCACATGCTGGCCTATGTCGAGATGTTCGGCCGCGACGCCGAGCGCATGCAGGATGCGCGCCGCCGTGTGAACCGCCTGCCGCTGGGCGCCGCCGCCCTGGCCGGCACCACCTTCCCGATCGACCGCCTGCGCGTGGCAAAAACCCTCGGCTTCGACGACGTCTGCCATAACTCACTGGACGCAGTGTCGGACCGCGATTTCGCCATCGAGTTCACCGCAGCGGCGTCCCTGATCATGATGCACGTCTCGCGCTTCTCTGAAGAACTGGTCATGTGGATGAGCCCGCGCATCGGCTTCATCGACATCGCCGACCGCTTCTGCACCGGCTCGTCGATCATGCCGCAAAAGAAAAACCCGGACGTGCCGGAACTGGCGCGCGGCAAGACCGGCCGCGTCTACGGCCACCTGAACGGCCTGCTGGTCCTGATGAAAGGCCAGCCGCTGGCCTACAACAAGGACAACCAGGAAGACAAGGAGCCGCTGTTCGACACGGTCGATACCGTGACCGACACGCTGCGCATCTTCGCCGACATGGCCGGCGGCATCACGGTCAAGGCCGAGAACATGCGCGCCGCCGCGCTGCAGGGTTACGCCACCGCGACCGACCTGGCCGACTACCTGGTCAAGAAGGGCCTGCCCTTCCGCGACGCGCACGAAGCCGTGGCGCATGCGGTGCGTGCCTGCGATACCGCCAAATGCGACCTGTCGGAGATGTCGCTGGAGACGCTGCGCGGGTTCTCGCCGCTGATCGAGCAGGACGTGTTTGCGGTGCTGACGCTGGAAGGCTCGGTGGCGGCGCGCGATCATGTGGGCGGGACGGCGCCGGAGCAGGTGCGCAAGGCGATCGCGCGGGTGCGCTCGCAGCTGTAATCTTGTAGGGTGGCCGGCTTTGCCGGCCGCGCGTTCACATCACATGAATTCCGCCCGCGCGGCTACTCATCCTCTGGTTGAACGCGCGGGCGGGAGGACCCGCCCACCCTACGCAAACCCGGAGAACCAACGTGGCCCCCACCAACCCCTCCATCCTCCCCGCCCGCGACTACGCCGCCTTCCTGTTCGACATGGACGGCACCATCCTCACCTCGATCAAGTCCGCCGAGCGGGTCTGGAGCGCATGGGCGCTCAGCCATGGGCTCGACCCGATCGCCTTCGTGCCGACCATACACGGCAAGCGCACCGAGGACACCATCCGCAACCTAGGCCTGCCCGGCGTCGACCCGGTGGCCCAGGCCATGTACATTGCGCTGGCCGAGATCGAGGACGTGGACGATATCGAGGAAATCCGCGGCGTGGGCGCCTTCCTGGCGAGCCTGCCGGAAGAGCGCTGGGCGATCGTCACCTCGGCCTCGCGCGCGCTGGCCACGGCGCGCATCGCCGCCGCCGGCCTGCCCCTGCCGCCCCTGCTGGTGTCGGCCGAAGACGTGCAGCACGGCAAGCCCGCCCCCGATCCCTTCCTGCTGGGGGCCAAGTTGCTGGGCGTGAACCCGCAGGATTGCCTGGTGTTCGAGGACACGCCGATCGGCCTGCAGGCGGCGGAGTCGGCAGGCATGGACAGTATCGTGGTCACCGCGACCCACACGCATCCGGTCGAGACGCGCTCGGCCGGCGTGGCCGACTACGCGCACCTGGAGGCGGTGGTGACGGAAAACGGCATGCTGCGGGTGCGGCGCAAGGTCTTGTGAGAGGCGCCGGCGGCACCATCTAGGCGTCAACACATGGCAACAGGCTGCCGGGAGGGCGATGGTATGCAGCGCTACAATAACCTCAGCGGCGAATCCGGCGTCCTTGCCTACGACATCGGCAAGGATGCGATCACCATCGAATTCGCAGGCGGCGAACGCTATCTCTACACCGCGCGCAGTGCCGGTCCAGAGAATATTGCAAAGATGCAAGAGCTGGCGCGCGCAGGCCGCGGGCTGTCGACCTTCGTCAGCCAGCACATCCGGACTCGCTACGCGCGCAAGCTGGACTGAGGCCGCCAGGCTCGCCAGGCTCAGCCGCGCGGCGGGTAAGGGCTGCCGTCCTTGTGGCTATACGAATCGGTGGCGCCGTCATAGCGCAGGTCGACGTCGGGATAGCTCGCCACGTCCTCCTTCACCCGCGAGCCGACGCACAGGAACACGCCTGGTCCCCAGCTGCGATTGACCAGGTGATGGCCGTTTGGCCTGCCGGCAGGAAACGCTGCGCAGTCTCCCGCCCGCATGATGGTCTCGCCCTCGTCGGTGACAAGCACCAGTTCGCCCGAGACCATCATCACGAATTCGTCTTCATGCGAGTGCCAGTGGCGCTGCGACGAAGCCGCGCCGGGCTGAAGCTCGACCAGGTTGGCGCCGAACTGACTCAAGCCGCCGGCGTCACCCAGGGCCTGTCTGGTGCGTCCGTCCACCAGCTCGGCGAAGGGCTCGGGGTAGCCCGTTCCCTTCAGTACGGGAATGCTGCTCAGGTCCAGTCTCGACATGCACGATCTCCTCGTTGTGGCCAGGCACTCAGGCGCGTTTTTGTACCAGCGTCAGGATATCGTAACTCGCCACCAGTTCGTCGTGTTGATTCGTTACCTGCACGTCCCAGGCCACCACGCCCTGGCCACGGCCGGCTTCGTCCGTCCGGTTGCGGTCGACCTTGCGCTTGCAGGTCAGGCGCGCGCGGATGGTGTCGCCGATGGCCACCGGGGCCACGAAGCGCAGGTTGTCCAGGCCGTAGTTGGCCAGCACCGGGCCCGGGGCCGGCGACACGAACAGGCCGGCCGCCGCCGACAGCACGAAATAGCCGTGCGCGATGCGCTTGCCGAACTGGGTGTCCTTGGCGGCGATGTCGTCGAAGTGCATGTAGAAGTAGTCGCCCGAGACGCCTCCGAAGTTGACGATGTCGGCTTCGCTCACGGTGCGGCGGTGGGTCAGCAGCGAGTGGCCGACTTCCAGGTCTTCGAAATGGCGGCGGAACGGGTGCAGGTCGCTTTCCTTGACGGCAGCACCGCGCACGTATTCGCCGGTGACGGCGGTCAGCATGGTGGGCGAGCCTTGCACCGCGGCGCGCTGCAGGAAGTGCTTGACGGCGCGGATGCCGCCCAGCTCTTCGCCGCCGCCGGCGCGGCCCGGGCCGCCGTGCTTGAGCTGCGGCAGCGGCGAGCCGTGGCCGGTCGAGTCCACCGCCGATTCGCGGTCGAGAATGTGCACGCGGCCGTGCGAGGCAGCCGCCATCGGCACCGCATACGCCGCGATGGCCGGATCTTTCGTGACCAGGGTCGATACCAGGCTGCCCTTGCCGCGCGCGGCCAGCTCCAGGCCTTCGTCGATGTCGCGGTAGGTCATGAGAGTGGACACCGGGCCGAAGGCTTCGACATCGTGCACGGCATCGTTGACCAGCGCGTTGCGGCACAGGATCAGGGTCGGGGAGAAGAAAGCGCCGTTCGCGCAGTTCTCGCCAACCGGCTTGAAGCCGTCGCGGGCGCTGAACAGCACTTCGTTGCCGCGCGCGAGCATCTCGACGCGCTCGGACACGTCGCGGTGCTGGTCCATCGAGGCCAGCGCGCCCATGCGCACGCCTTCCATCTTCGGGTTGCCGACCGTGATCCTGGCCAGGCGCTCGCGCAGGCGTTCGCCCACGGCATCGACGTGCTGCTCGGGCACGATCACGCGGCGGATCGCCGTGCACTTCTGGCCGGCCTTGCCGGTCATTTCGCGCGCGACTTCCTTCACGAACAGGTCGAATTCCGGGTCATCGGGCGTCACGTCCGGCGCCAGGATCGCGCAGTTGAGCGAGTCGGCTTCGGCGGTGAACGGAACCGAATTGCGGATCAGGTTCGGGTTGGCGCGCAGCTTGGCCGCGGTGTCGGCCGAGCCGGTGAAGGTGACGGCGTCGAAGCCGCCCATGCGGTCCAGCAAGTCGCCGGTCGAGCCGATGACGAGCTGCAGCGCGCCTTCCGGCAGCAGGCCGGATTCCATCATCATCCTGACGGTGGCATGCGTCAGGTAGCTGGTCGCGGTGGCCGGCTTGACGATGCAGGGCATCGCAGCCAGGAAGCTCGGCGCGAATTTTTCCAGCATGCCCCAGATCGGGAAGTTGAACGCATTGATGTGCACCGCCACGCCGCCGCGCGGCACCAGGATGTGGGTGCCGGCAAAGCCGCCGCGCTTGCCCAGGGCGATCGCCGGGCCTTCGTGCAGCACGTTCGAGGACGGCAGCTCGCGCCCGCCCATGCTGGCATAGGCGAACAGGGTGCCGATGCCGCCTTCGACGTCGACCCAGCTGTCCGGGCGGGTGGCGCCGGTCAGGTGCGAGATTTCGTAGAGCTCTTCCTTACGCTCCATCATGTATAGCGCCAGGGCTTTCAGGCACTGGGCGCGCTTCTGGAAGTCCAGGCCCATCATCCCCTTCACGCCGGTCTTGCGGGCGTAGGTCAGGGCTTCGTCGAAGTCGATCGGTTCAAGGTGCGTGTGATAGATCAACGCGTTGTCCAGCGCGCTGTGCAGCGGGGTCAGTGCTTCGGCGCCGTGCCAGCGGCCGGCGATCAGGCTTTGCAGGGTTGCGATGTTGCCCATGTTGTTAGTCTCCGTTCAGTTGTCTTTTGAATGCATCCGCCAGATAGTTCAGGCCTTCGGCTTGTGCCGCGCCGCCATATCGAAATCGATGCCGCGCCGGCCCGGCTCCACTTCGCTCAGAGCCTCGACTTCGCGCATCGTCTGCAGCGAGCGCACATTCAGCTCGTGATACTGGCGCGTGCCGAAGCTCTTCCACTTCACGTCCTCGTCGGTGAGCTCGCGCATGACCTTGGCCGGCGCGCCCATCACCATGCTGCGCGGCGGGATGATCATCCCGGCCTTCACGAAACTCATCGCCGCCACGATCGATTCTTCGCCCACGACCGCCTTGTCCATCACCACCGCGTTCATGCCCACCATGGCGTTGCGCTTGACGCGGCAGCCGTGCAGCACCGCGCCATGGCCGATGTGGCCGTCGACCTCGACTACGGTGTCTTCTCCCGGGAAGCCATGCATCACGCAGGTGTCCTGCAGGTTGGCGCCCTCTTCCAGGATCAGGCGCCCGAAGTCGCCACGCATCGAGGCCAGCGGGCCGATGTAGCAGCGCGGGCCGACGATCACGTCGCCGATCAGCACCGCCGACGGGTGCACGTAGGCGGTCGGATGCACCACCGGCCGCACGCCGTCGATCTCATAGACCTTGACCACGCTTACACCCGTTCGACGATGATGGCGATGCCCTGCCCCACGCCGATGCACATGGTGCACAGCGCGTAGCGGCCACCCGTGCGGTGCAGCTGGTTGACGGCGGTCGTCACCAGGCGCGCGCCGGAAGCGCCCAGCGGGTGGCCGAGCGCAATGGCGCCGCCGTTCGGGTTCACATGAAGCGCATCGTCCGGCAGGCCGAGGTCGCGCGTCACGGCCAGGCCCTGGGCGGCGAAGGCTTCGTTCAGTTCGATCACGTCCATCTGCGCCAACTGAAGCCCGGTCTGGGCCAGCAGCTTTTTTACCGCCGGCGACGGGCCGAAGCCCATGATGCGCGGCGCCAGGCCGGCCGTGGCCATGCCCACCACACGGGCGCGCAGGGTCAAACCATAGCGGGCTGCGGCCTCGCTTGATGCCAGCAGCAGCGCGCAGGCGCCGTCGTTCAGGCTCGACGCGTTGCCGGCGCTGACCGAACCGTCCGGCGAAACGACGCCCTTCAGTTTCGCCAGCGCTTCCAGGCTGGTCTCGCGCGGCTGCTCGTCGGTGTCGAAGACGCGCGACTCGCCTTTCTTCAGCGCGATCGTGACCGGCACGATCTCGTCCTTGAAGAAGCCGGCGGCATGGGCTTGCGCCCAGCGCTGCTGGCTGCGCAGCGCGAACGCGTCCTGGTCCGCGCGGCTGATGTTGAATTCGCGCGCCACGTTCTCGGCGGTTTCCGGCATCGAATCGATGCCGTATTTCGCCTTCATCAGTGGATTGACGAAACGCCAGCCGAGCGTGGTGTCCTCGATCTTCGCGGCGCGCGAGAACGCGCTGTCGGCCTTGGCCATCACGAAGGGTGCGCGGGTCATGCTCTCGACGCCGCCGGCGATGATCAGGTTCGCCTCGCCGGCGCGGATCGCGCGCGCGGCGGTGCCGACGGCATCCATGCCCGACCCGCACAGGCGGTTGATGGTATTGCCCGGCACTTCTTGCGGCAGCCCGGCCAGCAGCGCGGCCATGCGGCCGACGTTGCGGTTGTCTTCGCCGGCCTGGTTGGCGCAGCCGTAGAACAGGTCGTCCACCGCTCCCCAATCCACGTCCTTGTTGCGGGCGATGAGGGCGGCGATCGGCAGCGCGCCCAGGTCGTCGGCGCGCACGGTGGACAGCGCGCCGCCGTAACGGCCGAAGGGGGTGCGGATGGCGTCGCAGATGAATGCGTCAGTCATGGAATCTCCTTGTCATATGGTTTTGGGGCGTTTGTCGACCACGCGCCGGGCCTTGCCGGTCAGCGTGCGCTCGATGCCCTGCGGCGGCATGATGCTCACGCGCGTGGTCACGCCCACATAGGTCTTGATGCTGTGCTGGAGTTCGCGCGAGATCCGCTCCACGTCGCCCGGCGACAGCGAAGCATCGCGCAATTCGGCCAGCACTTCCAGCGTATCGAGGTGGCCATCGCGCGCCACCACCAGCTGGTATTGCGGCGCCAGCGCCGGCATTCTTAAAATGATCTCTTCGATCTGGCTCGGGAAGACGTTCACGCCGCGGATGATCAGCATGTCGTCCGAGCGCCCCGTGATACGGCCGATGCGGCGCATCGAGCGCGAGCTGGGCGGCAGCAGGCGGGTCAGGTCGCGGGTGCGGTAGCGGATGATCGGCAGCGCTTCCTTGGACAGCGAGGTGAACACCAGTTCGCCCTCTTCGCCGTCGGGCAGGACCTCGCCGGTGTCGGGGTCGATGATCTCGGGGTAGAAATGGTCTTCCCAGATCACCGGACCGTCCTTGCTCTCGATGCATTCGCTGGCCACGCCCGGCCCCATCACTTCCGAAAGACCGTAGATGTCGACCGCGTCGATACCGGCGCGCTCTTCGATCTCGCGGCGCATCGCATCGGTCCAGGGCTCGGCCCCAAAAATGCCGACCTTGAGCGAGGACTGCGCCGCATCCAGCCCCTGGCGCGTGAATTCCTCGATGATGTTCAGCATGTACGAGGGCGTGACCATGATGATCGAGGGCTTGAAGTCCTGGATCAGCTGCACCTGCTTCTCGGTCTGGCCGCCCGACATCGGGATCACCGTGCAGCCGAGTTTTTCGGCGCCATAGTGCGCGCCCAGGCCGCCGGTGAACAGGCCGTAGCCGTAGGAGATGTGCACCATGTCGCCCGCGCGGCCGCCGGCGGCGCGGATCGAGCGCGCCACCACGCCGGCCCAGGTATCGATGTCGCGCTGGGTGTAGCCGACCACGGTGGCCTTTCCGGTGGTGCCGCTCGAGGCGTGGATGCGCACCACCTGCTCGCGCGGTACGGCGAAGAGGCCGAACGGGTAGTTGTCGCGCAGGGTCTTCTTGTCGGTGAAGGGGAATTTCGCCAGGTCGGCGAGCGACTCGAGGTCGGACGGATGCACGCCGGCCGCATCGAAGGCCGCGCGGTAATGCGGCACGTTCTCGTAGGCGTGATGCAGCGACCATTTCAGGCGCTCGAGCTGCAGGGCCTGCAGCTCGTCGCGGCTGGCGCGTTCAATCGGTTCCAGCTCTCCAGGAGCAGGGTTACGTTGGACCATCTCGACCTCCTAGTCGACTTTCAAAATGCTTTACTGCAAAACTTCTGCCACCATGCCGCTGACGCGGTGCGACTTCCCGCGGAACAGCGCTACGGTGCGTCCCTCCTGGTTGCTCACGCTGATGTCGTAGACGCCGGTTTTACCGGCCAGCGCCTGCTCCACCGCCTCGGCCACCAGCAGGTCGCCTTCGCGCCCCGGGGACAGGTAATCGATGGTGCAGCCGGCGCCCACGGTATTGAAATTGTGCGAGTTGCAGGCAAACGCGAAGGCGCTGTCGGCCAGCATGAAGATATAGCCGCCATGGCAGGTCGCATGCCCGTTGAGCATGTCGGCGCGCACGCGCATCGACATGCGCGCGTAACCCGGGCGGATCTCGTCCAGCAGCATGCCCAGCGCCTGGCTGGCCGGGTCGCGTTCGTACATGGTCTTGCCGGCCAGTTCGGCCAGCGCCAGCGCGTCCTTATGCATGGAAGCGCGCTCCCTCGCCGTCGGCGGCCAGCTTGCGGCGCAGCAGCGGCGAGACGCGGTAGCGGTCTTCGCCATAGGTGGCGGCGAGGTTGGCCAGTACGGTCACGACCTGCTGCAGCCCCACGCTGTCGGCCCAGGCCAGCGGCCCGCGCGGATAGTTGACGCCCTTCTGCATCGCGATGTCCACGGCAGCGGCGCTGCACACGCCCTGGTTGACGGCGTCGGCCGCTTCGTTGGCCAGCATGGCGACGGTGCGCATCACCAGCATGCCCGGCACGTCGTCGAAACGGGTGACGGCGAAACCGGCGGCCTGGAACATGCCGACGACCGCGTTGTAGGCTTCAATGCTGCACTGGTCGGCGCGGGCCAGCGCGATGCGGGTGGCCTTGGAGGCGTCGAGCATCAGGTCGTAGACGACGGTGTCCGCATGCCAGCTTTCGGCCGCGCGCTCGGTGGCGCTGCGGCCATCGCTCAGGTAGACGGCTGCGCCCTGGCACACGAAGCCCGGCGTGCTGTCCAGGGTTTCTTCATGCGACAGGTCGAAGCCGGCGCCTGCCAGGCGTGCCGCCAGCGGAGCCAGTTGGGGAGATTCGCTGCCGACGATCGATACCGATTCCGGCTTGTCCTGCGGTGCTTCCGTCTGCACGGCGGGCTTGTCGACGCCTTCGCCATAGCGGTAGAAGCCGCGGCCCGTCTTGCGGCCCAGGAAGCCGGCGTTCACCAGTTCCTGCTGCAGGATCGAGGGCGTGAAGCGCGGGTCGCCGAAATAGGCGGCGTACACCGAGTTCGTCACCGAGAAGTTGACGTCGTGGCCGATCAGGTCCATCAGTTCGAAGGGCCCCATGCGGAAACCGCCGCAGTCGCGCATCACGGCGTCGAGCGTGGCGTGGTCCGAGGCCTGTTCGAGCAGCAGGCGCAGCGCCTCGGCATAGTAGGGACGGGCGACGCGGTTGACGATGAAGCCGGGCGTGGATTTCGCATGCACCGGATTCTTGCCCCAGGCTTCGGAGGTGGCGTAGACGGTATCGGCAACCGCCTTGCCGGTGGCGATGCCGCTGATGACTTCGACCAGCGCCATCAGGGGCACCGGATTAAAGAAGTGCATGCCGACCAGGCGTTCCGGGCGGCGTAGCGGTGCGGCAATCGCCGTAACGGAGATCGACGAGGTGTTGGTCGCCAGGATGCAGTCGTCGCCTACGATGCTTTCAAGTTCCGTGAACAGCGCGCGCTTGGCCTCGAGGTTCTCGACGATGGCTTCGACCACCAGCGCGGCCTCTTTCGCTTCGTGCAGCGTGGCGATGCGCTTGAGGCGCGCGTGCGCAGCCTCGGCGTCGGCCGCGCTCATGCGGCCCTTTTCCACCAGCCTGGCGTAGGTCTTGCCGATCTCCGCCACGGCCTTGTCGGCCGCGTCAATGCGGGTATCGAACAGCAGCACCTGGTGGCCGGCGCTGGCCGCGACCTGCGCAATGCCGGAGCCCATGGCGCCGCTGCCGATGACGGCAATGATGCTTTCTTTCGGGAGTGCCTGCATGTTTTTACTCTCCCTTGAAATGCGCGGGGCGCTTGGCGATGAAGGCGGCGACGCCTTCGCGGTAGTCGTGGGTGTAGCCCAGTTCGCGCATCATCTCGCCTTCCAGCTTGAGCTGCTCCGGCAGGGTGTTGGCGTAGCTGGCGTTCAGTGCTCTTTTCGTGAAGGCCAGTCCCTTGGTCGGCGCCGCGGCGAAATGCTCGGCCATGGCCATGGCCTGATCCATCAGCGCCTCGTCCGGGACGCAGGCCCAGATCAGGCCCCACTGCTCGGCCTTCTCGGCGCTGAGCTTGTCGCCCAGCATGGCCAGGCCCGTGGCGCGTGCGTGGCCGATCAGGCGCGGCAAATGCCAGGTGCCGCCGGTGTCCGGGATCAGGCCGAGTTTGCAGAAAGCTTCGATGAAGCTGGCCGATTTTGCGGCCAGCACGATGTCGCAGGCCAGCGCCAGGTTGGCGCCCGCACCGGCGGCCACGCCGTTGACGGCGCAGATGACCGGCATAGGTAGAGATTTAAGCGTCAGGACCAGCGGGGCGTAGAACTTCTCGACGGATTCGCCCAGGTCGACGCCCTGGGCGCCGGGTTCGACCGCGCGGTCCGACAGGTCTTGCCCGGCGCAGAAGCCGCGGCCGGCGCCGGTCAGGACCAGCACGCGGACGGATTTGTCGGCCTGGAGTTTTTCGAGGGCGTCGCGCACTTCGAGGTGCATGGCCTGGGTGAAGCTGTTCAGGCGATCGGGGCGGTTCAGGGTGAGCAGGGCAATGCCGGCGTTGATGCTGAATTGGATGGATTCGTAGGTCATGGTTGTCTCCAGATTTTTATTGTTATGCGGCGGCCCGGGGGCCAGGCGCTTATTCGGCGATATCGAAATCCACAACCACCTTGTCGGTGATCGGAAAACTCTGGCAGCTCAACACGAACCCGCGGGCGACTTCGTAGTCTTCCAGCGCGTAGTTCACGTCCATCTCCACCTGGCCGTCGAGCACCTTGCAGCGGCAGGTCGAGCACACGCCGCCCTTGCACGAGTAGCGCATGTCGATGCCGGCGCGCAGGCCGGCGTCGAGCAGGGACTCCTTGTCCTTGTCCATCGTGAAGCTGGCGGCGCTGCCGTCCATGATGACGGTGACTTCGGTCAGGTGCTGCACGCCGGCCTCGATCTTGCGCGGCTTGTGCTCGTGCTTCGGGATGCTGGCGGCGAACAGCTCGATGCGGATTTTTTCCTTGGCCAGGCCGGCTGCCTGCAGCGAGCGCGAAACGCCGTGCATCATGTCTTCGGGGCCGCAGATGAAGGCCACGTCGATGTCGCGAATATCGATCCAGTGGCGCAGGAAATGGCCGCATTTCTCTTCGGTGATGCGGCCGTTGAACAGTTCGATGTCCTGCTTCTCGCGGCTCATCACATACACCAGCTTGAGCCGGTCCATATAGCTGTCCTTGAGGTCGGTCAGCTCGTCGCGGAAGATCACGCTCGACGAAGCGCGGTTGCCGTAGACGATGGTGAAGCGGCTCTTCGGCTCGGCCAGCAGGGTGGTCTTGACGATCGACAGGATCGGCGTGATGCCGCTGCCGGCGGCAAAGGCCAGGTAGTGGCGTTCGCTCCCGGGTTCGAGCGGCACGTTGAAGTGGCCCATCGGCGGCATCACTTCAAGCAGGGCGCCGGGCTGCAGGTTTTCGTTGGCCCAGGTCGAGAACAACCCGCCCGTGGTGCGCTTGATCGCCACCCGCAGGGTATCGTCCTGCACCGCGGAGCAGATCGAATACGAACGGCGCACGTCCTCGCCGCCGATCATGGCGCGCAGTGTCAGGTGCTGGCCCTGCTGGTAGGCGAATTGGGATTTCAGCTCGGGCGGCACGTCGAAGGTGACGGCGATGGCGTCGCGGGTCTCGTGCTTCACCTTGGCCACGGTGAGTGGATAGAATTTGCTCATGATTCCTTCGGTGCTCTCAGTGGCACTTGAAATAATCGAAAGGCTCGCGGCAGTCGAGGCACTTGTACAGCGCCTTGCATGGCGTCGAGCCGAATTCGCTCGTCAATTGGGTATGCGGCGAGCCGCAGTTCGGGCAGGAGACCTCGGGCGCGGCGCGGCGGCGGATGCCGGCGTGCAGGCCGCTGATGTCGATCGCCTGCTGGACTGGCGGCGCGATGCCGTAGCCTTTCAAAGCTGCCTTGCCGGCCTCGCTCATCCAGTCGGTGGTCCAGGCAGGCGCCAGGCGGCTGACGATGCGCACGTTTTCCAGGCCATGTGCCTGCAGCGCTTCGCGTACCGAATCCGAAATCACCTGCATCGCAGGGCAGCCGGAATAGGTCGGCGTGATCGTCACGATGCAGGCGTCGCCCTCGAAGGCGACGTCGCGCACGATGCCCAGGTCCACCACCGAGATGACCGGAATCTCCGGATCGGCGACTTCGCCGAGCCAGCTCCAGACATCGCCGGTGCTCACGCCCAATGCGGTCATTACCACTGCGCTCCCGGATAGGCGCGCTGCAGGAACTGCATCTCGGCCAGGATGAAGCCGAGGCGCTCGGTGTGCCGGCCCTGCTTGCCGCCGCGCTGCATGTAAGCTTCCGGCGACGGCATGACCAGGGTGGCTTCGCTCAATACGTCGGCCAGGTGGTTGAGGAACTGGCGGCGCAGCGTGTCGGCAGCCGGGGCCACGCCCTGCTCCACCATCGCGTTATCGACTTCGTCGTAGAGGAACATCTCGCCGCTGTACATCCACAGCTCGTCGAGTGCGGCCTGCATCTTCGCGTGGCTGACATCGGTGCCGTCGCCCAGGCGCACCACCAGGTCGCCGGAGCGGCGCAGGTGGTAAGTCACTTCCTTGATCGACTTCTGGGCGATTTCCGCGATGCGCGCATCGCTCGAGCGCGTCAAGCCATCCATCAGGAAGTAATGCCAGGTATCGAACAGGAACTGGCGAGTCAATACTTCGGCATAGCTGCCATTGGGCTGCTCGACCAGCTGGCAGTTGCGATAGTCATGCGCGTCGCGGTGGAAGGCCAGGCGGTCTTCGTCGCGGCCCTTGCCCTCCAATTCGCCGGCATAGCTCAGCCACATGCGGGTCTGGCCCAGCAGATCGAGCGCGACGTTGGACAGCGCCATGTCTTCTTCCAGGGCCGGGCCCTTGCCGCACAGCTGGCACAGCTGCTGGGACAGGATCAGGGCGTTGTCGCCCTGGCGCAGCAGGTAGTCGATTTTTGCAGTCGTCGAATCCACGGCGGCGCTCACAGGTTCTTGACTTCTTCCGGCATCGGGAAGAAGGTCGGGTGGCGGTATACCTTGCTGTTGGCCGGCTCGAACAGCGCTTCCTTGTCGTTCGGGCTGCTCGCGACGATGTCGACGGCGCGCACGACCCAGATCGAGACGCCTTCGTTGCGGCGGGTGTAGACGTCGCGCGCGTTATTCACCGCCATCCCGGCGTCAGGGGCGTGCAGGCTGCCCACGTGCTTGTGGGCCAGACCGTGCTGGCTGCGGATGAAGACTTCCCACAGGGGCCATTCTTTGCTCATCTTGTCTCTCCGTGTATTTTTTTATGCGGCCGCTTTGGCAGCGGCTTTTTTCTCGGCGTGGGCAACCAGCGCGTCGCGGAACCACTCGCCGTCTTCGTAGGCCTTGACGCGGGTGCGCAGGCGCTCGCGGTTGCAGGGGCCGTTGCCCTTCAGGACATTCTGGAACTCGCTCCAGTCGATCGCGCCGAAATCATACGAGCCGCGTTCTTCGTTCCATTTCAGGTCGGGGTCGGGCACCGTCAGGCCCAGGTATTCGATCTGGGGCACGGTCTGGTCGACCATGCGCTGGCGCAGCTCGTCGTTCGAGAACAGCTTGATGCGCCAGGCGGCCGATTGCGCGCTGTTGACCGATTCGGCGTCCGAGGGGCCGAACATCATCAGCGAAGGCCACCACCAGCGGTTCAGCGCATCCTGCGCCATCGCCTTCTGCTCCGGCGTGCCTTTGGCGAGACTCATCATGATGTCGTAGCCCTGGCGCGCGTGGAAGGATTCTTCCTTGCAGACGCGGATCATGGCGCGCGCATACGGACCGTACGAGCAGCGGCACAGCGGGATCTGGTTGATGATGGCCGAGCCGTCCACCAGCCAGCCGATGGCGCCCATGTCGGCCCATGTCAATGTCGGGTAATTGAAGATGGACGAATACTTTGCCTTGCCCGAATGGAGGGCGGCCAGCAGCTCGTCGCGCGACACGCCGAGCGTTTCGGCGGCGCTGTACAGGTAGAGGCCGTGGCCGGCTTCGTCCTGGATCTTGGCCAGCAGGACCGACTTGCGCTTGAGCGTCGGTGCGCGCGTGACCCAGTTGCCCTCGGGGAGCTGGCCGACGATCTCGCTGTGCGCGTGCTGCGAGATCTGGCGGATCAGGGTCTTGCGGTAGGCGTCGGGCATCCAGTCCTTGGCCTCGATCTTGATGCCGGCATCGATGCGCGCCTGGAACGCTTGTTCTTCCGCGCTCATGTCCTCTTCGGTACGGACTTTCTTGAGTCCGGTCTCCACCATCTGTGCGTACATGTTGGTTCTCCGTTTGCAAACCTATCGAATCCATAATACGATACAAAAAATCAGATGTACACCGAAATTTTGAATCATATTGCGAAGAATCCCATGCAACCAGGCTCAAGCAGCGAATGGATCGCCCACCTCCTCGCGAGCGACCCGCCGCGCCATAAATCGCTGGTGATGACGCTCTGCGGCGACGCCATCGCCCCGCACGGCGGCGCTTTCTGGCTGGGCAGCATGATCGAGCTGCTGGGTCCACTGGGCGTGTCCGATCGGCTGGTGCGCACCAGCGTGTTCCGCCTCGTGCAGGAAGGCTGGCTGACCGCCAGCCGCGAGGGCCGGCGCAGCCGCTACGCATTGGAACCCGCAGCCCTGCCGCGCTTCGAGCGCGCCAACCGCCGCATCTATTCGCCGCCCGGACTGCACTGGGATGGCCGCTGGAGCTTCGTGCTGGCGCCCACTAGCAGCATCGACGGCGACCTGCGCACCCTGCTGCGCAAGGAACTGGAATGGGAAGGCTTCGCCATGCTGGCCACGGGCGTGATGGCGCATCCGGCCCCTGACCGCGACACCCTGCGCGAGATCCTGGCGCGCACCGGGGCCGCCGGCAAGGTCTTCGTGTTCGAGGCGGCCGAGCTGCCCGGCGCCGGCTCGCGCTCTTTGGCGGAACTGGTGGGCGACGGCTGGGACCTGTCCGGCGTGATCGCCAGCTACCGCCAGTTCATCGACAGCTTCACGCCGGTGCTGGCGCAGCTGGGTGGAGGCGCCGGCATCGCCCCGCCGGACGCCTTCGCCATCCGCACCCTGCTGGTCCACGCTTACCGCCGGGTGCAGCTGCACGACCCGATGCTGCCGGTCGAGCTGCTGCCCGGCCCATGGCCCGGCTCGGATGCCTACGAGCTTGCCAGGCAGATCTATCGCCTGACTTACAGGCAGGCCGAGCAACACATCATGACGATGCTGCTGAAAGAAGACGAAGGCACGCCGCCGGCCGGCAGCGACTTCCATGACCGCTTCGGCGGCCTGGATTAGCCCTTGCGGTATCATCACCATCTTCCGACATCACCCAACAACAGGACATACCATGTCTATCAAGATCAGCAGCCAGTTCGACGCCGGCGCCATCGAGATCGTGAACGCCACGAGCGCCAACGCCATCGACCTGAACATCCGTAAGGACTCGCACGCCGAGATCATCCAGTGGTTCTACTTCCGCCTGCAGGGCGCCCAGGGCGAAGCGTGCACGATCCGCTTCCTCAACGCCGGCCAGGCCGCCTATCCGGCCGGCTGGGAAGGCTACCAGGCCATGGCCAGCTACGACCGCGTGAACTGGTTCCGCGTGCCGACCAGCTTCGACGGCGACGTCATGACCATCGAGCATACCCCGGGCATGGACAGCGTCTACTACGCCTATTTCGAACCGTATTCATGGGAACGCCACCTGGAACTGCTCGATCGCGCCCAGATGTCCGAGAACGTGCGCATGCTCGACCTGGGCTCCACCGTCGACGGCCGCGACCTGAACATGCTGGTCATCGGCGAGCCAATGCCTGAAAAGAAGAAGGTCTGGGTCATCGCGCGCCAGCATCCGGGCGAAACGATGGCCGAGTGGTTCGTCGAAGGCATGCTGGATGCCCTGCTCGACCCGGCCCACCCGTTCGGCCGCCAGCTCCTGAACGAGTCGGTGTTCTACGTGGTGCCGAACATGAACCCGGACGGCTCGGTGCGCGGCAACCTGCGCACCAACGCGGCCGGCGCGAACCTGAACCGCGAGTGGATGAACCCGACCATGGAGCGTAGCCCCGAAGTCTTCCTGGTGCGCCAGAAGATGCACGAGATAGGCGTCGACATGTGCCTGGACGTGCACGGCGACGAAGGCCTGCCTTACGTGTTCGTGGCCGGCAGCGAATCCCTGCCGACCTGGAGCGCCGAGCAGGCCGCGGCCCAGCAGCGCTTCATCGACGACTTCAAGATCGCCAGCCCGGACTTCCAGGACGTGCACGGCTACGGCCAGACCCCGTTCACCGAAGAAACGCTCACCATGGGTTCGCCGCACATTACCCACGCCTTCGGCTGCCTGTCGCTCACGCTGGAACTGCCGTTCAAGGACAACGCCAACGATCCGGACCCGCTGGTCGGCTGGGACGGCGCCCGCAGCGCACGCCTGGGCGCATCGGTGCTCCAGCCGGTGCTCAACACCGTGCGCGCACTGCGCAACAAGTAAGGACGAGGCCACCATGACTGTATTTGCCGCATCCGTATTCGACGCTACCGTGGTGTTCGAGGGCCAGGAACTGTTCAAGGGCCAGGGCTCGGCCAAGGCCTGGGCCGAGAAGGTCGCCAGGGAGCTCGAGACCGAGGTCACCGTGGAAAAAGTCGGCACCGGCTGGGTGCTGAAGGCAACGGTGGATGGCGAGCCGCGGACCTGGGGGATTTTCGGGCAGCGGCTCAGCAGGCTCGAGCAGGGCTGACGGCCTGCTTTCCCGTACCAGGTCAAACGCCCCGATGTCCGGGGCGTTTGCACATCTGGAACGGCGCTATGCCTCCTGCATGGTTACACTTTTGTTATTTAGATTTCTAGACAATAAATGTTGATTCGAGGATAGTTGCGACTTCTAAAAGTCTTGCCTATCTATAATGAATTACGCCGACCTTCTTCTGCCGCAACCCGTCCCTGACGCTGTCGGCTCAATGTCCCGCGCTTCCGCCGATACTGTGGACACCCAGGCACCCATCCTGCTCGACGCACCCCTCTGGCACGGCCCCATCGTCGACAACCAGCTTGTGTTCAAGTTCAACGAACCAATACGGCTCGGCACTGGCCTCGTCATGCTGATGACTGGGTCCGGCGACATCGCATATGCGTCCCTGGTAGAAGGAAACCAGAACATCACGGTGTCAGGCGACACCCTGATTTTTACTCCGCCTAACGGCCTCGAGTACATGACAAGCTACCGGGTTGTCTTTGGCGGCGGAACAATCCTGGACAATGCCGGCAACCGGGCCGTCACCGACAAGTCGACCGACCTCGTCGTGCATTTCAGGCTCGACCTGAGCCCGATCCGGGTCGAGAAGACCGGCACCGACAACAACGATACCTTTCACGGAAGTAATTGGGCGGACATCCTGGACGGCGCCGGCGGCGACGATCGCCTGTATGGCTACGACGGCGACGATTCGCTACGGGGCGGCGGCTGGCCGGACGGCAACGATCTTCTGGACGGCGGCAACGGCAACGATCGCCTCACCGGAGGCGCCGGCAACGACGAGTTGCGCGGCGGTGCAGGGAATGATGTGCTCGACGGCGGCAGCGGCGACGATCTCCTCGTGGACACGGAAGGACTGGACAACCTGCATGGGGACGAAGGCAATGACCAGCTGGTTACGGGGAAAGACTCGAACGGCTGGCTCGACGGCGGCAGCGGCGACGACGTCCTGGCCGGTTACACAACCGCCTGGTTCACCGGCGGTGAGGGCAACGACAGCTTCGACCTCACGCTGGCCAGCCCGGCCACGATCCTGACCCGGGCCTATGGTGACAGCGGCAACGACACGATGGTCCTGCGTTTCACGGACAATGCGGCGGCACTGCTCGAGCTCATCGGCGGCGACGGCGTCGACACCTACGTGCCGGACAGCCGCGCCGGACAGCCTGGTAAGGACGTTCATGTAAGCGTGCTCGATTTCACCGTTGGCCCGGGCGGGGACCAGATCGACGTGCGCCGGCTGCTGCCGGCCGATTATGTTGGCGATCCTTTCCGGGACCACAGCCTGCGGCTCTTCGTCCAGGGAGCAGACACCTTATTGCAACGTGCACTGCCTGGAAAAGATGCCGGGTACCAGACCATACTGCACCTCACCGGCGTCGAGGCTGCCCGCCTTGGCGCCGACAACTTCGCCGGCGGCATCCTGCCATGGGTCTCGACCAGAGGATTGACGATCACCGGTACCGTCGAAGCGGATGTACTGACCGGCACTGAGCTCGACGATACCATCGACGGCCTCGGTGGAAACGACATCCTCAATGGCAAGGAAGGCAATGACCTGCTGGTCGGTTTCGATGGAGACGACATCCTGTCCGGCGGCAGCGGCAATGATCGGCTGCTCGGCGGCGCAGGCAACGACCGCCTGGCCGATTTCGCCGCGCCGGGCGAAGAGAACATCCTCGAGGGCGGGGATGGCCAGGACCAGCTGAGCGCGGAAGGCATGGGCAGCAACCTGCTCTACGGCGGCAGCGGGGACGACCGGCTCCACGGCGGCGCGGGACGGCACACGCTGCTCGGTGGCGACGGCAACGACGTGCTCATCGCAGACAACCGGGACCTGGCCACCTCGCCCGTGCTCGTACTCGACGGCGGCGCCGGCAATGACGAGCTGCAGATTTGGGTGGCGAACGCCAAGGCTGTCACCACGGCCAGCGGTGGCAGCGGCGCCGACGTCTTCTGGCTGAACCAGGGCGCCCAGAGCCTGCGCATTGCCGACTTCAACGCCGCCGACGGCGACCAGCTCACACTGGACGCCTTCATGCCCCGTGACTCGGAGGGCAATCCCTTCGGCAGGCCGGGTTACCTGAAAATGGAGCAGGCCGGCGCCGATACGCTGCTGTTCGCCGACGCTGACGGCGCAGCCGGGAACACTCACCAGTTCACGCTTGTCGCTACCCTGTCCGGCGTCGACCGGACCTCGCTCACGCGCGCAAACATTACTGGCGGCCACGACCCAAGCGGCAGCAATGCCGGACGGGTCATGACCGGAACGGCGGACAACGACACGCTGGTCGGGACCACCATGGACGACGTCATGGCTGGCCTTGCCGGCAGCGACACCATCATCGGCGACAAAGGCAACGACGACATCGACGGCGGCGAAGGCGACGATTACATGGAAGGCGGCGAAGGCAATGACCGCCTCGCGGGCGGCGCGGGCAACGACCGGATCAACGACCTGTCCGGGACTGGCGCCGTGGACGGCGGCGACGGGGACGACACGATCACCGTCTCGATCGCCGTGGACGGCATCGAGGGCGGCAAGGGCAACGACAGCATCGTGGTCAAGGCCGGCGCCAGCACCAATCTTGCGCCGCTGTCCATCGCCGGCGGCGAGGGCGACGACACCCTCAGCCTGCAAGGCGCAGGCAGCGCCCTGCGCGCGGTCGAAGCAAGCGGCGGCGCCGGACGGGACAGCTACCGCTTCGAATACGCCGCCCAGCTTCCCCTGCTGACGATCGCCGACTTCCAGCCTGGCGCCGGCGGCGACATCCTGAACGTCTTCTCGATCGCCGGAATATCGGATGCGAACCCCTTCGGGTCCGGACGGCTGCGCATGGAGCAGCGCGGCGCCGACACGGTGCTGCAGCGCGACGCGGATGGCGCCAATGGGCCGTCCACCTGGATCGACACCGTCGTGCTGCGCAACCTGCAGGTCGAGACGCTGACCAACGATAACTTCACCGATGGCGCGCGTCCCGATGGATCGCAGACCGGATGGGTCCTGACTGGAACGGCAGAGGCCGACCTCATGCTGGGAGGGATCCTGCAGGACGAGCTGCACGGCGGCACGGGCGACGATCAACTCCGTGGCGGTCGCGGCAACGACAGCCTGTACGGCGACGACGGCGACGACAGACTGAATGGCGAACAAGGCGACGACCTGCTCGTGGGCGGCGACGGCGACGACAGCCTGTTCGACAGCTATGGCAGCAACCGGATGGAAGGCGGATCCGGAAACGATTCCCTGCACGCCAGCCTGGATGGCAACAATGTGCTGCTGGGCGGCGATGGCAATGATGAGCTTCAGGCCGCCGGTGCGGGCGACGTGCTGGACGGTGGCGAAGGCGACGACGTACTCAGCGTCTGGCTGGTGCAAGCGGGCGCATCCACCCCCACGGTCACGCTGCATGGCGGCGCCGGCAACGATCTCTTCATCCACATGCCGCAGTCGAAGGTACACGTGACTGCAGATGGCGGCGCCGGCAGCGACACCTACCGCATCGACACCCTCACGCCGACAGCCTCGCTCACCATCCTTGATTTCCAGGCCGGCGCGGGCGGCGACCTGCTCGATATCTTCGACATTTATGGCTTCCCCGTGCTGGTCGCCTCGCCGTTCGCCACCGGACACTACCGCGTTGAGCAGCGCGGCGCCGACACGGTCATCGCAATCGATGCCGATGGCGCGGGACCGTTACAGCAGCAGGACCTCGTCACCCTCAAGAACCTGGACAAGAACACCCTCACCGCCGACAACATGATGCATGGCCTGCGGCCTGACGGCAGCACGGTGGGCGTGACCTGGAACGGAACCGCCGGCGACGACGACCATACCGGCGGCTGGCTGGACGACACTATCCGGGGCGGCGCCGGCAACGACATCCTTGACGGTCATTACGGCAAGGACCTGCTGGAAGGTGGCGAAGGCAACGACGACCTGTACGACCTGTCCGGCGGCGACACCCTGCGGGGCGGCGCCGGCAACGATTATGTGCAAGGTGCCGGTCGCGGCTTGCTGCAGGGCGAGGACGGCGACGATACCGTCGTGGCTTATTCTGGCTTCGTGCCCCCTGCCGCCCTGTTCGACACCCTGGTTCTGGACGGCGGCGCAGGCAATGACCTCCTGGTCTTCGCCTGGGAATTCAAGACCAACCCCGCGCTGCAGGCGGACCTGCTCGGTGGTGCCGGCGACGACCTGTTCCGCATCTACAAGAACCCGTTCGCCGCCAGGGACATGCGCTTCGTCGTCACCGGCGGGACCGGCAGCGACACGTTCGAGGCACGCGGCCAGACCTTCACCGTGACCGACTTCCAGGCAGGCGCGGGAGGTGACAAGATCGCCGTAGCCAAGCTTGGCATCGATCTTGCGGCGATTCCGGATCCGTTCGCAAAAGGCTACCTGCGCTTTATCCAGAACGGCGCGGATACGCACCTGCAACTGGATGCCGATGGCCTGTTTGCTGCCCAGGCTTTCACTACCATGGTCGTACTCACCGGCGTCAAGGTGGGCGACATCACGTCCGCGAATATCGTCGAGAACGTCCAGTACGGCGTGGTCGCGCCTCCGCCTCCGCCTCCGCCTCCACCTCCACCTCCACCTCCACCTCCACCGGTGGTCACGCCTCCTGCACCACCGCCACCAGTGGTAGTGACTCCGCCACCACCGCCCCCACCGCCACCGGTCGTCACCGCCCCGCCGGTGACCAGTGTCGGCACCGTCGGCGACGAGCTGCTCACCGGCGGCGCCGGCAACGACCGCCTCGACGGCGGCGCCGGCAACGACGTGCTGGTCGGCGGCGCCGGCAGCGACACCCTGATCGGCGGCGACGGCATGGACAGCGCCCGCTACAGCGGCGCGGCCAGCAACTACACGGTCACGCGCGACGCCGGCGGCTTCAAAGTGGTCGACAAGCGCGCCACCGGCGGCGACGGCAGCGACATCCTCCAAGGCGTCGAGCGCCTGGCCTTCGCCGATGGCGCCATGGCCCTGGACATCGACGGCGTGGCCGGCCAGGCCTTCCGCATCTACCGGGCCGCGTTCGATCGCGCTCCGGACCTGGGCGGAATGGGCTTCTGGTTAGCCAGCATGGACAAGGGCGCCACCGTGCACGACCTGGCCGTGGGCTTCGTCGCATCGAAGGAGTTCGCCGACCTGTATGGCGCCGCGCCGACCAATGCGGAACTGGTCACGCGCCTGTACACCAACATCCTGCACCGCGCGCCGGAACAAGCGGGCTACGCCTACTGGCTGGACATCCTGGACAGCAAGAAGGCCGACCTGGTGGGCGTGCTGGCGATGATCAGCGAGAGCGGCGAGAACGTGGACGGGGTGGCGGAACTGATCGCGAACGGGATTCCGTTTACGCCTTACGGCTGACCGGCGCCGCGCGGTATCGCAAGCTTCAACGCCCCGTTTTCCGGGGCGTTTTCTTTGGCTGGACAAGGGGCTGGATGCGCCGCGCATAAAGTTGAAACCGTTGCGATAATTGCTCGACTTGTCTTGATGAGTGGGCGATAGTAGCCGGTCACTTTTTGCCCATCCGCGCCATGATCAAGCCTGCCGAACACCTGCCTGTCGAACAATCCGGATATGGAACCATGTCTGGTTCCTCGGGCGACGTCGTCGATACCACGCCGCCGGCGCTGGTGTCGGGGCCCGTCAATGGCCAGGACGCCAGCGCCGGCCTGGTGTTCACGTTCAGCGAGCCCATCAAACTCGGCAGCGGGACATTTACGCTGACATCCTATAGCGGCGCCTCGTATTCGGTGGATGTCGCAAGCAGCCCTTATCTGGCGGTGTCGGGCAACACCCTGGTCTTCACCCCGCCAGCGCCCTTGATCCTGCAGAGCGATTACCAGGCCCGTTTCCCCCGGAACGCCATCCTCGACCTGGCCGGGAATGCCCTGGCTGAACAATACGACGTCGTCGTGTATTTCAAGACCGGCATCAGCACCACGCCCGTCAATGCCACGGGTACCCCAGGTCACGACATCCTGCATGGCAGCGACTACGCCGACACCATGGCCGGCGCCGGCGGCGTCGATTACCTGTATGGGTATGGCGGCGACGACGCCCTCGATGGGGGCGATGAAAATGGCGATCCGTATTACGGTAGCGGCGACTACATGGTCGGCGGCGCCGGGAACGACACCCTGCATGGCAACGATGGCCTCGACAACCTGTTCGGCGACGAAGGCAACGACAAACTCTACGGCGATGCGCACAACGACCGCCTCACTGGCGGCGCGGGCGACGACCTGCTCGACGGCGGCAGCGGAAACGACGAACTCCGGGACGACGCCGGCGACGACATGTTGGCCGGTGGCGAGGGCGACGACCGGCTGATCGCCGGGAGCGCTTCCACCGGCACGCTCGATGGCGGCAGCGGTAACGATACCCTGACCGGCTACAGCGGCGCCGACTTCATCGGCGGCATCGGTGATGACAGCCTGTACCTCACGCTGGCCGGCGGCAGTTCCGTCTCGGTGATCGATGCCGGCGCCGGCGACGATCGGATCGAGCTGTCGTTCGACGGGCCGGCCGACGCACGGCTGAGCATTGCGGGCGGCAGCGGCGCCGACACCTATACGCTCAAGGTGTCCACTGTGCCGGGCGCCACGACCCGCGTGCGCATCAGTGATTTCACGGCGGGTGCGAACGGCGACCGCATCGACCTGTTCAAACTGCTGGGATCGGATTTCGATGGCAATCCATTCGCGAACGGTTTCCTGCGCCTGATCGCGGAAGGCGCCGATTCCCTCATCCAGCTACGCGGCAACGCAGCCGGTGAATATCACACCCTGCTGGTGTTGGCAGGTGTCGACACCAGCCACCTCACCCGCGCGAACTTTATCGGAGACATCGATCCGGGCGGCTCCCCTGTTGGCCTGAGCCAGACCGGCACCGAGAGTTACGACTCACTGTCGGGCACGGTGATGGACGACAGCATCGACGGCCGTGGCGGTTCGGACACGCTGTTCGGGTATGGCGGCAACGACACCATTCACGGTGGCGACGGCGACGACAGGCTGTTGGGCGGCAGCGGCGACGACACGCTGCTGGGTGAGGCCGGGAACGACTGGCTCGACGAACGCGCCGACCTGAAGGGCAATAATCGCCTGGAGGGCGGCGCCGGCAACGATACCCTCCAGAGCGCGTCGACCGGCACGAATGTGCTCGACGGCGGCATTGGGGACGATACGCTTTCCGGCGGCACGGGCGCCGATACCCTGCTCGGTGGCGACGGCAACGATACGCTCATGGTCGCCGATGCCGGAAACAGCGCAACGCGCACCATCAGCCTGGCGGGCGGCGCCGGGAACGACCAGCTGATCCTGAACGTCACCGGCAGCGCGGCCACCGTCCTTGCCCATGGCGGGGCCGGCGCGGACACCTTCGCGGTGCTGGCGCCGCACGCCGGGACACGCATCGTCGATTTCAGCACGGCCCAGGGCGACCGGCTCGAGCTGCGTGGCCTGTTCCCGGGCACCTTGGAGGGCAACCCCTTCGGAGCGGCCGGTTACCTGAAGGCCGGGCAGGTCGGTAGCGACACCGTGATCTACCTCGATGCCGACGGCGGCGCCGGTGCGGTCCAGGGGTTCCAGCCGGCAGTGACGCTGGCCGGCGTATCGCTCGATTCCCTGTCGCGCAGCAGTTTCAGTGGCGGCTATGACCCGCTCGGCAGCGAGACCGGATTTACCATGATCGGCACCGGGCAGAACGAGACGCTCCGGGGCGAGGATCTCGACGATACGATACGCGGCAATGGCGGCGGCGATGAGCTCCATGGCGGCAAGGGCAACGACACGCTGGATGCCACCGGAGATCCTGCCCAAGGCAGCCGCCTGTACGGGGGCGCAGGCAACGACACCTTGCTTGGCGGGAGCGGATCCGACAGCCTCAGTGGCGACGCGGGCAACGACACGCTCGACGGCGGCGCCGGCGCGGACAGTCTCGACGGTAGAGAAGGCAATGACATCCTGCGCGGCGGTGAAGGCGATGACCGGCTGACGGACGGCTACGGCAGTAACGTGTTCGAAGGCGGCAACGGCAACGATACGATCCGGGCCGCCAGCTCCGACTACCTGGGCAATCCGCCCCTGCCTTCCAGCATCGATGGCGGTGCGGGCAACGACGACATCAAAGCCTCGCTCGATGTCGATACAGTCATCGGCGGCCTGGGCAACGACCGCATCGAGGTCGTCTGGTCCCACCTGCAGGCGCCAGGACAGGCGACGATGCAGATCGATGCCGGCGCGGGCGACGACAGCATCGAGGTCAGTGCATGGGGCGCTCCCGGCCTGGCGGTCCAGGCCACCGGAGGCGAAGGCCGCGACACCTACAGCTTTTCCTCGAACGGAGGGCTGCCGGTCCTTGCCATCACCGACTTCGCGGCGGGGCCGAATGGCGACACGCTCGACATTTTTTCGCTGCTGAACTACGTCGATGGCAGCGGCAGTCCGTTCGGGCCGCTGAACGCGCTGCGCATCGAGCAGCGCGGCAGCGACACGGTCATCCAGCGCGATGGGACGGGCGCCTACCCGGGCTGGCTTGACGTCGTCATCCTTCGCAACATCGCGCTGGCATCGCTCACCGGCGACAACTTCAGCGATGGCGCACGCCCCGACGGCTCGTCCGCCGGATATGAACGCAGTGGAACCGCCGGTCCGGACCTGATGCACGGTGGCCGCCTCGACGACAGCCTGCGCGGCGGAGAAGGCGACGACACCCTCTACGGTAACTACGGCGCCGATAGTTTGTACGGCGACGCCGGCCGCGACCGGCTATACGGCGACTACGGCGACGACAAGCTGTATGGAGGTGCTGGCGCGGACGAACTGGTCGACAATATCGGCAACAACCGGCTTGACGGGGGCGACGGCAACGACAGGCTAACTACCTGGTCGGTGAAGGGCGGGGAACTACTGGGAGGCGCCGGCGACGACGACCTGTTCGGTTCCGGCGCCGGAGGCAGCATCACGCTCGACGGTGGGGCGGGAAACGACAGCATCGTGGTCATCAACCTGGCGTCCGTGGGGACGGCGGCGACTGTCACCATCCACGGGGGCGATGGCAACGATCTCGTCATTGCCGGCCTGGGTGGCCTCCAGCAGGTCGACATCGTGGCCGATGGCGGCGCCGGCCAGGACACCTACCGGGTGCATACCGTGCCATCCAGCGGGCCAATGAGGATTCTCGATTTCCAGACCGGCGAAGGCGGAGACCTGCTCGACCTCGCGGGGTTTGTCAACTACACGAGGGGACCGAACCCTTTCGCGGACGGGAACGGCATGCGCATGGAGCAGCGAGGCGCGAACGCGGTGCTGCAGGCGCCGGTACTCGAGGCAGGCCAGACGGTCTACCGGGACGTGATCGTGTTTGCCGGGATCGACAAGGCAGCCATCGGCGCCGCCAACGTGGTCTGGGGCTTCAACCCCAACGGCTCCAGCACCGGCCGCAGCCTCACAGGCACGGACCATCCGGATACCATCCAGGGCGGCTGGCTGGACGACACCATTTCCGGCGGGGCAGGCAACGACACCTTGTATGGACTGGGCGGCAACGACCACTTGCTGGGTGGAGACGGTAACGACCGGCTGAACGGCGATTGGTCTTCCGACTCGCCACCCGGCGCCAAGGTTCCGGTAGCCACCGGCGACGATCTCCTCGAGGGCGGAGCAGGAGACGACCAGCTGGTGAGCTGGCGGGGCAGCGATGTCCTGCGTGGCGGCGATGGCAACGACAGCCTGCTGCTCGAGTCGAATGTCCAGCTCCCGACGCCTGGCCTGCGGGTGAGCATGGACGGCGGCGCCGGCGACGACGTGCTCCGGGCCCGGCCGGCACTGTATGTGCCGCTCGACATCGTCATGAGCGGCGGCGCAGGCAAGGACAGCTTCTCGACCTACGGCCTGCAAACACAAGGCTCGCTCACGATTACCGACTTTCAGGCCGGCGCCGGCGGCGACGTGCTCGATGCCTTCGAGCGCGGGTGGTACACCGAGCTGCAGGGCGCCATCTCGCCGTTCGCGACAGGCCAATTCCGCTTCGTCCAGCGCGGCGCCGATGCCGTGCTCCAGGTCGACCCTGACAACAGCGGGGTCCACAAGGATCTCCTCACGCTGAAGAACGTCGACAAGAACCAGCTGACGGCGGCGAACATGGCCAACGGCTACGCGCCGGACGGGTCGGCCAATCAGCCTGTGCTGCCTCCTCCGCCACCACCTCCCCCTCCGCCGCCGCCTCCGCCGCCGCCGCCGCCACCACCACCACCACCACCACCACCATCACCAGTCGTCACGGCCCCGCCGGTCACCAGCGTCGGCACTGTCGGCGATGAATTGCTTACCGGCGGCGCCGGCAACGACCTCCTGGACGGCGGCGCCGGCAACGACATCCTGTTTGGCGGCGCCGGCAACGACACCCTGGTCGGCGGCGAAGGCCGGGACAGCGCCCACTATGCGGGCGCCTTCGCCAATTATTCCGTCAAGGGCGGCCAGGATAACTTCCGCGTGTTCGACCAGCGCACCGCCAATGGCGAAGGCACCGACACCCTGGTCGGCGTCGAACGCCTGCTCTTCGGCGACGGCGTGGGCATGGCGCTCGACATTGACGGCGTGGCCGGCCAGGCCTTCCGCATCTACCGGGCCGCGTTCGATCGCGCTCCGGACCTGGGCGGAATGGGCTTCTGGTTAGCCAGCATGGACAAGGGCGCCACCGTGCACGACCTGGCCGTGGGCTTCATCGCATCGAAAGAGTTCGCCGACCTGTATGGCGCCGCGCCGACCAATGCGGAACTGGTCACGCGCCTGTACACCAACATCCTGCACCGCGCCCCGGAAGCGGCGGGCTACGCCTACTGGCTGGATATTTTGGACAGCAAGAAGGCCGACCTGGTCGGCGTGCTGGCGATGATCAGTGAGAGCGGTGAGAACGTGGATGGGGTGGCCGAACTGATCGCGAACGGCATCCCGTTCACGCCTTACGGCTAGTCAAGCGGGGTAGCGCGCGCGCGTGACTGCCACCGAGGCCGCCACCATCCGTTCCAGCACGGCGGCGTCGACGTCGCCAAGCGCGCGCACATACAGGCAAGCCTTGCCCATCTTGTGACGCCCGAGTGTGTCGCGGAAGGCCTGCAGCGACGGCGCGTCGCAATCGAGGTAGATGCTGATGTCGCCCTTGCGCGAGGCGAAGCCGGTCAGCGGGGCATTGCCCTCGCGGCCACTCTCGTAGACGTAGTGGTAGCTGCCGAAGCCGACGATGCCGGGCCCCCACATGACGGGCGGCGCTCCGGTCACCTGCTGCATCATGGCGGCGATCGCCTCGCAGTCGCGGCGGCGCGCGTCGTCAGGGATGGCGTCCAGGTAGGCGCGCACGCTGGCATCGTTCGCCACCGTCTTGTTGGCGGCCATCGGCAGGGGTTACAGCTTGACGTCGAGGTGGGTCGCGACCCAGGCGTGGGCATCTTCGACGCTGTCGAAATGCACGGTGGCCAGGGTGGTCTTGTCGCCAGACAGCAGGTTGGCGTACATGCGCTTCTCGTCGTTGTTCGAGCTGAGCAGGTCGGACTGCGGCGCCAGCTCGACCGTGGCGACCAGGTCGAGGTTGAGCAGAACCGCCTTCTTCGGGATGTTGTCCTTGTCGATGCGAATGAATTTGCTCATGGCCTGCTCCTGTCAGCTGCCGGCAATGACCATCTTCTCGATCAGGATCGAGCCGGTGGACTTGTTGCCGCGGGTAAGGACATCGTTGCCGATGGCCACGATTTGCTGGAACATTTCTCGCATATTGCCGGCGATGGTGATTTCTTCGACCGGGTATTGGATGACGCCGTTTTCGACCCAGTAGCCGGAGGCGCCGCGCGAATAGTCGCCGGTGACGTAGTTCACGCCCTGCCCCATCAGCTCGGTGACCAGCAGGCCGGTGCCCATCTTGCGCAGCATGCCTTCGAAATTGTCGGCCAGCTTGGTCTGGGTGGATACCATGTCGAGATTGTGCGAGCCGCCGGCATTGCCGGTGGTCTGCATGCCCAGCTTGCGTGCCGAATAAGACGACAGGAAATAACCCTGCAGCACGCCGTTGTCGACGACCTTGCGGCGGACGGTTTTCACGCCTTCTTCATCGAAAGGCGCCGAGCCGACCGCGCCGATCAGGTGCGGGTCTTCCACCACGTTGATGTGGTCCGGGAACACCTGCTTGCCGAGGGTGTCGAGCAGGAAAGTGGACTTACGGTAGAGCGCGCCGCCCGAGACGGCTTGCACGAAAGCGCCGAGCAGGCCGGCGGCCAGCGGCGCCTCGAACAGCACCGGGCAGGTGCGGGTATCGAGCTTGCGCGCGTTCAGGCGGGCCAGCGCGCGCTCGGCGGCGTAGCGGCCCACCGCTTCCGGCTTGCCCAGTTTTTTCGGGTCGCGCGCCGAGGTGTACCAGTCGTCGCGCTGCATCTTGTTGCCCTTGCCGGCGATGGGGGCCACCGAAATTGTGTGGCGCGAGAACGGGTAGCCGCCGATGAAGCCGCGGCTGTTGGCGCCGACAAAATGCGACTGCTGCACGTAGACGCTGGCGCCTTCGCTGTTGGTCACGCGCGGGTCAACTTCAAACGCCGCGTTTTCGCAGCGCTGGGCCAGCTCCACGCATTCTTCGGTGCTGACCTGCCATGGGTAGAACAGGCGCAGGTCGCGCGGGTTCATTTCCAGCAGGTCGGCGTCGGGCAGGCCGGAGCAGTCGTCTTCGGCGGTGAAGCGGGCGATGTTCCAGGCCGCTTCGACGGTGGCCTTGAGCGAGCCGCTGGAGAAATCGGAGGTACTGGCGTTGCCGCGGCACTGGCCGACATAGACGGTGACGCCGATGCCCTTGTCGCGGTTTTGCTCGATGGTCTCGATTTTTCCTTTACGTACAGAAACTGATAATCCGCTTCCCTCGCTGATTTCCACCGAGGCGTCGGTCGCGCCCTGCTCTTTTGCGTACGCCAAAACGTCGCGGGCGAGCTGTTTCAGCTGGTCCTGGGTGTGGGTGAAAGCGGAGTCGTTCATATAGTGTTTTTCGTAGCGAGCCCTAAAACAGTTATCATAGCAGCCGTTTACAGTTTTCACTGATCGGCCCAGTGCCAATCGGATCAATCCAAATCATGCCTAATCCAAATCGCGGCTCCGTGGGCTTCCAGTCCAACGAATTCGAGCAAGAATACGAACGCCCATCGAAGTCAGAGGCCAAGCGCCACTCGAACGAGCTGCAAAAGCTTGGCGAACAGCTCGTCGACGCCGCGCGCGACCGGGTCAAGCGCATCGAGATGCCCGAGGACGTCAAGGACGCCATCCTGACCTGCCAATCCATCACCAACCACGAAGGCCGCCGCCGCGCCCTGCAGTTCGTGGGCAAGAAGATGCGTACCCTCGATGAAGAGGAAGTGGCCGTCATCCAGCGCGCCATCGACAGCTGGAAAGGCGCCTCCAAAGCCGAAACCGCCTCGCTGCACGCCCTCGAGCGCCGCCGCGAGAAGCTGCTCACCGACGACACGGCCCTGACCAAGCTGCTCGAAGAAGCGCCGGAACTGGACGTGCAGCACCTGCGCACCCTGATCCGCAACGCGCGCAAGGAGCAGGCGGAGAACAAGCCGCCGAAAGCCTACCGCGAGATCTTCCAGATCCTGAAGGACCTGAACAAGAAGTCGAAGCAGGCCGAATCGGAAGGCGACGACGAGGAAGCGGTCGATGACGAGTCCGGCGACGAGTAATCAGGAACTGGCGCATCACGAGCTGATTATTGGCCTGGTCTCGGTCTCGGACCGCGCCAGCGGCGGGGTCTACGAGGACAAGGGCATTCCTGCCCTGGCCGACTGGCTGGCGCAAGCAATCACCACGCCATACCGGTTAGAGACGCGTTTGATCCCCGACGAACGCGCGGAGATCGAACGCACCCTGGTGGACCTGGTCGACCAGGTCGGCTGCCACCTGGTGCTCACCACCGGCGGCACCGGCCCTGCGCGGCGCGATGTCACGCCCGAGGCCACGCTGGCCGTGGCGACGAAAGAAATGCCGGGTTTCGGCGAGCAGATGCGCCAGATCAGCCTGCGCTTCGTGCCGACCGCGATCCTGTCGCGCCAGACCGCGGTGATCCGCGAGACAGCCGGCCACGCGGCGCTGATCATGAACCTGCCGGGCCAGCCGAAGTCGATCAAGGAAACGCTCGAAGGCCTCAAGGACGACGCCGGCAACACGGTCGTCGGCGGTATTTTTGCCGCGGTCCCGTATTGCATCGACCTGATCGGCGGACCTTACATGGAAACCGATCCTCTCGTCTCCAAGACCTTCCGTCCGAAGTCGGCGCTGCGCGCTTCTGCTGCATAAACAAGGAAACACATGAACCAGCTGCTGGAAAACATCGAGATCGAAACCGCACCGAACCCGGAAATCGCCGTCATCTGGCTGCACGGCCTGGGCGCCGACGGCAACGACTTCGTGCCGATGGTGCAGGAGCTCGACATGGCCGGCCTGCCCGGCATCCGCTTCGTGTTCCCGCATGCGAAGACCATGCCGGTGACGATCAACGGCGGCTACGTGATGCGCTCGTGGTACGACATCGTCGCCACCGACCTGACCCGCCGCGAAGACGAAGGCGGCCTGCGCGCCTCGCAGCTGGACGTGGAAGCGCTGATCGCGCGCGAAAAGGCGCGCGGCATTCCGGCTTCGCGCATCATCCTGGCCGGCTTCTCGCAGGGCTGCGCGATGACGCTGCAAACCGGCATGCGCCATCCCGAGAAACTGGCGGGCATGCTCTGCCTGTCGGGCTACCTGCCGCTCGCAAGCAGCGCCGGCGCCGAGCGCACCGAGGAAAGCCTGGCCACGCCCATCTTCATGGCCCACGGCCGCCAGGATGGCGTGGTGCCGTTCGCCCGCGCGCAGGAATCGATGGAAGTGCTCAAGAAGCTGGGCTACCAGGTCGAGTGGCACGAGTACATGATGCAGCACTCGCTGTGCCTGGAAGAGGTGCGGGATATCTCGACGTGGTTCAGGAAGGTGCTGGCGTAGGGTGGGCGGCTGCACCCTTCGGCGTGTTTCTCCTGCGCCGTGATTGCCGCCCGCGCGGTCAACTCCCCCCAACGCAGACGCAGCGGCTGTTCATGTCGTGCTTGAACGCGCGGGCGGCGCGCCTGCCATAGGCTGATCGCCGCCCCGTGTTGAGCCGCCCACCCTACGTGCGGATCGCCGCCTCCACCGCATCCGCCAGCCGCGACACGATCTCCGACAAATCCGCCGCCGTCGCAATGAAGGGCGGCGCCAGCAGCACATGATCTCCGTGCAGCCCGTCGATCGTCCCGCCCATCGGGTACACCATCAGCCCGCACTCCATCGCCCTGGCCTTGATCGCCGCGTGCAGCTTGCGCTCCGGCGCGAACGGCGCCTTGGTCGCGCGGTCCTGGACGAATTCCAGCGCCAGGAACAGGCCGCGGCCGCGGATGTCGCCCACGTGCTCGTGGGTCCCGAAGACGTCGCCCAGCATGCGCCGCAGGGTCGCACCGCGGCTGCGCACCCGCCCCAATAGATCGTCGCGCTCGATCACCTTCTGCACTTCCAGCGCCGCCGCCGCCGCCACCGGGTGGCCGATATAGGTATGCCCGTGCTGGAAGATGCCGCTGCCGCCCCGCAGGCAGTCGACGATGGTCTGGTGCGCCAGCACCGCGCCGATCGGCTGGTAGCCCGCGCCCAGGCCCTTCGCGATCGCGATGATGTCGGGCGCCACGCCATCCTGCTCGATCGCATACATGCTGCCGGTGCGGCCCATCCCGCACATGACTTCGTCGGCGATGAACAGGATGCGGTAGCGGTCGCAGATGTCGCGCACGCCCTGGAAATAGCCGGGCGTGGGCGGGATCGCACCGCCGGTGGCGCCGACCACCGGCTCGGCGACGAAAGCGATGATGTTTTCCGGGCCGGCTTCGAGGATGCGGGTTTCCAGTTCGTCGAGCAGGCCGGCGGTGTAGTCGTCGACGCTCCGGTAGCCAACGCGGCCGCGGTATTCGTAGCAGGCCGAGACCCGCACCGTATCCATCAGCAGCGGCGCGAATGCCTTGCGGCGCCACTCGTTGCCGCCCACGGCCAGCGCGCCCAGCGTGTTCCCGTGGTAGCTCTGGCGCCGCGCCACAAATAGCCTGCGCTGCGGTTCGCCCGCCTCGACCCAGTACTGGCGCGCCAGCTTGAGCGCCGTCTCCACCGCTTCCGAGCCGCCCGATACCAGATAGACGCCGCCAATGTCCTGCGGTGCACCGGCTATCAGCCGGTCGGCCAGTTCCTCGGCCACGTCGGTGGTGAAGAACGAGGTATGCGCATAGGCGCAGCGGTCGATCTGGCGGTGCATGGCGGCGATCACGTCGGGGTGGCCGTGGCCCAGGGAGGAGACGGCCGCGCCGCCGCTGGCGTCGATATAGCTGCGGCCGACGCTGTCGTGCATGCGGATGCCGCTGGCCGCCACCGCGAGCGGCGGTACCTGGCGCAGGTTGCGGTGGAGGATATGGCTCATTGCGACTCCCATCGTAAGAAGAACGACTTTGACAATAAGCGTGCGGCGCGCCGGTTCTTTTGATTTTTACCGGACGCTATGCAATTATTTTCCAATTACAACATTTGCCCCATCCCATGACCGACCGACTCGGACCGATCGCCCCCGCCGACATGACGCCGGCCCAGCGCGCCGCCGCACAAGCCATCATCGACGGCCCGCGCGGCGCGGTCTATGGCCCCTTCGTGCCGCTGCTGCGCAGCCCCGAGCTGATGGAGTATGCGCAGCGCATGGGCGAATACCTGCGCTACCGCAGCGCGATCGGGGTGCGGCTGTCGGAGCTGGCGATCATGGTCACGGCGCGGCAGTGGAACCAGCAGGTGGAATGGGCGATTCACGCGCCGATCGCGGCCCAGGTGGGCATCCCGGGTTCGGTGATCGCGGCCATCGCCGAGCGGCGCCGGCCCGAGGACATGCTGGTGGACGAAGCGGTGGTGCACGACTTCTGCGTCGAGCTGCACGAGCGCAAATCGGTGTCGGACCGGGTCTATGCGGATGCGCTTGCGCTGTTCGGCGAGCAGGGGGTGGTGGATTTGATGGGGGTGAACGGGTATTACACCTTCCTGGCGATGGTGATGAATACGGCCAGGACGGCGGTGCCGGCATCGAGCGTGGAGGCGATGCCGGACTAGCGGGGCGCGCGCCGCTTACTTAGGAAACGCCACCACTTCCTGCTGCTGCTCCCCGATCCCCGCAATCCCCAGGCGCAGCTTGTCGCCCTTTTTCAGGAAGCGCTGCGGCGTGCGGCCCATGCCCACGCCTGGCGGGGTGCCGGTGGTGATGATGTCGCCGGGTTCCAGGGTCATGAAGCGCGAGACGTAGCTGACGATGTGCGCCACCGTGAACACCATGGTCGAGGTATTCCCCGTCTGCATGCGCTTGCCGTTCAGTTCCAGGTAGAGATCGAGGTCCTGCACGTCGAAGACTTCGTCGCGCGTGACCAGGAAGGGGCCGACCGGGCCGAAGGTGTCGCAGCCCTTGCCCTTGTCCCACTGCGAGCCCATCTCGAACTGGAAGGCGCGCTCGGAGACGTCGTTGACCACGCAGTAGCCGGCCACGAATGTCAAAGCGTCTTCTTCGTTCACGTACTGCGCGCGGGTGCCGATCACCACGCCCAGTTCGACTTCCCAGTCAGTCTTCTTCGAGCCTTTCGGCAGCTGGATCGGGTCGTCCGGACCGGAAAGGGAGCTGATGGCCTTGGTGAAGAACACCGGCTCCGCCGGCACCGCGGAGCCGGTCTCCGCGGCGTGGTCGGCATAGTTCATGCCGATGCCGATGAACTTGCCGACGCCCTTCACCGGCACGCCCAGGCGCGGGTTGCCGCGTACCAGCGGCAGCGTCTTCCAGTCGAGCTTTGCCAGCTTGCGCAGGGCCTTGTCGGACAATACCGAGCCGTCGATATCGTCGATTACCGTGGACAGGTCGCGCAGGCGGCCCTCTTCGTCGAACAGGCCCGGCTTTTCCTTGCCTGGGCGGCCATAGCGCACCAATCTCATGCTTGTCTTCCCGTGAGTAGTCAGGCCCATGCAGGGCCGAGGCGGCGATGATACCAAGGATCGCCGGGGCGTACCGGCTTACTGGCTGAGGAGATAGGCGCTCATGTCGCGCGCATCGGGTTCGGTCACCCCCATGTTCGGCATGGCGGTGTGCGGGTCGATTGCCTGCGGGTCGCGGATCCAGCGCACCAGGTTGGCCTGGTTGTTCTCCAGCGTGCCGACCAGTATCTTGCGCTTGCCAAGATCGGCAAGGGGCCGGCCAACATACACCTTCGAGCCGGGGACCGCCGGGATCATGTGGCAGGACTGGCAGGCATACTGGGTCAGCGCGATCTTGCCGCGCACCGGGTCGCCCTGCACGCCAGGGGGCACGGGCGGCACGCAGCCGGCCAGCGCGCCCAGCGCCAGCAGCATCGAAGACAAGCGCAGCGCCTTCATGGCGTGGCCTCCTTCGCGGTGGCGGCGCGGTAGTCGTCGGCGCTCATCGCCGGCAGGGTGCGCACGAAGGCCACCACGGCCCAGATGTCCTCGTCGGCCAGGTGGTATTCCCAGGCCGGCATGCCGCTCATCTTGATGCCGTGCTTCGTCACCCAGTACAGCTCGCGCGGCTGCCAGCGCTGGGTGGCGTCGACCAGGGGACCGGGAATCGGCTGCATGCTCATGCCGATGGTCGACTGGGCGACCCCGGGCCCGCCGTGGCATTGCACACAGTTCTCGCGGTAGACCTGGGCGCCGCGCCGCAGCTGCTGCGCGCCGCCGAAGGCCGGCACCTTCACCTCCCGCGCGTGGTTCTGGACCGACTGCGTCATGCCCTCTTCCAGCACCGTGTACACGAAGGGGAAGTGCTGGGCCGTGGCGCCGATGTTGTACCAGCCGCCGTACAGCAGGGCCAGGCCGGCCGCGCCTGCGGTGACGCCGGCCGCGAGCAGCGTCAATACGGCGGTCTTGATGATCAGCCGGTGGCGGTTGGAGAGCATGCGAGAGGGGCGTCCGATTGGAGTAGTTAAGAAAATTGCATCATTCTTTGTGTATTATAAAAGCCACTCCACAATTGTGATTTCCAGGCGTGCGCACCATCTCTTTCCACGAATTCGTCCCCCAAACCATACGCGCCGGCGCGATGATCGCCTGTATGGCGGCGCTGGCTGGATGCGGCGAGAAGTCCGGCGCCACGACGGTCCCCGGCGGCGACGTGCAGCAGGGACTGCGCCTGGTGACCCAGTACCAGTGCGGCGCCTGCCATACCATTCCGGGGGTGCAGGGCGCGGCCGGCGAACAGGCTCCGGCGCTCGACACCATCGGCCGCCTGAGCTATATCGCGGGCGGCATCCCCAACCAGCCTGCCAACATGGTGCAGTGGCTGCGCGTGCCGCATGCCGTCAAACCCGGCACCGAGATGCCGCCGATGGGCCTCACCGAACAGGAGGCGCGCCACATGGCGGCCTTCCTGTACACGCTGCGATAAGGCCGGGATGAACGACAACCTGCAATCGGTACTGCACCCGGCCGGCTGGGACGCCACCATCATCAGCCAGTTCGCCTGGGTGCTGTTCGGCGCCGCCGCCCTGATCTTCGTGGCCGTGATGCTGCTGCTGGCCCTGAGCCTGCGGCCCCAGGGACGCCCTGCGCGCGCCACCTTGTGGATCGGGGGCGGGGGCATCGCCTTTCCCATCGTGGTGCTCAGCGCCCTGCTCGGGTGGAGCACCTGGCGCAGCACCGAGCTGGCGCCGCAGTCCTCGCGCGACGCCTTGACCATCTCGGTGACGGCCAAGATGTGGTGGTGGGAAGTGCGCTACCACGACCCGGTTTCCGGGCGCGAGATCGTCAGCGCCAACGAAATCCATATCCCGACCGGGCGCGCGGTCTACCTCGGCCTGAATTCGGCTGACGTGATCCACAGCCTGTGGATACCGGCGCTGGCCGGCAAGCGCGACATGGTGCCGGGACGCGTCACCGGCCTGACCCTGCGCACCGACAAGCCCGGCATCTACCGCGGCCAGTGCGCCGAATACTGCGGCGCCCAGCACGCGAAAATGGCGCTGCACGTGATCGCATCCACGCCCGGCGAATTCAATGCCTGGCTGGCGCGCCAGGGCCGGCCCGCGGCGCCCGCCAGCAGCCAGGTGCTGGAACGCGGCCGCGCTGCCTTCCTGGAACAGCGCTGCCAGGCCTGCCACACCATCCGCGGCGTGGCCGAAGACGCCCGCCTGGGGCCGGACCTGACCCATGTCGGCAGCCGCCTGCACATCGGCGCCGGCGCCTTGCCGACCCAGCGCAGCAGCCTGCAAGCCTGGATCGCCGACCCGCACAAGGCCAAGCCGGGCGTGTTCATGCCCGGCTCGCACGACCTCGATCGCGACACCTTGAGCGCGCTGGCCACCTATCTAGAGCACCTGAAATGACCGACGCCGTCGTACCAACATCCCTGCCGTCTTCGCTGCCCCGCCCCGAGGGCGAATTCGAGCAGCTGGAAAAAGTCTGGCGCACGCCGACCGGCCTGCGTTTCATGACCTCGGTGAACAACACCAGCATCGGCCTGCTCTACATCGGCATGGCGCTGCTGTTCTTCGTCTTGGCCGGCATCCTGGGACTCATGATGCGGGCGCAGCTTGCCGTGCCCGACAACACACTGCTCAGCCCCGGCACCTACAACCAGGTCTTCACCATGCACGGCACGGTGATGATGTTCCTGTTCGCGATCCCCATCGTGGAAGCGATCGCGGTCTACCTGCTGCCCAACATGCTGGGCGCGCGCGACCTGCCCTTCCCGCGCCTGTCCGCCTATGCCTACTGGGCCTACGCCTTCGGGGGCCTGGCCTTCTTCTGCACCCTGTTCTTCAGCCTGGCGCCGGACGGCGGCTGGTTCATGTATCCGCCGCTCACTGGCGAAAAATACTCGCCCGGACTGAACGCCGATTTCTGGCTGCTGGGGATCGGCTTCATCGAGATCTCGGCCATCGCCGGCGCCGTCGAGCTGATCGTCGGCATCCTGTTTACCCGCGCGCCCGGCATGACGCTGCGCCGCATGCCCGTGTACGCATGGGCGATGCTGGTGGTGGCCGTGATGATCGTCTTCGCTTTCCCGGCCGTGATCGCGGGCACCGCCCTGCTGGAGCTGGAGCGCGCATTCGACTGGCCCTTCTTCATCTCCGACCGCGGCGGCGACCCGATCCTGTGGCAGCACCTGTTCTGGTTCTTCGGCCACCCCGAGGTCTACATCATCTTCCTGCCTGCCGCCGGCATGGTGTCGACGATGATCCCGACCATCGCCGGCACGCCCCTGGTCGGCCAGCGCGCGGTGGTGGTGGCGCTGGTGGGCGTGGGCTTCTTCTCCTTCGGACTGTGGGCCCACCACATGTTCACCGCCGGCCTGGGCGTGCTGGAGATGAGTTTTATTTCTGCCGCCAGCATGGCGGTGGCCATCCCCACCGGCATCCAGGTCTTCGCCTGGATCGCCACCCTGTGGAACGGCCGCGTGAAGATGAACCCACCGACGATGTTCCTGATGGGCTTCATGTTCATCTTCGTGCTGGGCGGCCTGACCGGCGTGATGGTGGCCGTGATCCCGTTCGACTGGCAGGTGCACGACACCTATTTCATCGTGGCCCACCTGCACTATGTGCTGATCGGCGGGATGGTGTTCCCGGTGTTCGCGGCGATGTATTACTGGACCCCGCTCATCAACGGCAACCAGCTGTCGGAAACGCTGGCGCGCTGGGTATTCTGGCTGATGTTCGGCGGCTTCAACCTGGCCTTCTTCCCGATGCACATCACCGGACTGCAAGGCATGCCGCGCCGCGTCTATACCTATGATGCGAACCTCGGCTGGAACCTGCTGAACATGCTCTCGACGATCGGCGCCTTCGTGTTTGCCGCGGGCGTCGTACTGTTCTTCGTCGACCTGGTGCGCACCCTGCGCCGGCCCGACAAGGAAGTCGGCAACCCCTGGAATGCGCCGACGCTCGAATGGCTCACCTCCGAATCCTATGGCAACCGCAGCATCCCGCGCATCACCTCGAGCAACCCGCTGTGGGAGCAGCCGACGCTGTCCGATGAAGTGGACCGCGGCCAGCACTACCTGCCCAATACCGCCACCGGCCTGCGCGAGACCATCGCCACCAGCCCGGTGAGCGCCGAGCCGCGCTACCTGATGGTGCTGCCGGGCGACAGCTGGCTGCCGGTGATCGCGGCGCTCGGCACCGCGGGCTTCTTCCTGCTGCTGACGGTGAAGATGATCCTGCTGGCCTGGATCTTCGGCTTCATGGCGGTGGCCGGCACCCTGGGCTGGCTGTGGCAGTCCGACCGCAAGCCGTCGATCGATGAAGCGCGCGTCTCCGACGACCTGGTGTTGCCGGTCAACGCCAAGGGACGGAACTCGCAGTCGTGGTGGGGCACGATGGTTACCCTGGTCGTCGATGCCAGCATCTTCGCCTCCTTCGGCTTTACCTATATCCACGTGTCGATGCGGCTGCAGGTCTGCCCGCCGCCCGGCGCCGCGCTGCCGGCGCTGCCGTGGGCGTTCGCATCAAGCGGCCTGCTGCTGGCCAGCTCGATCCTGATGATCCTGGCGGTGCGCGCGCTGGGCAAGCGCCGCCTGCCCTGGCTGGTGCTGCTGGCGCTGGGCTGCGCGGTGGGCTCCTTCGTGCTCGATTTCGGCGGGCACCAGTACGCGGGCCTGGCCCCGACCGCCAGCGCCTGGGGCGCGGCGATTGCCACGCTGCTGAGCTACCAGGGCCTGCACATCGTGATCCTGGCCATTGCCGCCCCTTACCTGTGCCTGCGTGCGTGGCGCGGCATGCTGGGCGAGCGCAGCCGCGCGACGCTGGACAATATCGCCCTCATCTGGCACTACACGACCCTGCAGGGCATCGCCGGCATGGTGCTGGTGCAGGTCCTGCCGCTGCTGATGGAGTAAGTCATGGAAGATCATTTCTGGCGGCGTCTCACGCGTGGCACCCTGCCCCTGCTGGTGTGGGCAGCGCATTTCACCTTCTGCTATCTGGTGGCGGCGGCGCAGTGCTCGCCAGCGGCGATGCGCACGGGTGGGCCGGACCGGGTGCTGCTGGGCGGTGTGACGCTGGTGGCGCTGGCGGTGTGTGCGTGGCTGGTGTGGCGCGAGCGGGGGATGTTGCGGGCGGGTTCTAAGGCGGGCTTGCTGGACTGGGCGGCGGCCTTAAGCGCGGTAATGGCGTTCGTGGCGATTGTGTGGACGGGGTTGCCGATATTGCTGGTCGAAGGCTGCGCCTGAGGATTGTTCGTAGGGTGGGCGGCTTTGCCGCCCGCGCGTTCAACCAGCCTGTGAACAGCCGCGCGGATTATTCACACGTGATTTGAACGCGCGGGCAGGAAACCTGCCCACCCTACGATGTAGCGATCTGCCGTCGTTTCGGCTGGATTTAACGCCCTGCCGGCGTCACACGCCAAATGACATTCCCCACATCGTCCGCCACCAGGATCGCCCCCGGCTTGTCCACCGCCACCCCCACCGGCCGTCCCAGCGCGTCGCCGTTCTTGTCGACGAAGCCGCCCAGGATCTCGACCGGTTTGCCCGACGGCTTGCCATCGGTGAACGGCACGAACACCACGTTATAACCCGACAGCGGCTTGCGGTTCCATGAGCCGTGCTGGCCGATCAGGGCGCCGCCCGCGAACTGCGGCAGCAGCGCGCCGGTGTAGAAGGCCATCCCGAGCGGGGCGACGTGGGAGCCGAGCGCGTAGTCCGGCACCAGTGCCTTGGCCACCAGGTCCGGGCGCGGCGGCTTGACGCGCTCGTCGACGTACTTGCCGTAGTAGCTGTACGGCCAGCCGTAGAAGCCGCCCTCTTTCACCGAGGTGAGGTAATCGGGCACCAGGTCGCTGCCCAGCTCGTCGCGCTCGTTGACGACGGTCCAGAGCGCGCCGGTCTGCGGGTGCCAGGCCATGCCGTTCGGGTTGCGCAGTCCGGAGGCGAACAAACGGGTCTGGCCGGTGGCGATGTCCACTTCGAGGATGGCGGCGCGGTCGACTTCCTTGTCGATGCCGTTCTCGGCGACGTTGCTGTTCGAGCCCGAGGTGGCGTAGAGCTTGCGGCCATCCGCGCTGGCGATGATGTTCTTGGTCCAGTGGTGGTTCAGCGGGCCGCCCGGCAGCGCGGCCACCGGCTGGGCGCCCGCCGTGATCTCGAGGTCGCCCGTGCGGTAGGGGAAGCGCACGATGCCGTCGGTATTGGCGACGTACAGCATGTCGCCCACCAGGGCCATGCCGAAGGGCGAGTTCAGGCCTTTGAGGAAGACCTTTTTCGTTTCCGCCACGCCGTCGCCGTCAAGGTCGCGCAGCAGCGTGATGCGGTTCGCGCTCGGCACGGCGGCGCCGGCCTTGGCCATCACCTTGCCCATGATGTAGCCCTTGATGCCCTTCTTGCCTTCCGGGCGCTCGGGGGCATTGGTTTCCGCCACCAGCACGTCGCCGTTGGGCAGCACGTGCAGCCAGCGCGGGTGATCGAGTCCGGATGCGAACAGCCTGACTGCCAGGCCAGGCGCGGCGCTGGGCGCGGCGCCTGGCGGCCAGCCCTTGGCGGGCGCGATGTCGACGGTCGGGATCACGCGCTTGACCGGCGCCTTGATGGTCGGCTGCAGGCCGACGTCGGCGCCGACCGGGAGGGTCGATTTGTCGCCGCAGGCGGCGAGCAGCAGGAGCATGGCGCCCGCCGACAGGCGAGGCAAGGTGTGGTCGCGCATGGTTTTCCCTTGGAGGTAACGGACGGCATCGATTGTGCTGCGATGCTACCAATTTGGCAATATTGTGCCGTCCGTTACCGCAGAGAAATCCCGACCGTCACGACGGGGCGACCAGCCCGTCTTCCTCGTTCGCCGTGGCGGCCGCGACGCTCGATTCGCGCCGCCGGCGCCGCACGAAGCCCACCAGTCCGGGCAACTGCGCCAGCAGCAGCACGGCAAACGCCGCCTGGTAGGCCAGCGCCGGCGCGCGGCCGGCGGCGTCCGGCGTCCACAACCCCACCATCAGGCCGAAGCCGGCCTGCACCACGAAGGCCCCGATGAAGATCAGGAGGTTCAGGCAGGTCGCGGCGCGCCCGGTCAGCTCCTTCGGCATCGACTGCGCGATGATCGCGTATTCGATCCCGGTGATCGTCCCGACCAGCGTGAACATCACCGACAGCAGCTGGAAGCTCGGCTTGTAGCTGACCACGAAGGCCAGCTGCACCAGCAGGAACACGCCGATGCCGGCGGCGGCCACGTCGAGCGGGGCGATGCCGCGCCGCCCGGCCCATTCGGTGATCATGCCGACCGCAATCGCCCCGAAGATCACCGCGGCCATGCCCATGTAGAGCAGGTAGGCAACCGCATCTTCCGGAAACAGCGCGACGTCGCTCAGCCAGCGACCGATCCACAGGCCCTGGATGCCGAAGAAGACCGCGTGCGGGATCAAGACCAGCGAGGCCGTGGTGCGGAACACCGGCGCGCGGAAGACATCGCGCAGCGCCTGTCTCAGCGGGCCGCGCTTGGGCGCCGGGCCCGTGGTGCGCGGACAGAGCAGCCAGATCAGGAGGCCGCAGCAGGCGGTGAGCGCCGCCAGCATGACGAACAGGCCGCGCCAGTCGGTGTACTGGAGCATCTGGCGCACCGGCATGGTGGCGCTGGCCGCGCCCAGGCCGCCGACGGCGATCAGGTAGCCATGCACCGACGGCAGCCGGCTCGGCGTGATCCAGGTGGAGACGGCTTTGACCGCCGCCATGAAGCAGCCGCCCAGGCCGAAACCCATGATGGCGCGCGCCGCCACCAGCTGGGCGAAATCGTGGCCGCGCGAGAACAGCAGCGCCCCGAGCGCGCCGACCAGCATCATCGCCAGCTGCACCTTGCGCGGCCCGTAGCGGTCGAGGGCGATCCCGATCGGCAGCTGGACCAGGGCGAAGGCGAAGAAGAAGGCGCTGGTCAGCAGTCCCAGCTCGCCCGGCGTGAGCGCGAGCGCCCCCACCAGGTGCGAAGCCAGCACCGCGTTCACGTTGCGCAGCAGCGAAGACAGGTAGTGTCCCAGCGCGAAGGGCAGGAACACATAGAAGAATACCGCCATGCCGGACAGGCGTGGCGTGGTGGCCTGGTCCGGCATGGTGCAAGTCTCCGGAGGATCAGGCGGCGTCGGACTCGGTGCCGCCGTGCAGGGCCGCGCTGCAGCCGGTGTCGCCGGCGCGCTGCCCTGCCGGCACCAGCGGGATCACCCGCCCCCGTGCGCCCTGATGCGCGCTGCCGCCCTCCTCGAAGAAGAACTTGTCGCGCCCGAAGGCCGGCTTGAGGTGGTCGAGCCAGGTGGCCTCGGGATCGTATTTCGCAAAGAAGGGGCGGCGCACCCATTCCGGATTGCGGGCCTGCAGGAACTGCAGCGCGAACAACTTCTCGTCGTTGATGGTGACGACGCCGTCGATCACCACCTTGCCGGGGAAGGCGCTCATCGACGGGCCGCGCACCGTGCGCGACAGGCCCGACACCATCGAATACGCCTCCTGGAAGATCTGGTGGGCGCGCGCCAGCGGCAGCGAGAAGTAATCGCGCGGGCCGGTGTCGCGCTCGACGAACATGTAATACGGAATCGCACCCAGGCGCACGCCGGTGGTCCACAGCTCGGCCCAGCTCTTCGGGTCTTCGTTGATGTGGCGGATCAGGGGGCCCTGCATGCGCAGCGTGGCGCCGGTGCCGACGATGCGCTTGACGGCCTGCTGGGCGATTGGATGACGCAGTTCGACGGCGTGGTTGTAGTGCCCCATGATGGCCAGGTTCTTGCCGGACCGGACCACCTTCTCGAACAGGCGCAGCAGGTCGTCGCTGTCCTTGTCGGACACGAAGCGCTGCGGCCAGTAAGCCACCGATTTGGTGCCGATGCGGATGTTCTGGATGTGGGCCAGCTCCGGCGCCAGCAGGGGCTCGAGGAATTCGGCCAGCGAACGGGTATTCATGATCATCGGGTCGCCGCCGGTGATCAGGACGTCGGTGACGTCCGGGTGCGTCTTCAGGTAGGCCACAAGCTCGCTGCACTCGCGCGCATCGAACTTCATGTCGTCCATGCCGACGAACTGCGGCCAGCGGAAGCAGAAGGTGCAGTAGGCGTGGCAGGTCTGGCCCGAGCTCGGGAAGAACAGCACCGTTTCCTTGTACTTGTGCTGCAGGCCCTTGAGCGGCGCGTCGTTCACGCGCGGGACGTTATGGGTCATCTGGCCGGCCGGGTGCGGATTCATGCGCATGCGGATGCCGTGCACCAGGCGCGCGATGGCCGCGTCGTCCTTCTTGTACAGCACCAGGTCGCGCAGCTGCTCGTATTCCGCGGCGGGCAGCATGTCGCGGTGCGGGAAGGTCAGGCGGTAGATCGGATCGTCCGGCACCTTGTCCCAGTCGATCAGCTCTTCAAGCACATAAGCATTGACGCGGAACGGCAGCACATGCGACACCACCTGCACCGCTTCCTGCAGGTCCGGCGACATCCACTGCCACTGGCGCGCCAGGTGGATCGTTTGCCGGGTATAGGGCTTGAACTTGGATGGCGTCGAGTCGGTCATGATCGGAAGTTCTCCAGGAAACGTTGGACGAAAGACCGGCAGAGGAAGAAGCGTTGCCGGGAAGAATTCATCTTACGTCACGGAAATTAATGCAGAGTTGCCGTCAATCAATCAGATTGATCCTACAGATGGGGTTAAAACAAGAAGGGATGCGAACGGGACAAACCCTGGTCGCCGCTGCTAATCAGCCAAGCCCTGACACCAACACGCAACGCTGCAGGGTGGTCCTGCCCTGCGATTGCGCTACCGCAATCCAACTCCTTCCCACCCCGGTACATTTGGCAATGCACTTTAGCAATGTTGGCCCCAGAACATTCACCAAAGGAGTTACACCATGAAGTTGTTCGCTACTACCGCCGCCCTGTCCCTGGCCCTCGTCGCCGCCCCCGTGCTGGCCAACTCGCCGACCGAGAAGGACGCCATCGCCATGGTCGAACGCGGCGTCGCCCTCGTGAAGGCCAAGGGCAAGGACGAGATGATGAAGAAGATTAATGCGAAGGATGCCGAATACGTCCAGGGCGAGTTGTACATCGACATGCGCGACCTGAAGACCGGCATCGTGCTGGCCCACCCCTACAACCCGTCGATCGTCGGCAAGGACCTGACCGACGTGCCTGACGCGAACGGCAAGAAATACCGCCGCGAGATCATCGACGTCGCTGCTGCCAAGGGCAAGGGCTGGGTCGACTACCAGTACAAGAACCCGACCAGCGGCAAGATCGAGCCGAAGACCACCTATATCCAGCGGGTCGACGACGTGGTGCTGGAAGCCGGCATCTACAAAAAGTAAGCCGACTTAACTCGTCCTGCCCTCCCCGGAGTCAAGCATGCTGAATAAATTGCGGATTGGTCCCAAACTCCTGCTGGCCCCGGGGCTCGTGCTGGTGCTGCTGACCATGCTGTCGGCAGCCGCCTATTACGGCATGGTGCGCCAGAACGCCTCGCTCGAGCACATGGTGCAGGTGCGCGCCGCGCGCCTGCAGGCCGTGGCCGACGTGGCGGGCGACGCGCGCTTTGCACACGCGAATATCTACCAGCTGCTGGCCTGGGTAAACGGCAGTTTCGCGCAGAACCGCCTCACGGCCCTGACCGCGGACATCCACAAGAAGCACGCCGCGATTGGAACGAAGCTGGGCGAGCTGGCCAAGCTGGCCGAGCCATCCGAGCGTACCGCGCTGGAAGGCTCGCTGGCGGCGCTGGCGAGCTACCGCAAGCTGGTATCGGAGACGATCGAACTGGCCGCGGTGGACCAGTCGATCGCCACCAATTCCATGCAGAAGGCGGAAAAGCAGTTCGTCGCGCTCGACACCGAGCTGCAGCGCCTGGCCGCGCTGGAGAAAAAGCTCAGCGTGGAAGCGCACGCCGCCGCCAAGGCCGAGTTCCGCATGCTCGGCATGAGCATGGCGGGCCTGGTGGTGCTGTCGATCGCACTGTCGCTGATCGTGACGATGCTGGTGCGGCGCGCCATGCTGTCCGACATCCGCTCGATCGCCACGGTGGTGAACGACCTGGCCGACGGCCGCCTGCAGCCTTCCGGCACGCCCGGCGCCGGCCGCGACGAAATCGCCGACACCTCGCGCGCGCTGGATCATTCCATCGGACGCCTGAACGGCGCCCTGCAAAGCATCATGCGCTCGGTGCGCTCGATCGACACCGCCTCGAAGGAAATCGCCAGCGGCAACCTCGACCTGTCGACCCGCACCGAGATGCAGGCCGGCTCGCTCGAGCAGACCGCCAGCACCATGGAAGAACTGACCACGGCGGTGAAGGAAAACGCCAACAATGCCCGTCTCGCCTCGGACCTGGCGGCGGAGGCGGCGCAGCTGGCCTCCACCGGCGGCCAGTCGGTGGGGCGCGCGGTGGCCACCATGGAATCGATCCAGGCCAGCTCGCGCAAGATCGTCGAGATCACCGGGGTCATCGACGGCATCTCGTTCCAGACCAATCTGCTGGCGCTGAACGCGGCGGTGGAAGCGGCGCGCGCCGGCGAGCAGGGACGCGGCTTTGCCGTCGTCGCGGCCGAAGTGCGCACCCTGGCCCAGCGGTCGGCGGCGGCGGCGCGCGAGATCAAGGCCCTGATCGCCGACTCCGTAAAAATCATCGAGGACGGCAGCGCCTCGGTCAGCCAGGCCGGCGCCAGCATGGGCGACATCGTCGCCTCGGTGCGCCAGGTGAACGACATCATCGGCCGCATCAGCATCGCCAGCACCGAGCAGGCCGACGGCATCGCCGAAGTGAACAAGGCGGTCGGCCAGATGGACGGCATGACCCAGCAAAATGCCGCCCTGGTCGAAGAAGCCGCGGCGGCCGCCGAAAGCCTGCACGAGCAGACCGTCAACCTGGCCAAGGCGGTTTCGATCTTCAAATTCACCGATAGCGAAGAAGGCGGGGCCACCGACGCCGCGGAGATCGCGGGCATCGATGCCATCGATGCCGATGCAGGCTTCCACGGCCTGGACGAGCGGCGCGGGCCGGGCAGCGCGATGCGCGGGCGTCCGATGCGTGCCTTGAGCGCGGCCGAACCGCAGCGCCAGCGCCGTACTTGAGCTCAGCGGAACGGCCGGCTGACGTAGCGCGAGCCGGCCAGCCCGAACCGCCACGGCACGTCCATCGCCTTCGAAATCCCGATGCGCGGTCCCACCACGATGTCCAGGTCGCGCGCGCCGGGCAGCAGCTCGAACGGCGGGCGTGATAAAGCCATGCCGTTGTGGGCGCGCGTGACGCCCAGTGCCTGGCACAGCTTGCCGGGACCGGAACACAGCAGCAAGTCCTTGTGGCTGCTTCCCGTATCGCGCCGCACCCGCATCTGCTCCAGCCCCGCGACGGGTTCGAGCGCGCGGATCAGGACCCCGGCGCCATGGCCTTCCTCGCGGCAGACGAAATTGAGGCACCAATGGATGCCGTAGGAGCGGTAGACATAGGTGTGGGCGGGCGGGCCGAACATCGCCGCATTGCGCCCGGTCGGGCCGGAAAAGGCGTGCGAAGCCGGGTCTTCGCGGTCGTAGGCTTCGGTCTCGACGATCCGTCCGCCGACCCCGTCCACCAGCACCGTCATGCCGATCAGCTGGCGCGCCACGATCTCCGCCGGCGCCGTAAAATCGATTCCTGCTATTGTCGAAACTACCATGGGCCAATTTTATCGCGGGCTCAGGCAAGGCGTCGTTTTGGTGGAATCGCCACACTCGGGGCCGGGTTAGAGCATTGCCTCAGTGCAAGAAATACCTGCCTGGGGTATCATGGCGGCTAACCCCTCGCTTCCCGCCGAAGCCTTCGCCTGCCTGCCCCATCCATGAATACCCTCGCCGATCCTATCCCGCATCTCGCGCAGCTCGACCAAGTCGATGCCCTGATCAAGTCGATCCGCATCCCGCCGCGTCCGAGCCTGCTCGCCGACATGCAGCGCGAACTGGCGTCGAACGATCCGTCGCCGGAAGCGATCGGCAAGATCGTGGCGAGCGACGTCGGCATGTCCGGCGCCCTGCTCAAGCTGGCCAATTCCTCGATCTACGGCGGCCACCGCAAGGCCAAGTCGATCGAGCAGGCCATCCTCTTCCTGGGCATTAACCAGGTGGCGGCCCTGATGACCGGCCTGCTGGCGCGTCAGGCGATTCCCGTCAACAGCGCCAGCCTGGCCAGTTTCTGGGACATCTCGACCCGCCGCGCCCAGGCGATGGTCTTCCTGTCGCGCCGCCTGCGCATCGGCGAGGCCGACGTGGCGCACACCTTCGGCCTGTTCTGCGACACCGGCGTGCCGCTGCTGATCGACCGCTTCGCCGACTACGCCGACACCTATGCCGCCGCCTCGCTCGACGCCGAGCGCCCCTTCACGGCCCTGGAAGACGAGCGCCACAGCACGTCCCACGCCGCGGTCGGCTGCCTGCTGGCGCGCAATTGGGGGCTCTCCAGCGATGTCGGCTGGGCCATCCTGCACCACCACGATTTCGCCGTGCTGGAAGACGCCTCGACCTCCGGCGCGGTGCGCTCGCTGGTCGCCCTGTCGCTGCTGGCCGAAGCGGCCATCAGCCGCTACCAGGGCCATGGCGATTCGCTCGAATGGGCCAAGGGCGGCGCCGCCGCCTGCGCCTACCTCGGCCTGTCCGACGAGGAAACTGCCGAACTGCTGGACGAACTGGTGGAAGCCTTCCACGAGGACTGAACAAGCTTTGACAAGCCTCGGGCACAGGCAGATACTCGCTCTGTAAGTACGCCTTTGGAGTGAGTCATGAAGCGTTTTGCGGTCCTGTTGTCATTGTCGCTATCGCTGCTGGCTGGTTGCACCAGCATGCAGCCGCCTGCGGCCCCTCCCCTGTTTGCCGATGCGCGCTTCGCGCCACCGCGCGAGAAAGTCGGCGCCGACGACTTGTTCACCCTCAGCCCGGCCATGCGGGCTTACCTCAATAGCCAGTCCTTCACCATCGCGCTGCGCCAGCAGGGCCAGCGCCACGGCCTGGTCGCTGCGCTCTACAGCAAGAGCGACCTCAAGCTCGAATACGAATCCTCGAAAACCCGCACCGCTTCGGAAACCTACGCCGACCGCTCGGGCAACTGCCTGTCGCTGGTGATCATGACCGCGGCCTTCGCGAAAGAGTTGGGCATGCCGGTGCGCTACCGCAGCGTCGACGTGGAGGACAGCTGGAGCCGCACCGCGGGCCTGTACCTGGCCAGCGCGCACGTGAACATCAGCCTGGGCAACCGCCAGGAGAGCGGCGTACGCAGCAGCGACCAGGACGAAATGCTGCTGGTCGATTTCATTCCACAGAACGAAGCGGCCCGCCTGCGTGCGCGCGAGCTGGACGAAGAAGACATCGTCGCGCTCTACCTGAACAACCGCGCCGCCGAGATGCTGGTGCAAGACCGCATCGACGACGCCTACTGGTGGGCGCGTGCGGCGGTTCAGCAGCGCCCCGGCATGATCCGCGCCCTGAACACGCTCGGCGTCATCTACGAAAAGCACGGCGACATGCAACTGGCCGAGCAGACCTACCGCGCGGCCCTGGAGCGCGAGCCGGAAAACATGGCGGTCATGCGCAACCTGCAGCCGGTGCTGGCGTCGCTGGGCAAGCAGGGCGAAGCCGCGGCCCTGGCCAAACGCATCGCCAGCATCGAGCCCTTCCCGCCCTACCACCACTTCGACAAGGGCATGGTCGCGCTGCGTGCCGGCGACTACGGCAAAGCCAGGGAACTGTTCGAGCGCGAGGTCAAACGCGCTCCGTACAACGACGAGTTCCGCTTCTGGCTCGGCGTGTCGCACCTGCAACTGGGCGACCTGACCCACGCGCGCGAGCAGATCGCCAGGGCGGTCGACACCAGCACCCGGCAGGAGATGCGGCAGGTGTATTCGGCCAAGCTGGCGCATTTGCGCAGGGCGAGTGCACTGGGGACGCATATCCGCTGAGCCGCTGTCCGCGCGCGTCAGAACAGCGTGGATTGTGCCGCTGGAGCCGACTGCCTGGTTCCGGGCTGCTCGACCAATTGGCGCCACAGGGCCAGCTTCTGCTCGAACGTCATTACCTGGTGCGCCGGTGAACTGGACGGCAGCACAACAGTGCGGTAACCGGCAGCGACGAACTGCGGCGCGAACTTGCCGGAAGCCTGTCCATTGAAGCCGACCGTTTCCAGTTCGGGGCACAGCGCGCGCAGCCGCTCGAAATCGTTGGCGGCGGGCTTGCGGATGGCGGAATCGAGACTGCCTTCGCGTTCGCAGCCAGCCAGCACGTCCCACAAGCCGACGCGATGCGCCAGCAGGCGCGGAAGGCGCTCAGCATAGGGCAGCGCCGCCAGGTCCTCGTCAATCACGGCGGAGATCAGGGGCCAGAACTGGTTGCGCGGATGCGCGTAATACTGCTGCGCCGCGAGCGAGGCAGCGCCGGGAAAGCTGCCGAGGACCAGCACGCGGATGCTCGGTGCGATCACCGGCGCGAGCCCGGTGAGCGCGGCGGACGTCGGGATGTCGATGGAATGCGGCATGGGGACATTGTAGTCCCCGCCACCGCGATCAGTTATGGATGTATTTGCTGAAGGTGTCGCTGAAATCGCGCCGGGTATGCGTCTCGAGCATGGCGGTGTTCACCGCGGCCAGCAGCTCGCCGAACTGGCCTGCCACGCTGCCGCCGGCCGGCACCGCATTCAACTTGTGCATCGAGGCGGTGGCGTCGAGCGCGCGCAGGGCGTTGTCGCGGCCGACCTCATCGCGGTGCTGCTGCTTGCCGATCGAGATCAAGGCCTTGTAGATGTCCTTGAGCTGCTCGATATGGGATTTCTTGATATCGATGTTGAAGGGCGTTTCGCCCACGCTGAATTTGAGCTCGACGTCCATGTCCAGGGTGCCGGCGGTCTCGATGCTGACGTTGGCGATGCGGGACGACGCGTACTCGTAGCGCTTGATCGAGCGCTTCGACGACACGGCGGAATCGCCGTCGACGTGGATCAGGGCCAGGTTGGTGAAGCAGTACTCGTCCTTCTTGCTCTTGATGAGGAAGAAGATCTGTTCGCCGTCTTCCGAGAACAGGTAGTCGTCGGCGTCGACCTTGTCGTAATCCGCAGGCGCGATGATCACGCCGATATCGCTGATGCCGAGGGCTTCTGCTGCCAGTCGCTTGAACATGTCCAGGTCTCCATCGTGTGAAAGGTCCATATTTATACATGCAAGCAGGCCTGCTTTGCTAGCGGAAAGCCAATGGACAGCGCTAAAAAAACGGCGGGCACTCGCGTACCCGCCGCAAAGGGCAGAACACCTGGGAAACAGGCTTACTTCAGTGCGACCGTGTTGGCGATTGCCGGATTGGCATCCCAGCCGCCACCCAGCGCGCGAATCAGGGCCACCGTCGTCACCGCGCGGTTGCCGCGCAACTGGACCGCCGTGCGCTCGACATTGGCGAGGTTGCGCTGCGCGTCCAGCAGCTCGATATAGCTCGAGCGCCCGGCGTCGTACAGCTTTTGCGCCAGGTCGGCCGAGCGGCGCGCCGACACCTGGGCCGCATCGATCTGCTCGGCTTGACCACTCAGGATGCGCAGGCCGGCCAGGTTGTCCTCGACTTCCGCAAAGGCCGTGAGCACGCTCTGGCGGTAGACGCCCACCGATTCTTCCAGCACCGCTTCGCTACGCTCGACATTGGCGCGGTTGCGTCCGCCGTCGATGATCGGCAGCGAGGTCAATAAGCCCAGCACCCAGGAACGGCTGCTCCAGCGGAACACGTCCGACAGGGCGCCGCCGATGCCGCCACCCGCCGCACTGATCGTCAAGGACGGGAACATCGCACCGCGCGCCACGCCGATGCGGGCATTCGACGCTTCCATCGCGCGCTGGGCGGCATTGACGTCGGGACGGCGTTCCAGCAGCGAAGACGGCAGGCCGGCGGGAATCGCAGGCAAGGTGGCGGCGTCCAGCAGCGGGTTGGCGCCAAGGACGTAGTTCGCCGCAGGTTTACCCAGCAAGACCGCCAGTGAATGCTCGGTGTTGGCGCGGTCGCGCTGCAGGCCGATGGCCTCGGCGCGCGCCGTCGACAGCTCGGTCCTGGCGCGCGACAGGTCGAATTCGCCGATGTCGCCCAGGTCGAAGCGGCGCTGGGTCAGCTTCACGCTTTCGCTGCGCAGGTTCACCGTCTGCGCCACCGTGCCCAGCTCCGCATCGAGGGCGCGCAGCCGGAAATAGGTTTGCGCCACGTCCGCCTGCAGGGCCAGCAGCACCGAGCGGTAGTTCGCCTCGCTGGTGGCTGCGTCGCCCTTCGCCGCCGACACGCCGGCTGCGACGCGGCCGAACAGGTCGACTTCGTAGCTGGCGGTGAGGCTGGCCGTGTAGCTGGTCTGCGGCAGGCCGGCTTCCAGCGCCGACGGGCGGGCGCGCTGGGCGCCGAGCCCCAAGCCGACCTGCGGCATGCGGTCGGCGTTGGCAATGCCGGCGATCGCCCTCGCCTGCTTGACGCGGCTGGCGGCCACCGCCAGGTTGGCGTTGTTGGCCGTGGCTTCCTGGACCAGCGCGGTGAGCGCCGGATCCTGGAAGGCCAACCACCATTGCCCGCGTGGCTGCTGTTCGGCCGGCTGCGCCGGTTTCCAGCGCGCGCCGTCAACGCCATCGACGACCGCGGTTTGCGATTCGCGGAAGGCCGTCGGCGTTTGAATAGCCGGCTGCCTGAATTCAGGGGTGGCGCAGGCCGTCAGCAGCAGCGCCGCCAGCAGCGGGGCCACGCCCCTTGCGATCATGGTGTTCATTTCAATGTACTCCTTCCAGGTCCAGCACCGGGGGCTTCGCGGCCGGGACTTTTTTCTCGAAACGCTTGGCGAACGTGCGCAGCAAGACATAGAACAGCGGCGTCAGGAACAGGCCGAAGAAGGTCACGCCCAGCATGCCGAAGAACACCGCCACGCCCATCGCGTGCCGCATCTCGGCGCCGGCGCCGGTCGAGAACACCAGCGGCACCACGCCCATGATGAAAGCGATCGAGGTCATCAGGATCGGACGCAGGCGCAGGCGCGACGCTTCCAGCGCGGCCTCGACGACGCTGCGGCCATGGTCTTCCAGTTCGCGGGCGAATTCCACGATCAGGATCGCGTTTTTAGAGGCCAGTCCCACCAGCACGAACAGCGCGATCTGGGTGAAGATGTTGTTGTCGCCGCCGGTGAGCTTCACGCCGATCAGGGCGCACAGGATCGACATCGGCACGATCAGGATCACCGCCAGCGGCAGGGTCCAGCTTTCGTACTGCGCGGCCAGCACCAGGAAGACCAGCAGCACGCACAGCGGGAACACATACACCATGGTGTTACCCGACAAAATCTCCTGGTAGGTCAGGTCGGTCCATTCGTAGGCGATCCCTTTCGGCAGCGTGTCCTTGGCCAGCTGCTCCATGATGGCCTGGGCCTGGCCCGACGAGACGCCCGGGGCCGCGCCGCCATTCAGGTCGGCCGCCACGTAGTTGTTATAGCGCTGGACGCGGTCCGGGCCATAGCTGTCCTTTACCTGCATCAGCGACGACAGCGGAATCATCTCGCCCTTGCTGCTCCTCACCTTGAGCTGGGCGATCTGCTCGGGCTGCGAGCGGAACTGGGCGTCGGCCTGCACCCGCACCTGGTAGGTGCGGCCGAACTGGTTGAAGTCGTTCACGTACAGCGAGCCGAGGTTCACCTGCAAGGTCTGGTAGATGGTCGCCAGCGGCACGCCGAGCTGCTTGGCCTTGACGCGGTCGACGTCCGCGAACAGCTGCGGCACGTTGATCTGGTAGCTCGAGAACACGCCCGCCAGTTGCGGCGTGCCCCAGGCCTTGGCCTGCAGCGCCTGCGTGGCCTGGTAGAGCGCGTCGTAACCGAGGTTGCCGCGGTCTTCCAGCATCAGCTTGAAGCCGCCGGTCGTGCCCAGGCCATTCACCGGGGGCGGCGGCAGCACCATCACGAAGGCGTCTTCCACCGCGCCCATGCGCTTGTTGATCTCAAGAGCGATGGCTTCGGCCGATTGCGCCTTGCCCTTGCGCTCGCTGGTGGGTTTGAGCGAGGTAAACACGATGCCCGCATTCGGCGCATTGGTGAAGCCATTGATCGACAGGCCCGGGAAGGCGATCGACGATTCCACGCCGGGGATGTCCTTGGCGATGGCCGACATGCGGCGGATCACGGCGTCGGTACGGTCCAGCGAAGCGGCGTCCGGCAACTGGGCGAAGCCGATCAGGTAACCCTTGTCCTGGGCCGGCACGAAGCCCGGCGGCACCACCTTGAACATGAAGACCGCGGCCACACCGAGGGCCAGGTAGACGCCCAGGGTCGCGGTCTTGCGGCGCAGGACGGTTTTCACGCCGCCCTCGTAGCTGTGCGAGGCACGGCCGAAGAAGCGGTTGAAGGCGGCGAAGAAGCGGCCGAACACGGCGTCCATGATGCGGGTCAGGCGGTCTTTCGGCGCGTCGTGGGCTTTCAACAGCGCAGCCGACAAGGCAGGCGCCAGCGTCAGGGAAGCGAAGGCCGAGATCACGGTCGAAATCGCGATGGTCAGGGCGAACTGGCGGTAGAACTGGCCGGTCAGGCCCGCCACGAAGGCGATCGGCACGAACACGGCGCACAGCACCAGCGCGATCGCGATGATCGGGCCGGATACTTCCTTCATCGCCTGGATCGTGGCGTCGCGCGGCGACAAGCCGTTGCCGATATTGCGCTCGACGTTTTCCACCACCACGATGGCGTCATCGACGACGATGCCGATCGCCAGCACCAGGCCGAACAGCGACAGCGTATTGATCGAGAAGCCGAACATCAGCATCACGGCAAAGGTGCCGACCACCGACACCGGCACCGCCAGCAGCGGGATGATCGACGCGCGCCAGGTCTGCAGGAAGACGATCACCACCAGCGCCACCAGCACCACGGCTTCAAGCAGGGTGGTAATGACGGAATCGATCGACTCGCGCACGAACTGGGTCGGGTCGTAGACGATGCTGTACTCGACGCCTTCGGGGAAGTCTTTCGACAATTCGTCCATCTTGGCGCGCACGTCGGAAGACAGTTGCAGCGCATTGGCGTTCGGCGCCTCAAAAATAGGGATTGCGACGGCCGACTTGTTGTTCAGCAGGGAGCGCAGGGCGTAGGAGCTGGAACCCATCTCCAGGCGCGCCACGTCCTTCAGGCGCGTGACGGCGCCATCTTCGCCGGCCTTGACCACGATCGCACCGAATTCTTCCACGCTGCTCAAGCGGCCCTGGGTATTCACGGTCAGCTGGAACTGGGCGTCCTTGGTTGGGCCCTGGCCGACCACGCCGGCCGCGACCTGCACGTTCTGCTCGCGGATCGAGGACACCACGTCGCCCGCGGTCAGGCCGCGCGCCGCCACCTTCTGCGGGTCGAGCCAGACACGCATGGCGTAGTCGCCCGAGCCGAACAGCTGGACCTCGCCCATGCCGTTCAGGCGCGCCAGCTGGTCCTTGATGTTGAGCACCGCGTAGTTGCGCAGGTAGAGGTCATCGTAGCGGCCGTCCGGGGAATTCAGGTGCACCACCATCGTCAGGTTGGGCGAGCTTTTCACGGTGGTGACACCGATCTGGCGCACTTCTTCCGGCAGGCGCGGCAGCGCGCGCTGGACGCGGTTCTGCACCTGGCTTTCGGCGCGGTCGATGTCGGTGCCGATGGCGAAGGTGAGCGTGAGCGCCAGCGCACCGTCCGAGGTGTTCTGCGAGGTCATGTAGAGCATGTCCTCGATGCCGTTGATCTGCTCTTCCAGCGGCGCGGCGACGGTTTCGGCGATCACTTTCGGGTTGGCGCCCGGGTACTGGGCGCGCACCACCACGGAAGGCGGCACCACGTCGGGGTATTCGGAGATCGGCAGCTGGAAGATCGAGATCAGGCCGCCGACAAAAATGATCACCGACAGCACGACCGCGAAGATCGGCTTGTCCACAAAAAAGCGGGAAAAGTTCATGACCTTACTCCTTGCCGGCCGTGTTCAGGGCGAGCTTGGCGCCGCCCTTGGCCGCTGTTGCCGTCGGATCGGCGTCCATCGCCACCATTTGCACGGTCACCGGGGCGCCGGGGCGCACGCGCTGCAAGCCATTGACGACGATCTTCTCGCCGGCCTTCAGGCCGCTGCGCACCACGCGCAGGCCGTCCACCACCGGCCCGAGCGTGACCGGGCGGTACTCGGCCTTGCTGTCGCTGCCCACCACCACCACGTATTTGCGGCTTTGGTCGGTGCCGACGGCGCGCTCGTTGATCACCACGGCCTGGCCGGCGACGCCGCTGCCCACCTGGACGCGGGCGAACAGGCCGGGCGCCAGCAGGCGGTCCGGATTGGCCAGGGTGGCGCGCATGCGCACGCTGCCGGTGTTGGCGTCGAGCTGGTTGTCGACGAATTCGAGCTTGCCCTCGTGCGGGAAGCCTTCTTCATTGGTCAGGCCGACCTTGACCACGGCCGGGGCGCCGCGCTGGGCGCGGGTGCCGACGCGTAGATAGGTTTGTTCGTCGCCGTCGAAGCTGGCATAGATGCGGTCCAGCGACACCACCGAGGTCAGCACGGCGGTAGCATCCACCAGGTTGCCGAGGGTGATCTCGGCCTTCGACACGCGCCCGTCGATCGGTGCGGTCACGCGGGTATAGGCCAGGTTCAGGCGCGCCGACTCGTGCTGGGCCTGGGCGGCCCTGGCGCCGGCGTCGAGTTCCTTCTGGGCGGCGGACTTCTCGTCGAATTCGCGCTGGGCGATGGCCTTGTCGGCGAGCAGCCGTTCGGCGCGCTGCAGTTCGAGGCGGGCCAGGTCGGCACGGGCGCGTGCCGCGGTCGCGGCGGCATTGGTGCGGTCGGCTTCGGCCTGGTAGGGACGCTGGTCGATCACGAACAGCACGTCGCCCTTCTTCACTTCGGCGCCCGGCTTGAAATTGACGGCGGTGATGTAGCCGCTGACGCGCGGACGGATTTCGACTACCTCGATGGCTTCCAGGCGGCCCGAGAACTCCTGGGTCTCGGCGACCGACTTCTCGAACACGACCGCGGCGGAGACCGGCGGCGCGCTGGGAGCGGCAGCCGCGTCGGCCTTGCTGTTGGCGTCGGCGCAGCCGGTGAGCATGGCGCCTGCGAGGCCCACGGCCGCCAGGGCGCCGACGAGGATCCTGACGCTGCCCTTGCGTTGTTGGTGGTTATTCATGATGAACCTTTCTTATGTGTGGAGACAAAAACTTTGCCGGCGCCGTGAGCGCGAGCAGAAAACGGGAAAAAAAGGCCCCCTCCGCGCCTGGAAGGCACGGAATTCGGGGAAGCGCGAAGGGTTAGAGCGGGTGCTGAGGGGTCAGCGATCCAGTCCTGCAAGGAAGGTCGCCATCTCGGCGAGCGCGTGCACCTTGCATGCACATTCATTGCGCCCGTTCGGGTCTTGCAGGGGGGCCGGCGGCATGCGACGCACCGTCGTGCGCACGCCGGCGTTGATCAGTTTGGCGCCGTATTGTTCGGCCTCGTCGCACAATGGATCGTCTTCGGCCGACAGGATCAGGGCCGGCGGCAGGTTCTTCAGCCGGGTCGAGCGCAGCGGCGACGCGTATGGGTGGGCGCGGTCGGCCGCAGGCGGCAGGTAGCCACGGTAGGCGGCGGCGCAATCGGTGCTGAGCTTTTCACGGTCCGGGCAGCCGTTGAGCTGGCGCATCGAGCCGGTGGACAGGCCCGGGTCGAGCATCGGCATGATTAAAATCTGGCCGGCCAGCTTGGGCGCGGCGCGGTCGCGCGCCATCAGGGCGCAGACCGCGGCCAGGTTGGCGCCTGCCTCGATGCCGGCCACCACCAGCTTCTTGCCGGACCAGCCGAGTTTCGCCTTGTTCTTCGTCGTCCACAGCAGCACCGCGTGGGCGTCTTCCACCGCGGCCGGGAAGGGGCTGACGGTTGCCAGGGTGTAGTTCGAGGCCAGCACGGCGCGTTCCTCGTTGCTTTCGGCGAGGTGGCGCAGGAATTCGTCGGCTTCCTGCAGGTCGCCGTCGACGAAACCGCCGCCGTGGAAGAACACGATCAGCGTGTCGCGCTTGACCGGCGTGCCGGCCAGGTAGAGGCGCGCCGCGAGTGGCCCCTGGGCGCCGGCGACGTCGAGATCGCGCACGGCGAGCGTGCCGGTCTGCTGGATCTCCAGCGCCGCGCTCATGGTTGGCCTCCAGGCGCCAGGGTTTCGACCTGCATCGAGAGCGCCTGCAGGCCGCGCGCTTCTGCGCCAGCGGCCTGGGAATAGACGTCGGTTCCCAGCAGGCCCGCCAATGCGACTGCACCGAGTGCCAGCGCGACCGTGTTGAAGATTGAGTTCCGAATGCTCATGAGCTGCTCCCTGTGTTTACTTTTTGCTGCGATGCACACAATATAGTCTTCATCTACAATCGGATAAAGACGGCAATATCGAATTGATTGTTCAGATTTCCGAACAATCGCAGCAAAACAGGACAAAGGGGGTCCGACATGAACAAACTCCAGGCCATGGAAGTCTTCATCCAGGTGGTCGACTGCGGCAGCTTTACCAAGGCGGCCGAGATGCTGAACCTGCCCAAGGCCACCGTCTCGACCCTGGTGCAGACGCTCGAAGCCACGCTCTCGGTCAAGCTGCTGCACCGTACGACCCGGCAGGTCATGATTACGTCGGATGGCGCGGCCTATTACGAGCGCTGCATCCAGATTCTGTCGGACGTGCGCGACGCCGAGGAATCGCTGTCACGGCATCGCCTGAGCCCAAGCGGGCGCCTGCGCGTGGATTCGCCCACCGGGCTGTCGTCGGAAATCCTGATCCCCGCCCTGCCGGCCTTCTTCGAGCGCTACCCGGACATCACGATGGAACTGGGCAGCACCGACCGCGTGATCGACCTGGTCGAGGAAGGGGTCGACTGCGCGGTGCGCGGCGGCGAACTGCTCGACCCAAACTTGATCGCGCGCCGCATCGGCGTGATCAACTTCGTCACCTGCGCTTCGCCCGGCTATATCGAACGCTTCGGCCTGCCGGAGCACCCGCGCGACCTCGAGCGCCACCGCTGCGTCAACTACTTCTCGACCAAGAGCGGCAAGATCCTGAACTGGGATTTCACCCGCGACGGCGAACGTATCGAAGTCGCCCTGCCCGGCGCGATCGCCCTCAACGATTCGAACGCTTACGTCAAGGCAGGCCTGGCGGGGCTGGGCGTGATCATGATGACCGACTACCTGCTGGTCGAACACCTCTCGGCCGGCCGCATGGTCCAGGTCCTGCCCGACTGGCGCATTGACCCGCTGCCGGTGCACATCGTCTATCCGCAGAACCGCCACTTGTCGGCCAAGGTGCGGGTGTTCGTCGAATGGGTGTCGGAGCTGTTTGCCGGGCATCCGAACTTGCGGCTGCAGGCGCCGCGGGCGGCCGCCACAAGCAGCCTTGTGCAAGCGGAGACGGTGTAGAATCGCCTGAAACAAGAACGCCGGAGACACCGATGAACCATAGTTCCCAACCCCGCAATATCGACATCCTGCTGGCGCGCTACGGCGACAGCCACCAGGACCACACCAACGAGATCATCCACTTCGTGTGCATCCCGCTGATCGTCTTCAGCCTGCTGGGTATCCTGTGGGCGATCCATCCGGTGGTGGCCATCGCGGTCACGCTTGGCTCGCTGTATTACTACCTCAAGCTCTCGCGCGGGTTTGCAGTCGGCATGGGCGTGATGAGCGCCGCGATGCTGGGTGTATTGGCGCTGATGCCGGCGATGACGGTGCTGCCGGTGTCGGTTGCCGTGTTCGTGGTGGCCTGGATCGGGCAGTTCATCGGGCACAAGATCGAGGGGAAGAAGCCGTCGTTTTTTGATGACCTGAAATTCCTGTTGATTGGGCCGCTGTTTGTTTTGAGCTTCCTTTACCGGCGCTTCAAGCTCACCTACTAGTAGGGTGGGCGGCTCCGCCGCCCGCGCGTTCAACGAACGCGATGGAGCCACGGTGCGTCCATGCACACGTGATTTGAACGCGCGGGCAGGAAACCTGCCCACCCTACGGGTCGCGGCTGATCGGACCGTGCGTCAAAACCCGGGAGCACGTATACTCCCGCGATGCCTTCTTCCGCCCTCTTTACCGTCGCCTCGCTGATCTGGGGTTCGACCTTCTTCGCCATCACCTTGCAGCTGGGCGAAGCCCCGCCTGCAGTGTCGGTGGCCTACCGCTTCTTCCTGGCCGCGGCCACGCTCTTCATCATCTGCATCGTGCGGCGCGACCGCCTGGCGCTGCCGCTGCGTACCCACCGCTGGATCGCGCTGCAGGGCATCCTGACCTTCTGCATCTCTTACCTGTGCACCTACGAATCCGAACAATACGTGGTGTCGGGACTGGTGGCGGTGGTATTCGCGCTGATGGTGTTCTGGACGCCCTTGCTTAGCCGCCTGTTCTTCGGCACCGCCATCAACCCGCGCACCATTGCGTGCGGCGTGGCGGCGATGGCCGGCGTGGCGCTGCTGTTCTGGCATTCGATCGGCGCCGCCTGGAACGATTACCAGGCGGGTGGCAGCGCCAAGTTCATCGCCGGCGTGGTGCTGGCGCTGGTGGCCACGATCGCCAGTTCGGCCGGCAGCATCGTGGTCAGCAAGGTGCAGAAGGAGTGCGCCAACCTGCCGCTGACCATGGCCTGGTCGATGCTGTGGGGCGCTTCGCTGGTCACCGTGTGGTCGCTGCTCAATGGCGACCGGTTCGTGCTGCCTGCGAGCGCCACTTATTGGGCCGGGCTGGTCTACCTGTCGATCTTCGGCTCGGTGATCGCCTTCTTTGCCTACTTCACGCTGATCAACCGCATCGGCGCGCAGAAGACCGTCTACATCGGCGTCGTCACGCCGGTGCTGTCGGTGCTGCTGTCGATCCAGCTCGAAGGCTACCGCCCGGGCCCGATCGAATTCGCCGGCATGATCCTGTGCCTGGCCAGCGTGGCCTGGGCCCTGCGCGCACCCGCAGCCAACACCGTGCAATCCGCAAACCTGAACAACGCCATCGAAACTCCATGACCCAATTTTCCATCCGCCCTGCCACCCCATCCGACGTCGCGCACATCCAGGCCATGATCCTGGAGCTGGCCGTGTTCGAGAAACTCGAACACCTGGTGGCCTCCACCGAAGCCCTGCTGCACGAAGGCCTGTTCGGCGTGCGTCCGTCGTGCGAAGCCATCATCGGAGAAGAGGATGGCAAGGTCGTCTGCTTCGCCCTGTTCTTTCATAACTTCTCGACCTTCCTGACTAAAAAGGGCCTGTACCTGGAAGACCTCTACGTGCTGCAGTCGCACCGCGGCAAGGGCTATGGCACGAAGATGCTGGCGCGCCTGGCGCAGATCGCCGTCGAGCGCGAATGCGGCCGCTTCGAGTGGTCAGTGCTGGACTGGAACGAGCCGGCCATCCAGTTCTACAAGTCGATGGGCGCGGACGTGATGCCCGACTGGCGCATCTGCCGACTGACCGGCGACACCCTCACCGCGATGGCCGAACGCCGGAGCTAAAGCACAAAGAAAAACCCACGGGACCGTAAGGCGCCGTGGGCGAACCCATTTTTTCAAATGGGGAGGGGAGATGTTGAAACACACAGCCGAACTATAAGTGTGCTTCCTTAATTTGGGATTAATCTTTACCGGCGGTTACTGTTATTGCGGCCGTTTAGGTAATAATTCCCGAGCTGGAATCCGGCGACTTGACGCTGATCAAGAAAAGCAGGGGTCAGCCGCAGATTAGTGACCCATGCGTGACGCATAACACCCAGGCGCGATATGCGCCGCACGTACCACGCCGCCGTTCACCACGGCGCGGCAGGGATTGAACCCCATCGCATAGGCCAGGTCGGCCGGGCGGGCGATGTCCCACAGGGCCAGGTCGGCCGCCTTCCCCACTTCCAGCGTACCGATCTCCGTGTTCAGGCCGAGCGCCCGCGCGGCATGGCTGGTGGCGCCCAACAGCGCTTCCTGCGGCGTCAGGCGCCACAGCGTGCAGGCCATGTTCATCGCCAGCAGGAGCGAGGTCATGGGCGAGGTGCCGGGATTGCAGTCGGTGGCCACGGCCATCGGCACGCCCGCTTCGCGTAGCCGAGCGATCGGCGGCGGCGTGGTCTCGCGCAGGAAGTAGTAGGCCCCCGGCAGCAGCACCGCCACCGTGCCGGCGCGCGCCATCGCCTCGATGCCGGCTGGGGTCAAGTATTCGAGGTGATCGGCCGACAGGCCGCCAAAACGCGCCACCAGTTCGGCGCCGCCCTGGTCGGACAGTTGTTCGGCATGCAGCTTGACCGGCAGCCCGAGCGCGCGGGCGGCGGCAAACACCCGCTCGGTCTGGGCATTCGTGAAGCCGATGCGCTCGCAGAAGGCGTCCACCGCGTCCACCAGCCCCTGTTCGGCCAGCTGCGGCAGCATCCGTTCGCACAATTCGTCGACATAGGCGTCTGGGCGGCCGGCGAACTCCGGCGGCAGCGCATGGGCGCCCAGGAAGGTGGTGGCCACCCGCACCGGCAGGCGCTGCCCGACTTCGCGCGCGGCGCGCAGCATGGACTCTTCGGCCTCCAACGCGAGGCCATAACCCGACTTGATCTCGATGGTGGTCACGCCCTCTGACAGGAGCTGGGCCACGCGCGGCAGGCTTTGCGCCAGCAGCGCGGAGGTATCCGCCTGGCGCGTCGCGCGCACCGTGGACATGATGCCGCCGCCCTGGCGCGCGATGTCTTCGTAGGTCGCGCCGTTCAGGCGCGCTTCCCATTCGTTGCTGCGGTTGCCGGCGTGGACGATGTGGGTGTGGCAGTCGACCAGGCCCGGCGTCATCCACATGCCCTTGCAATCGTGTTCTGCACTTGCCGCCGGCGCAACACCGCGCGCGCCCAGCCAGGCGATGCGGCCATCCTTGACGGCGAGCGCGGCATCTTCCATCAGCCCGTAGCCATCCACCATCGTGGCAAGATTCACATTGGTGAACAGCAGGTCCGCCGCCTCACTCATACGACTCTTCATCCTCTTCGCTGTGGTAGGTGATGTCGACGATGTAGATCATCGCCTGCCCTGCTTCCAGCTTCCAGACCGAGCCCGCTTCGAGCACCACGGCATCGAAGCGCACCAAGCCGATGCGCTCCTTTTCGTTACGCAATTCCAGTGCTTCGCCTTCGGCCAGAAACAGCACCGTGATGTCGGCGCGCGCGACGAACGTGGAGATGCCGGTGAGCCGGCGCCGCCCGAAGGTGTGGTAGCAGCGGTCGCTGCGCGTCATCGCATTGAAATCGGTGCTGCCGCCGCGGCTGAGCTTTGCGGTGACGTCCGAGCTGCCATCGAAGGCGACCACCGGATCGCCGTCGGTAATCAAGACCGGATCGCCGTCGATGTCCAGCAGCATGCCATGGCCTTCGACCAGCGCCAGCGTGCGGTCCACGCCCGGGAACTGCGAGAAGGCGCCGTCTTTCTCGATGGTGGCCAGGCTGACGCGCCAGTCGAAATCCTCGAAGCCGGAATCGGGCGGGCCGATGGCGATTTCGGTCGTGCTGCCGCCGCCGTTTTTCCACGGTACCGGCGACAGGCTTGCGAATGGGATCAGTACGGTCATTGGCTCACCTCGCGTAATTCATTGACGGCTTGTCGGTAGCGCTGCGCAATCGCGTCCTGCGCCATGTGGCGGCCTGCCTGCACCACCCAGCGCCCGCCGCACAGCACGTCGCGCACCAGGTTGTCGTTACCGCAGAACAGGAAGCGGCCGAGGACGTCTTCGTCCGCCACGCCATCCAGGTTCGGATGGGTCCCGTCCAGCACCAGCAGGTCGGCGCGGCGGCCTTCCTCGATCGCGCCGACCTTGCGCCCGGTCGCCTGGGCGCCGCCACGCAAGGCAGCTTGCCACAAGTATTGGCCGACGTCGCGCTGTTCGCGTGTGAAGGCGATATTGCGGCGCTGGTGCACCAGGCGCTGGCCGTACTCCAGCCAGCGCAATTCCTCGACCGGGCTTTGCGAGACGTGGCTGTCGCTGCCGATGCCGAAACGCCCGCCGGCTTCGATGAAGGGCTGCAGTGGAAACAGGCCGTCGCCCAGGTTGGCCTCGGTGGTCGGGCACAGGCCGGCGACTGCGCCACTAAGAGCCAGCGCGCGTACTTCCTCGTCGTTGAGGTGGGTGGCATGCACCAGGCACCAGCGCTCGTCCACGAGAACCTGCTCCATCAGGTATTCGACCGGGCGGCGTCCGGTGGCAGCGATGCTCTGCTCGACCTCGGCCTGCTGCTCGGCAATATGGATGTGCAGCGGGCGTCCTGCCGGCAAGCCGGCTGCCAGCTCGCGCACCTGCTGGATCGTTGCCGCGCGCAGCGAATGCGGCGCGGCGCCGACTTCGAGCTGGGGCCCGCGCAGCGCGCCCAGTGCATCGACGATGCCGAGAATGTCGTCGACACCCGTGCGGAAGCGCTGCTGCTCGGCACGCAGGGGCTGCTCACCGAAACCGGCATGGCTGTACAGCACCGGCAGCAGCGTGACGCCCATGCCGGTTGCATGGCCGGCTGCCGCGATCCGCTCGGCGGTTTCGGCGGGCCGCGCGTAGGGCTCGCCGCCCGGGCCACGCTGCAGGTAGTGGAATTCGCACAGCGAGGTATAGCCGTGGCGCAGGCATTCCGCGAACAGCTGGGCGGCGATGGCCTCGATCTGTTCCGGCGTGATGCGCGCGGCGAAGCGGTACATCAGGTCGCGCCAGGTCCAGAAGCTGTCCGGCCCCTGGCCTGCGCGCTCGGTGAGGCCACCCAGCGCGCGCTGGAAGGCGTGCGAGTGCAGGTTGACCATGCCCGGCACCACATAGTCGGCGCGCGCCACGCCCAGCGGCGGCGCGGACTGCGGCGCCACGCGGGTCAGGTCGCCGTGGACGTCCCATTCGAGCAGCACGTCGCGCTGCCAGCCCTGAGGCAACAGCGCGTGGCGGGCAAATACGGCCCTCATGTGGCCACCCACTCGGCGGCGGAGCCGATCATGGCGCGCAGCAGCGGCTGCACCTGCGCCGCCACATCCGGGCGGTACTCGAAGGGCGGCGCTTCGTTCATGTACAGGCACTGGCACATCTCGAGCTGGATCGCGTGCACGCCCGCTGAGGGCTGGCCGTATTTGCGGGTGATGTGGCCGCCCTTGAAGCGGCCGTTGACGGCAATGCTGAAGCGGTCCTGGGCACGGGCCACGCCCACGACCGCCTGCTCCAGGCCAGGTGCGCAGGAGGCGCCGTCGGCGGTGCCGAAATTCAGGTCCGGCAGGCGGCCCTCGAAGAAGCGCGGCACGGTGGACGCGATGGAATGCGCGTCCCACAGCACCACGCGGCCGAATTCGGCTTTCAAGCGCTCGAGTTCCGCGCGCAGCTGGGCGTGGTAGGGCATCCAGTACTGCTGCAGGCGGCGCTGCACCTCGGATTCAGTCGGCACCTTGCCCGGCAGGTAAAGCGGCTCGCGCCCGAAGGTGTCGACCGGGCACAGGCCGGTGGTGTCCATGCCCGGGTAGAGGTTGGTGTTCTCGGGCGGGCGGTTCAGGTCGATCAGGTAGCGCGACCAGCGCGCCGAGATGGTGGAGACGCCCATCTCTTCCAGGAAGCCGTACAGTTCGGGCAGGTGCCAGTCGGTGTCCGCACGCGCGGCCGCGCAGGGCGACATTGTGCTTGCTACCTCGTCCGGAATGTCGGTGCCCGCATGGGGCATCGACACGAGCACCGGAAGCCTGTCTGCCTTGAACCGAAAGTCCATTGCCTCTCCTGGGTCAGATTGTTAAGGGTGCAGCGCTACAAACAATTCCTTGATCGATGCCGACAGCTCGCCGTTCACCACCATCTTGCGGGCAGCCTCGATGTCCGGCGCGAAGAAGCGGTCGGCGTCGTACGGGGCAACCTTCTCGCGCAGTTGGGCATGCACGTGCTCGAGGTGGCTGGACGTGGTCAAGGGACGGTGGAATTCGATGCCCTGGGCGGCAGCCAGCAGCTCGATCCCCACGATCACCGACGTATTGTGCGCCATCTGGTCCAGACGGCGCGCCGCGAAGGTGGCCATGCTGACATGGTCTTCCTGGTTGGCCGAGGTCGGCAGGCTGTCGACGCTCGCCGGATGGGCCAGCGACTTGTTTTCGGATGCCAGCGCGGCCGCGGTGACGTGGGCGATCATGAAGCCCGAATTCAGGCCCGGCTCGCGCACCAGGAAGGCCGGCAGGCCGGACAGGTTGGCGTCGATCAGCAGCGCGATGCGGCGTTCCGACAGCGCGCCGATCTCGGCAATCGCCAGGGCCAGCGTGTCGGCGGCAAAGGCCACCGGCTCGGCGTGGAAGTTACCGCCTGAAATGATCGCGCCATCGTCAGGGAACAGCAGCGGGTTGTCGGTGACGGCATTGGCTTCGATGAGCAAGGTGCGGCCGGCGTTGGCGATCAGGTCCATCGCCGCGCCCATGACTTGCGGCTGGCAGCGCAGGCTGTACGGGTCCTGCACGCGCTCGTCGCCCACCAGGTGCGAGGCACGGATGGCGCTGCCCGCCACCAGCTCGCGGTAGATGCCGGCGGCCGTGATCTGGCCCGGCTGGCCGCGCACCGCGTGGATGCGGGCGTCGAATGGGGCATCGCTGCCGCGGGCGGCGTCGAGCGAGAGCGAGCCGGCAACCATGCCCGCTTCGAGCACGCGCTCGGCCATGAACAGGCCGTGCAGCGCCAGTGCGGTCGAGACCTGGGTGCCGTTGATCAGGGCCAGGCCTTCCTTCGCGACCAGGGTCACCGGTGCGATGCCTGCCGCGCTCAAGGCGTCCGCCGCTTCGACGATCTCTCCACGATAGCGCACCGGCCCCACGCCCAGCATGGCGAGGGTCATGTGGGCCAGCGGCGCCAGGTCGCCCGAGGCGCCGACCGAACCCTGGCAGGGAATCGCTGGCATGATGCCCGCGTTGTAGAGGGCGATCAGCGTTTCGATGATGACCGGGCGCACGCCCGAATAGCCGCGCGCCAGGCTGCCGATCTTGGTCAGCACGATCAGGCGCACGATCTTGTCGTCGATGAGCGGACCGGTGCCGACCGCGTGCGACAGGATCAGGTTACGCTGCAGGGTGGCCAGCTGCTCGTTCGGAATGTGGGCCTTGGCCAGGATGCCGAAGCCCGTGTTGATGCCGTAGGCCGGGTCGCCCTTGGCGACGATGGCCTCGACCAGCGCGAGCGAGGCGTCGATCGCCGGCCATGCGCTTGGCGCGAGCGTGAGCGGCGCGTGGCCGGTCCAGACGGCGCGCAGGTCGGAAAGGGTGAGCTGGCCGGGTTGCAGGGTGATGCCGTGGTTCGATTCGTTCATGCTGTGACTCTTATTTGATCATCGGGAGGTTCAGGCCGTTGCGCTTGGCCGTGTCGATCGCGCTCTGGTAGCCGGCGTCGGCGTGGCGCATCACGCCCGAGCCGCTGTCGTTCACCAAGACCCGCGCCAGGCGTTCGGCAGCGGCATCGGTGCCGTCCGCGACGATCACCACGCCCGAGTGCTGCGAATAGCCCATGCCCACGCCGCCGCCATGGTGCAGCGAGACCCAGGTGGCGCCGCCCGCGGTGTTGAGCAGCGCATTGAGCAGCGGCCAGTCGGACACCGCGTCGGTACCGTCGCGCATCGCTTCGGTCTCGCGGTTCGGGCTGGCGACCGAGCCGGTGTCCAGGTGGTCGCGGCCGATCACGATCGGCGCTTTCAGTTCGCCCGTGCGCACCATTTCGTTGAAGGCCAGGCCGGCGATGTGGCGCTCGCCAAGGCCGAGCCAGCAGATGCGCGCCGGCAGGCCCTGGAAGGCGATGCGCTCGCGCGCCATGTCGAGCCAGCGGTGCACCTGCGCGTGGTGCGGGAACAGCTCCTTGATCTTGGCATCGGTTTTATAGATGTCTTCAGGGTCGCCCGACAGCGCCACCCAGCGGAACGGGCCGCGGCCCTCGCAGAACTGGGGACGGATATAGGCCGGTACGAAGCCCGGGAAATCGAAGGCGTTCTCGACGCCCTCGTCCTTGGCCACCTGGCGGATGTTGTTGCCGTAGTCGACCGCGTAGCAGCCCATCGCCTTGAAGTCGAGGATGGCGCGCACGTGGACCGCGCAGGATGCGGCGGCCGCCGCTTTCAGGCGCGCATGCTGGGCCGGGTCCTGCTGGGCAGCCTTCCATTCCTCCACCGTCCAGCCGCTCGGCAGGTAGCCGTTGATCAGGTCGTGGGCCGAGGTCTGGTCGGTGACAAGGTCCGGCTTGATGCCCCCGGCTTGTGCGCGGCGCACCAGCTCGGGCAGCACGTCGGCGGCATTGCCGAGCAGGCCGATGGAGACGGCTTCGCGCTTCGCGACCGCGTCCTTGATCATCGCCAGGGCCTCGTCGATGTCCTTGGCCTGCTTGTCGAGGTAGCGGGTGCGCAGGCGGAAGTCGATGCTGGTCTGCTGGCATTCGATGTTGAGCGACACCGCTCCGGCGAAGCTTGCGGCCAGCGGCTGCGCGCCGCCCATGCCGCCGAGGCCCGCGGTCAGGATCCAGCGGCCGGCCATGTCGCCGCCGAAGTGCTGGCGGCCGGCTTCGGCGAAGGTCTCGTAGGTGCCCTGCACGATGCCCTGGGTGCCGATGTAGATCCAGCTGCCGGCGGTCATCTGGCCGTACATGAACAGGCCCTTGCGGTCCAGCTCATTGAAGTGCTCCCAGTTGGCCCATTTCGGCACCAGGTTGGAGTTCGCCAGCAACACGCGCGGCGCGTCCGGATGGGTGCGGAACACACCGACCGGCTTGCCGGACTGGATGAGCAGGGTTTCGTTGTCTTCGAGTTCGCGCAGCGAGGCCAGGATCTGGTCGTAGCATTCCCAGTTGCGCGCGGCGCGGCCGATGCCGCCGTAGACCACCAGCGCCTGCGGGTTTTCCGCGACCTCGGCGTCGAGGTTATTCTGGATCATGCGGTAGGCGGCTTCGGTGAGCCAGCTCTTGCATGTCAGTTCGGTGCCGCGCGGGGCGCGGATGGAACGCGTCGGGTCGAAGCGCGGGTCGGTGGGCGTTGGCTGGGTCATGGCGGCTCCTGAATGGAAGTGCGATGAAGTCTAGGTTGTCTATACAACCAAGTCAACCCGATTTTTGTAGGGTGGGCGGCTTCGCCGCCCGCGCGTTCAAACATCGTATGAAACGCCGATCCGTTCGATCACCCGCCGGTTGAACGCGCGGGCGGGAAAACCCGCCCACCCTACTTTTTGAACACCTGCTTCCCGCCCACCCAGGTCTCGAGCACGCCGGTCTTGTGAATGTCATACGTCGGCATCCTGAACAAATCGCGGTCGATCACGATGAAGTCGGCGTGCTTGCCCGGCTCCAGCGAACCGAGGCTGTTTTCCTGGTGGCCGGCATAGGCGGCGTCGAGCGTGAAGCAGCGGAAGGCCTCCTTCAGCGACATCGCCTGGTTCGGGTACCAGCCGGCGACCGGCTGGCCGCCGGCGTCCATGCGCGTCACCGCCGCGTGGATGCCGAAGAAGGGATTGGGCGACTCCACCGGGAAGTCGGAACCGCAGGCGATGCGCGAGCCCTGGTGCAGGAAGCTGCGCCAGGCGTAGGCGCCCTTGATGCGTTCCGGGCCGACGCGGGTCTCGGCCATGTTCTTGTCCGAGGTCGCGTGGGTCGGCTGCATCGACGGGATGATGCCCAGCGACTGGAAACGCGGGATGTCGTTCAAGGCCACGACCTGCGCGTGCTCGATGCGGTGGCGCTGGGCGCCGGTTTTCGTGGCGGCGATTTCTTTCTTGTAGATATCGAGGATCTGCTTGTTGCCGGCGTCGCCGATCGCGTGCACGTTGACCTGGTAGCCCTTGCGCATGGCCTTGGTCATCATGGCGTCCATCTGCGCGGTCTTGAAGAAGAGCAGGCCGTGCGAATGCGGCTCGTCGCTGTACGGCTTGATGAGCGCCGCGCCGCGGCTGCCCAGCGCCCCGTCGGAATACAGCTTCACCGCGCGCAGCGCGTACATGCCGTCGGCGTAGTCGCGCAGCGGGCCATTTTTTGCCAACTGGTCAAAATCCTTGTCGGTCCCGCCGATCATGGCGTAGACGCGGGCGGTGAGCTTCTTCCTGTCGGCGTAGTCGCGATACAGGCGGTCTTCCGCCACGCCGATGCCGGCGTCGTGCACAGCGGTCAGGCCCACGCGCGCGAGTTCCTGCAGCGAGCGGTCCAGCACCGTTCTCGCCTCGGCTTCGGTCTGCGCCGGCATGACCTTGGTCACCAGCTCCTGCGCCGCGTCGACCAGCACGCCGGTGGCTTCGCCGTTCGCATCGCGCATGATTTTGCCGCCGGCCGGATCGGGCGTGGATTTGGTGATGCCGGCCAGCGCCAGCGTGCGGCTGTTGGCCCAGCCGGCGTGGCCGTCGACGCGCTCGAGCCATACCGGGCGGCTTGATTCGACCGGATCGAGATCCGCGGCGGTCGGGAAGCGGCCCAGCTTCCAGTTTTCCTGGTTCCATCCGCGTCCGCGGATCCAGGCCAGGCCGGAGTTCGAGCGCGCATAGGTGGCGATGGCGCGCGTGGCATCAAGCAGCGAGGTGGTGGCGGAGAGGTCGAGCTGGGTCAGTTGCTGTCCCAGGCCGAACACGTGGCCGTGGGCGTCGATCAGGCCCGGCAGCACGGTGCGGCCGCCCATGTCGACCTGGCGCGCGCCCTTCGCTTTCGCCGCGACCTCGGCGGCCGTGCCGACGGCCGTGATGCGGCCCTTGTCGTCATAGGCCAGCGCGCTGAACTGCACCAGCTCGCCCTTGCTGTTGAGGGTGTAGCCGTTGGCGTTGGTGATGACGGTGTCGGCATGCGCCGACGACAGCACGCCGAGGCCGGCAAGGACAATCAGGGAAGACAGGGGGATCCGGCGCGCGCGCATAAGCTGTTCTTTTCTCCGTGTTGGATGGGTTCGACGCCTTGTGGGCGTGGCACGGAGCAGTGTATAGGAATGCAAGCAGCGGGAAAAGCGCCTCAGCCGGCGTCGCGGAACACCACCGCGTCGCCGGTCATTGACCCGCTTCGCGCTCGAGCAGCGTGCGCTTGCGCTCGACGCCCCAGCGGTAGCCGGACAGCGCGCCGTCAAGCCGCACCACGCGGTGGCAGGGAATCGCCACCGCCACCGGATTCGCGGCGCAGGCCCCCGCCACCGCGCGTGCGCCAGTCGGCAGGCCGATGCGCTCCGCCAGCTCGGCATAACTGACGGTGGACCCGGCCGGCACCGCGCGCAGGGCTTCCCACACGCGGCGCTGAAAGGCGGTGCCGCGCACGTCCAGCGGCAGGTCCAGGCCCAGGCCGGGCGCCTCGACGAAGCCGACCACCTGCGCCACCGTGTGTTCGAATTCCGGTTCCGCACCGATCAGTGCGGCCTGCGGAAAGCGCTCCTGCAAATCGCGCAGCAGCGGTTCGGGCTCGTCGCCGATCAGGATCGCGCAGATGCCGCGCCCGGTGGCCGCCACCAGGATCGCGCCCAGCGAGCAGGCGCCCACCGCGAAGCGGATCGTCTCGCCCTGCCCGCCCGCGCGGTAGCTGGTCGGGGTCATGCCGAGCGCGCCGGCGCTGGCTTCGTAGAAGCGCCCGCTCGAATTGAAACCGGCCTTATACAGCGCATCGGTGACGCTCGGCGCAGCCCCCAGGGCCTGCTGCAGGCGCGCAGCGCGGCGTGCGCCGGCATAGGCTTTCGGCGTGATCCCGGTCTGCGCCTTGAAGATGCGGTGGAAGTGGAAGCGGCTCATGCCCACGGCCTGCGCCAGGGTGTCGAGATCGGGCGCTTCTTCGGCTTCGTCGATCATCCGGCAGGCCTGCGCCACCGCGGCAGCCTGGCGTTCGGCCAAGGGCGGCAGCGTCGGCTGGCAGCGCAGGCAGGCGCGAAAGCCCGCCGCTTCGGCCTCGAGGCAGCTGGCGTGGAAGGCGACGTTGGCGCGCAGCGCGCCGCGCGACGGGCAGGACGGCCGGCAGTAGACGCCGGTCGTGCGCACGGAATAATAGAAGCGGCCGTCGGCATCCAGGTCGCGCCGCTGCACGGCGGCCCAGCGTGCTTCGTCGGTATCGTAAAGGCTGGTCATGGCGTTCATGGTGGAGTCCCGGTGCAGTAGCGATAAGGTCAGCGTAAGCCTCCCCTGCGCCCCCTGCACTCCGGGTCTTGCTTTCGAATTGCAATGCTAGAATCGATGCTCATGGCATACCCGGCGTCATTGCCTTCCCGGAGAGTAGTTTGGAAGACCCCATCGCGCAAGACAGCACCCCCATTTTCCAGCGTATCAAGGATTACCTGGTCGGCGAGATCGCGTCCGCACGCTGGAAGGAAGGCGAACTGGTGCCCTCCGAGCAGGCGCTGGTGCGCCAGTTCGGGGTCTCGCGCATGACGGTCAACCGCGCGGTGCGCGAACTCACCGCCGAGGGCGTGCTCACGCGCCGCCAGGGCTCGGGCACCTATGTGGCGCCGCAAAAATACCAGGCCACGCTGGTCGAGATCCGCAACATCGCCGACGAGATCCGTGCGCGCGGGCGCGCCCACCGCAGCGCCCTGCGCCTGCTGCGCGAGGAAACAGCGGACATTGAGCTGGCCGCCGAATTCGAGCTGGCGCCTGGCGGGCGGCTCTATCATTCGACCATCGTCCACTTCGAGAACGACGTGCCGATCCAGGTCGAAGACCGCTGGGTCAATCCGGCCTGCGCGCCCCACTACCTGGAACAGGACTTCAGCACCATCACGCCGAACGAGCACCTGATGGTGGCCGCGCCGCTGCAGGGCGCCACCTATGGCATCGAAGCCCAGCCGGCGCCCGGCCAGATCGCCGCCATGCTGGCCATCGAGGCAGGCCTGCCCTGCCTGGTGCTGCACCGCCGCACCACCTCGGGCGGGAAGGTAGCCTCGGTGGCGACGATGTGGCATCCGGGCCACCTGGCGCGCTTCACCGGCAGCGTCCGAGCGCCTGCTTCCGACTAGCGAGCAACACTCATGCAACACTAGTTGTTCAATATTTCCACGGGAGTGGAAAACTTCGCCATAATGGCCCCGGTCCAAGCGCAGCCATCTTTTTCCGTCCCATGAACCCATCGACTTCGTCCACGCCGCACGCCGCACGCCAACGCGTACTGTTGCTCGACGATGACCGGTTCATGCTGGCGTTCCTGCGCGACATGCTGGAGGGCTTCGGCGCCTTCGACGTGCACGCCGAGTTCGATGCCCGCGCGGCGCTGGCCGAGCTGCCGCGCCACCTGCCCGACCTCGTGATCTGCGACCTGGCCATGCCCGAGATGGATGGCATCGAATTCCTGCAGGCCGCGGCCAGCCAGGGATTCAGCGGGCGGGTGATCGTGGTCTCGGCGCTGGGAGACGGTGTGCGCGACGCCGCGACCGAGCTGGCGCGCGCGCTCGGGCTGCAGGTGGCGGGGGCCTTCCGCAAGCCGGTCGCTGCCGAGCAGCTGCGCCTTGCGGTGCAATGTTAAGATTTTGTACAAACCTGCCCACACTTTTTAAAAAAATGGGGTATTATTCGGCACATCCCCGCCTGACACCCCCTTGCCGTCCTTCCATATTGAATTGTGCACACAGTGCCTCCACCATTGTGTAGCGGTAGTCATTCAGTGGCAATGCGCGATAAGCGATGCACGGAAGCCGGCTGGGACGACGCAGGATCGGCATTGGCCGCCAGGCGTTAATTGATCCTTACCTCTTTTGAGGAACCTATGAGCGAAAACATTAAACATATCAGCGATGCAAACTTCGATACCGAAGTGCTCAAATCCGAGCTTCCGGTCTTGGTAGACTTCTGGGCCGAGTGGTGCGGTCCGTGCAAGATGATTGCACCTATCCTGGAAGAAGTCGCAAAAGAATACGAAGGCAAGCTGATCATCGCTAAAGTGGATGTCGACGCGAACCAGGCCGTACCGGCCAAGTTCGGCATCCGCGGCATCCCGACCCTGATCCTGTTCAAGAACGGTGAAGCGGCTGCCCAAAAAGTTGGCGCAATGGCCAAGGGTCAATTGACCCAGTTTATCGACAGCAACATCTGATACCATAGCGACGGCAGCGCGCCCGCGCTGCCGTCAATATCGGGAAGCCGACCGGCTCCGGTGCTTCCCAACTTTATTGATAACCCACGTAGTTCCCTCCCCTACCTTTACTTTCCCGTCACGGGACACCCACACAAACATGCATTTATCTGAACTGAAGGCAATGCACGTCTCCGCGCTGCTGGAGATGGCTATCGGCCTCGATATCGACAACGCAGCACGCCTGCGCAAGCAGGAACTGATGTTCGCGATCCTGAAGAAGCGCGCCAAGAGCGGCGAGCAGATCTTCGGCGACGGCGCCCTCGAGGTGCTGCCGGACGGCTTCGGCTTCCTGCGCTCGCCGGACGCCAGCTACATGGCCTCGACCGACGACATCTACATCTCGCCGTCGCAGATCCGCCGGTTCAACTTGCATACGGGTGACTCGATCGAAGGGGAAGTGCGTACGCCGAAAGACGGCGAGCGCTACTTCGCGCTGGTCAAGGTGGACAAGGTCAACGGCGAATCGCCGGAAGCCTCGAAGCACCGCATCCTGTTCGAAAACCTGACGCCGCTGCACCCGAACGAGCCGCTGCGCCTCGAACGCGACATGAACGGCCAGGAAAACATCACCGGCCGCATCATCGACCTGATCTCGCCGATCGGCAAGGGCCAGCGCGGCCTGCTGGTGGCCTCGCCGAAGTCAGGCAAGTCGGTCATCCTGCAGCATATCGCCCACGCGATCACCGCCAACCATCCCGACTGCACCCTGATCGTCCTGCTGATCGACGAGCGTCCGGAAGAAGTAACCGAGATGCAGCGTTCCGTGCGCGGCGAAGTGGTCGCCTCGACCTTCGACGAGCCGGCCACCCGCCACGTGCAGGTCGCCGAGATGGTGCTGGAAAAAGCCAAGCGCCTGGTCGAAATGAAGAAAGACGTGATCATCCTGCTCGACTCGATCACCCGCCTGGCGCGCGCCTACAACACCGTGATCCCTGCTTCGGGCAAGGTCCTGACCGGTGGTGTCGACGCCAACGCGCTGCAGCGTCCGAAACGCTTCTTCGGCGCCGCCCGTAACGTCGAAGAAGGCGGCTCGCTGACCATCATCGCGACCGCCCTGATCGAAACCGGCTCGCGCATGGACGACGTGATCTACGAAGAATTCAAGGGCACCGGCAACATGGAAGTGCACCTCGAGCGCCGCCTGGCCGAGAAGCGCGTCTACCCGGCGATCAACCTGAACAAATCGGGTACCCGCCGCGAAGAGCTGCTGATCAAGCCGGACCAGCTGCAAAAGATCTGGATCCTGCGCAAGCTGCTGTACTCGATGGACGAGATCGAAGCGATGGAGTTCATCCTCGACAAGATGCGCGCGACCAAGAACAATGTCGAATTCTTTGACATGATGCGCCGCGGCGGCTAAACGCCGACGCAGCGACGCGCGAGAGGCGGCCTTCGGGCCGCTTTTTTTTGGTGACGTCTGTCTTGTTCGTGGTTTCTGTAGGGTGGGCGGCTCCACCCAATGGCCGGATCCGTCGCACCTTGGGCGCCGCCCGCGCGTTCAACCATCCTGCGCACAGCCGCGTCGCTCAGCCGTTCGTTGAACGCGCGGGCGGCGTCAATGCCGCAGGAATTCCGACAATCGGGTAGAGCCGCCCACCCTACGGTTGCCTTGCCGCCCCAAGCGTTTTATAATCGTCGGTTCAGCAGTCATCAACCCTGGCAAGTGATCGGCAATCGGGTCAAGAAGCAGGACGACCGACGAAGTGCTGTTTGGCTACCAACTCTTAGAAAGCAATACCATGAAGAACGATATCCACCCAAATTACCGTGAAGTTGTGTTCCACGACCTGTCGTGCGACTTCAAATTCATCACCCGCTCGACCATCAACACCCGCGAAACGATCCAGCACGAAGGTAAAGAATACCCGCTGATCAAGATCGAAGTCTCGGCTGAATCGCACCCGTTCTTCACCGGCAAGCACAAGATCGTCGACACCGCTGGCCGCGTCGAGAAGTTCCGCCAGAAGTTCGGTGCAGTCGGTTCGAAGACCGCTGTCGCCAACGGCTAATTCGCCACAGCACGACACGCACACCCGGGCCCTTGCGCCCGGCGTTGCCAGAGAAGAAGCCGGTTCACCGGCTTCTTTTTTTTTCGCGGCTATACTACGCGACTATTCTCATCCTGCAACAGACTACCCCGATGAAACCCGTCCGCCTCCCCGCCGCCGCCACGCTGGCGTTGCCCCGCTGGGCCCTGCTCGCGCTGGGCATGCTGTACATCCTGCCGGGCCTGATCGGCCGCGACCCGTGGAAGGAAGACGCCGGTCCCTTCGGCATCATGTGGACCATGGCGCATGGAGGCCTGCACGACTGGCTCTACCCGAACATCGCCGGCCTGGCGGCAAGCCACGAGGGCCCGCTGGCCTTCTGGCTCGGCGCCCTGTGCATCAAGCTGTTCGGCTGGATCCTGGGCGACGTGCTGGCCGCGCGCGTCTCGACCATCGGCATTTTTGTTACCGGCGCGATGTCGCTCTGGTACACCGCCTTCCACCTCGGCCGCCGCGCCGAGGCCCAGCCGCTGCGCCTGGCCTTCGGCGGCCAGCCCGAGCCCGACGACTACGGCCGCACCCTGGGCGACACCGCCGTCCTGATCTACCTCGGTTGCCTGGGCCTGCTGGTGCAGAGCCACCTGACGCTGTCCGCCACCCTGCAGGGCGCCCTGCTCGCCTATTTCCTGTACCGCGCGGTGCGCTATGTCGAGAGCGCCACTACCCGCAACGCCGTGCTGGTCGGCCTGTCGCTGGGGTTGCTGGCGCTCACGCGCGGCATCATGCCGCCCGTGGTGCTGGTGCTGGCCCTGTTCGCCTGCACCCGCTACCTCAAGCTGCAAACCGCCGCCAGCTTGCGCCACCTGGGCATCGCCGCAGGTGTCGGATTTCTTATCACCCTGGCCTGGATCGTCCCGGCCGCACTGGTCCAGCCCTTCGGCCTGTCGCCGGTGGGCGAGTGGCTGAGCTGGAACGCGGCCCAGGTCGCCCTGCCCGGCGCGGCCTCGTTCAAAGGGTTCTTGCGCATCGGCGTATGGTTCTTCTGGCCGGCCTGGCCGTTCGCGCTGTGGGCGATCTGGGCCTGGCGCCGCCAGCAGCACCTGCTGCACATCGTGATGCCGGTGATGTTCTTCCTGGCCCTGATGCTGCTGATGCTGTGCGACCCGGAACCGGAAAACGCCGACTTCCTCAAGATGCTCGCGCCCCTGGCGCTGATGGCCGCGTTTGGTTTGCCGACCATGAAGCGCGGCACCATCAATGCGATCGACTGGTTCTCGGTGATGGTGCTGACCATCCTGGGCGCGCTGATCTGGCTGTTCTGGATCGCCAAGCTGACCGGCTGGCCGGCCCAGCTGGCCAAGAATGCGCTCAAGCTGGTGCCCGGTTTCAAGCCGGAAGTAGGCATCATCGCCTTCCTGGTGGCCGCCGCAGCCAGCATCGGCTGGATCATGCTGGTCCACTGGCGCCTGTCGCGCCAGCCCTCGGTGCTGTGGCGCGCGGTGGTGCTCTCGTCGAGCGGCCTGATCCTGGTGTGGGTGCTCCTGATGACCCTGTTCCTGCCGGACCTGAACTACAGCAAGAGCTACGCCGGCGTGGCCCAGCAGATCGCGGCGCGCCTGCCGGCCGACGCCGGCTGTATCGACACCAATGTCGGCCCGGCCCAGCGCGCCTCGTTCGCTTACTTCGGCCGCCTGCCCTTCGCCAGCCTGGCGGGCGGGGAATGCAATTACGTGCTGCTCCAGGACCGCATCAGGAACCGCGACGACAACATCCTGGCGCGCCGCTACGGCGTGCGCGGCGCGGCCGTGCTGTGGGAGGGCCGGCGCGCCTCCGACCGCGACGAACGTTTCCGTTTATTCCGCCGCAGCCGCTGAGTTTATCTCCTCCTGACAAGCCGCCCGCGTCATCGCCGGCGGCTTTTTCTTTGCTGGCACGATTCATGCATGGTTTATCCACCAGTGCGCGCCACCCCCGCCTGATATGAGAACCTGCGTCTTGATGGCAGTGCGTTTGAGCGGAGTCAACTTCGCCGTCAGGTTGGTGGTCAGAATAAATCGGTCGCTTGTTGTCATGCGCCCCACCGGTCAAGCAGCGCTGCGAGGAGATAGTCATGAAAAGCATTACATTTTCGGAAATTGTCCGGATCCACGAGCGCCCCTTTTTTCTCGGCCGACGCGGAACCTGGCGTCAGTTGCTGCCCTGGGTGCTGACCCTGGCGCTGGGCCTGCCTCTGTTGATGCTGGTGTTGCACTTGATCGACCCGGCTACGCCGCTGCCCTTCATCGTCCTGCCGGCGCTGGCAGGCGGGCTCATGCCCGTCGCCATGATGGGCCCGGGCCGCTTCGAGATGAACACCCGTTTCGACGCCCGCCACATGATCAGCACGCTCGACGACGCCCTGACCTCGCTGGGCTACCGCCGCACCGCCTCCGAGACCGATCACATCAGCTATTTCCGCCCACGGCCCTGGCTGCGCGGCCGCGAAGGCGCGATCGAGGTCGCCGTCACGCCCACCGCACTGCAGGTCATCGGCCCGGTCGGCAGCCTGCGCCTGCTCCAGCAGCGCATTGCCTGCTGAGCCCGCGCCGGGACTTCCTACGGCCTATTCATCGAGGAGCGCGACGGTACTGGTCAGCGGGGCAAGGGGTGTGCTAAGATTCGCGCCTGCTGTTGGGCCTCTGTGGCGGAATTGGTAGACGCACTTGACTCAAAATCAAGCGCCGTAAGGCGTGCCGGTTCGATTCCGGCCGGAGGCACCATCCCAACAATCGGCAATACCCCGCTCTCGTCAGTTTCCCTGCCTACCGCCGCGCGCGGCTGTAAAATTTCCCGACAACATCGTGCACCCGGCATCCGCCTGCATTTTCCTGCGTCGATAAATCTTACAGCTTGCCGTGTTGCGCACCCCTTTATCACTCAGCGCCGCCGGGCCGGCATCCAGCGTTCGTAACGCTGCTCGATGCGCCGCCCGGTGCCGTCCTGCGCGATCTGGTCGAAGGCCGCGTTCAGCCGCGCGATCACGTGGTTCGGCACGGCCCGGTTGCAGGCCAGGTAGACGCCGATCTCATTGAACACGAGCAGCGGCACGATCTGCTTGTCGTAGCCGTAGCGGGACAGCACGGTGCTGCCGCTGCGCAGGCTGGCTGCCCACAGGTCGATGCGCCCCAACATCAGTTTCTGCGGGTTCGAGACGTCGTTCGAGGTCGGGTCGGTGATCATGCCGCGCGCACGCAAATAGGCGTCGCGCGCATCGCCGTTATAGGTGCCGATGCGCAGGCCGCGCGCATCCTCGAGTGTGCGCAGCTGCAGTTTGCGGTCGGCGCGTCCCATCAGCACCCATTGGGCAATATCGGTCGGGCCGACCCATTTGAACAGCGGCTCGCGGTCGGGCGTGCGGGTGGTGGAATACACGCAGGCATCCGGCCGCTGCAGCGCCGCATTGTAGGCGCGCTTCCAGGGCAGCATCTCGATCGTGTAGGCGACGCCGGCGCGATCCATAGCCTCGCGCACTTTGTCGGTGGCAATGCCCACCACCCTTCCCCCATCGAGCATGCTCGACGGCGCGGACAGTTCGGTCGCAATGTACAGGCGCGGCTGCGCCGGCGGCGCCGGCGCAGCACAGGCCAGGCCGCCGAGGCCGCTCATGGCCAAGGCGATAAATCGCTTGAACAACATCTTCGTATCCTACGGACAACGCTTGCGCGTCGATAAATACAGCATATCAGGATGGCGTGAATTTCCACACTGCATGTGACAAGAGGTGGTGTCCATGCGACACAACACGCCCGAAACCCGCATGTTTACTGCGCTCAACAAGACTTTCCCTTAGGGAAATGAGATACTGCCAAGACACTTCCGGGCATTCTTCATGCCCAAATTACGCAAAACAAGCCGACCATGCTGCAATTATTTTCAGTGCCAGATGATCCGTCGCTGCTGACTTTTGGCACGCACGACCCGCGCTTCGTGCTGTTATCGGTCCTGATCGCCATTTTCTCGTCATGGATGGGCCTGCAGATTACCGGCCAGGCCGCGGCCGGCCGCACCCATCGCGCGATCGTCCTCGGCAGCGGCAGCCTGGCGCTGGGCGCCGGCGTCTGGGCCATGCACTTCATCGGCATGCTCGCCTTTAACCTGTGCACGCCGATCACCTACGATCCCCTCACCACCATCCTGTCGGCCCTGCCGAGCATCGGAGCGTCGGCCGTTGCCCTGTCGCTGATTTCGCGCCAGCGCCTCGGCGTGGTGGGCCTCCTGATCGGTGGCGTGGTGGTCGGCGCCGGCATCGGCGCCATGCACTATTCGGGCATGGCCGGCATGCGCATGCGCGTGGAACTGCGCTATGACCCGGCCATGTTCGCGCTGTCGATCGTGGTCGCAGTCGTGCTGGCCACGGTGGCGCTGGGCGTGCGCTCGGGGCTGTCGCGCTTCCAGTCGCTGGGCGAATCGCGCCGCCTGCTGCTGTCGGCGATCGTGATGGGCTGCGCCATCGCCGGCATGCACTACACCGGCATGGCGGCGGCGCGCTTCGTCGGCCAGGTGGTGGTGGGCGGCGTCGGCTCCACCAACAGCTCCTTCCTGGCGTTGGCGATCTCGCTCACCACCGTGATCTTCACCGGCCTGGTGGTGGCCGCCAACGGCCTGCTGCGCTACCGCCAGATGTTCCATGAGCTGCAGCGCGGCGAAGCCTGGATGCGCGCCCTCCTGACGACCACCGTCGACGGCGTCATCACGATCGGGGGCGACGGCATCGTCACCGAATTCAACGCCGCGGCCGAGCGCATCTTCGGCTGGCGGCGCGACGAGATCGTCGGCCGCAGCGTGAGCCTCCTGATCGCCGACGAAGACAGCTCCGCGCGCGACGGCCTGCTCGCCTTCCTGCGCGACGGCCATTCCGACGCGCTGTCCAAGGGCAGCGAAGTGCTGGGCCGGCGCAAGGACGGCAGCATGGTGCCGGTGCGCCGCGCGATCGGCCACGCGCGTCTGGACAAGCAGGACCTGTACGTCTGCTTCATTACCGACATCAGCGAACGCCGCGCCATCATGCAGGCGCTGCGCGCCAGCGAAGCGCAGTTCCGCTCCCTGATCGGCAACATTCCCGGCATCTCCTTTCGCAGCGAGATCGACGGCGACTGGCCGATGCTCTTCATCAGCGATGCGGTCGAACGGGTCACCGGCTACCCGGCCGCCGACTTCGTGGGCGCACCTCCGCGCCGTGCCTTCGGCACCCTGATGCACGCCACCGACCGGATACGCGTGCATGAAGAGCTTGACCTCGCCATGCGCGAAGACCGCCCCTACCTGGTCGAGTACCGCCTGCTGCATGCCGACGGCAGCATCCGCTGGCTGTGGGAAAACGGCAGCGGCGTGCGCGACGATACGGGCAAGCTCGCCTGGCTCGACGGCGTCATCCTCGACATCACCGAGCGCCGCCAGATGGAAGAAGCGCTGCGCGGAGCCAAGGAAAAGGCCGAGCAGGCCGCCGCCGCGCGCGCCTCCTTCGTGGCCAACATGAGCCACGAGATCCGCACCCCGATGAATTCGATCCTGGGCTTCACCGACGTGCTGCTCGACGGAGAACTGGACAAGGACCAGCGCCGCCACCTCGACACCATCCGCAGCGCCGGCCGCGCCCTGCTGCGCCTGCTCAACGAGATCCTCGACACCGCCAAGCTGGACAAAGGCGCGGTGGAGCTCGAGCAGCACGACTACAACCTGCTGTCGCTGATCGACGAACTCTCGTCGACGCTGGCCGCGAACGCGCGCGCCAAGGGCCTGCACCTCGACATCCAGTACGACCCGGCGCTGCCCACCGGCCTGCGCGGCGACGAGCTGCGCGTGCGCCAGGTGCTGACCAACCTGATCGACAACGCCATCAAGTTCACCCCGTCCGGCACCGTTACGCTGCGCGTGACGGCCGATGCCGACCAGCTGTGCATCGCGGTCATCGACACCGGCATCGGCATCGCACCGGACCGCCTGCAGGCGATCTTCGACCCCTTCACCCAGGCCGACGCCTCGATGACGCGTCGCTTCGGCGGCACGGGCCTGGGCACCACGATCTGCAAGCAGCTCGTCGAGCTGATGGGCGGCCGGATCTGGGCCGAGAGCGAACCGGGCAAGGGCGCCACCTTCCACGTGCGCCTGCCGCTGGTGCCGGCGCGCTTCGCCCAACAGGCGCCGCGCGTGCGCAGCGCCGCCGTGCTGCCGCCGCTGCGCGTGCTGGCTGCAGACGACGTGCCGCAGAACCTGGAACTGCTGCAGCTCCTGCTGTCGCGCCGCGGCCATACGCTCACGGCGGTGTCGGACGGCGCCGCCGTGGTCGAACAGGCCGCCTCCGGCGAACTCGACCTGATCCTGATGGACTTCCAGATGCCGGTGCTCGACGGCCTGTCGGCCACCCGCGCGATCCGCACCCACGAAGCCGCGACTGGCCGCACGCGCGTGCCGGTGATCGCGATGACCGCCAGCGTGCTTGCCGAGCACCGCCGCGCCAGCGTCGAGGTGGGGATGGACGGATTCGCCAGCAAGCCGGTCGACTGGTTCACCCTGTCGCACGAGATCGCGCGTGTCCTGGGCCTGCCGCAGGCCGCCGCCGACAAGGACGCCGACGGCATCCCGGGCCCGGCGCGAGAGGTGCTGAACCGCCGCGTCGGCCTGCGCCGCTGGGCCGACAGGGAAGACGTCTACCTCGAGGCGCTCGATCATTTCGGCCGCCAGTACGCCGATCTCGCCACGACGCTGAAACTGCATGCGGCCGGCGGCGCCCACCAGGAACTGCGCATGCTGGCGCACAAGGTGCGCGGCGTGGCCGCCAATGTCGGCCTGGAGCAGCTGTCGGACGCGCTCTCCAGGCTCGAACAGGCAACCAACACCGTACCGACCGACGAGCGCGAAGCCGCCGGCGCACTGGAGAGCTCGACCGCGGCGCTTGGCCAGGCGCTGGCCGCGATCCGCGCAGACAGCGCCCAGCCGGCGGCGCCGGAAGCGGCTGCCGGCGTCGACCTGGCACGCGCCCACCGCGCCGGCACGCTGCTGCTGCAGGCCCTGCGCCGCGGGGCGCTGGACGATGCCGCGCTGGCCGGGCTGGCAACGGCGCTGGCCGGCCACCCGGCCGCGCCGCGCGTGGCCCAGGTGCAGGGCGCAATCGGCGATTTCGAATTCGACCTCGCCCTGGAACAGCTCGAGGCCGTGATGGCCACGCTGGGCGAATAAGACCACATCAGGACGCATCCGCATGACCCAACCGAACAACCGGCCGCTGATCCTCACGGTCGATGACGAGGCCAGCAACCTGCAGTTGTTGCGCCAGATCCTGCAAGACCACTACCGCCTGCTGTTCGCCAAAGACGGCGCGCGCGCGCTCGAACTGGTGCGCCAGGAAAATCCCGACCTGATCCTGCTGGACGTGATGATGCCGGGGATGTCCGGCTACGAAGTCTGCGCCGCGCTCAAGGCTGATTCGGCGACGGCCTCGATCCCGGTGATCTTCGTGACCGCCCTGACCGACACCGCCGACGAGCTGGAAGGCTTCAATGCGGGCGCGGTGGACTACATCACCAAGCCGGTCAGCCCGCCGATCGTGCGCGCGCGGGTGCGCACCCACCTGTCGCTGGTGCGCATGGAAGAACTGCGCGCCACGCGCCTGGAGATCGTCCAGCGCCTCGGCCTCGCGGCCGAGTACAAGGACAACGAGACCGGCATGCACGTGATCCGCATGAGCCACTTCTCACGCATCATCGGCATCGCCGCCGGCATGTCCGAAGCACAAGCCGACGACCTGCTGCACGCCGCGCCGATGCACGACGTCGGCAAGATCGGCATCCCCGACCGCATCCTGCAAAAACCCGGGCCGCTCGACCCGGACGAGTGGAAGATCATGCAGAGCCACGTGACCATCGGCGCCGAGATCATCGGCGAGCACGATGGCGGCATGCTGGCCCTGGCCGGCCAGATCGCCCTGACCCACCACGAGAAATACGACGGCAGCGGCTACCCGCGCGGCCTGCGCGGCGACGAGATCCCGCTGGTCGGACGCATCGTGGCGATCGCCGACGTGTTCGATGCGCTCACCTCGAAGCGGCCGTACAAGAAGGCATGGACCGAAGAAGAAGCGCTGGTCTTCCTGCGCGAGCAGCGCGGCCGCCATTTCGATCCGGCGCTGGTCGACCTGTTCCTCGAACAGATGGATGCAGTGCGCACGGTGCAGCAGCGCTGGGCCGAAGCGTAGGGTTTGAACGGCGTGGCGGGAGTGCATCCGATAGTTGGACGCGCGGGCGGCAAAGCCGCCCACCCTACGAAGACGAATCCGTAGGGTGGGCGGGTCTCCCGCCCGCGCGTTCAACTTACGTTTGATTCGTCGCACATCCTGACTCTGGCGCCGGCCTACCATGCGCCATGCCTCACTACCGCCGCGCCCTGACCGGCACCTCCTTCTTCTTCACGGTCGTCACGCACCGCCGCCGCCCCATCTTGTGCGACGACGCGGTGCGCAACGCACTGCGTGACGCCATCACACAGGTTCGGCGCCGCCTTCCATTCAACACGAATGCCATGGTGCTGATGCCTGATCATTTGCACTGCATCTGGACGCTTCCCGACGGAGACGCAAACTTCTCATCCCGCTGGGCGCAGATCAAGCACCACGTCTCTTACGTGTGCAGCGACCTGTATCCCACGGCGCTGTCGAAGTCCCAGCAACGCCGGGGCTCAGGCGCTTTCTGGCAGCGCCGCTTCTGGGAACACCAGATTCGGAATGAACACGACATGGAGCGGCACGTGGATTACATCCATTTCAACCCGGTGAAGCATGGATTGGTCGATGCGGCCTCGGCATGGCCATATTCGACGTTCGGACGGTATGTGCGTGACGGGATGTACGCGGCGGATTGGGGCGGGAATCCGGCGTGTGAGGGGATGGAGTTCGAATAAGGTCGCGGCAGAGCATCGTCCGGTCGAACGCGCGGGCGGGGGACCCGCCCACCCTACGGGGTAGGTGGTAATCCAGCCAGCCCGACATTTCCTCCCGCACTGGCCGGCGCCTTGCGCGCCACCAGCTCCTGGTACAGGGCCGTGTAATTGGCCGCCATCTGCTCGGACGTGAACAGCTCGTGATAGCGGGCCTCGGCCTGCGCGCCCATGCGGCGCGTGAGCTCGGGGTTTTCCCACAGCGTATGCAGGGCGCCGCGCAGGGCCTGCGGGTCGGATGGGGGCACGGCCAGGCCGGTCTCGCCGCCGATGTTGATATAGGTGGTGCCGGTGCCGATCTCGCAGGAGATCATGGCCTTGCCGTACATCGCGCCCTCCAGCAGCGAGATGCCGAAGGCTTCCGAACGCAGGTGCGAAGGGAAAGCGAGCGCGTAGCACAGCGTGAGCAGCGCCGCCTTGTCGGCTTCGTCCAGCGCGCCGGTGAACACGACGTTGCTCAAGCCCAGGCGCGCGGCCTGTTCCTTCAGCGCCTGCTCTTCCGGGCCGGTGCCGACGATCACGATCGGGTAGTCGAGCCCCTTGGCTGCCTCGAGCAGGATATGCAGGCCCTTGTAGTAGCGCAGCACGCCCACGAACAGGAAGAACTTCGGCCCCACGCGCGCGCGCCAGTGCGCCAGGCGGCAGGGGTCGGCGCTTGGATAGGTGGTTTTATCGAGGCCGTAGGTGATCACGCGCGTCTTGTCGCGGTAGCGCGCCAGCACCGGCGACGAGGCCAGGTAGTTCGGCGAGGCCGCGACGATGCTGTCGACGCTGCGCAGGAAGCGGTGCTTGAGCGGCTGGTACAGGCGCAGCAGGTGCTTCTGGCGCACGATGTCGGAGTGGTAGCTGACCACCGTCGGCTTCTTCACGCGCGAGATGAAGTGCGCCATGTCCATGAAGGGCCAGGGGAAGTGGTAGTGCACGACATCGGCCTCATTGGCCATGCGCGCCAGCGCGCCCAGCGCCTGTACCGAGCAGGCATTCGAGGCGATCTCGAAATTGAGCGGCACGCGGTGCACGGTGTGGCCGTCGAACTGGATCGGCGCGAGGTCTTTCTGGCGCGAGAGCGACAGCACGGTATTGGTCACGCCCAGGCGCGTCGTGCCGACGCACAGCTGGCGGATCACCTGTTCGATGCCGCCCACCGAGTCCGGATAGTACGTCTTGTAGAAATGAAGGACACGCATGTTGGAAGCTTACTGCGAAAGAACGGTTCGGTACACCGCGGCGGTCTGCCGTGCGGTGGCGTGCCAGGTGAGTTGTTCGGCGCGCGCGCGCCCGGCCGCGATACAGCGCGCGCGCTCGGCGCCATCAAGGGCCAGGGTCTGCAGGGCGGCGGCCAGTTCGCCCACGTCGAGCGGATCGACCTCGAGCGCCGCGCCTTGCGTGACTTCCGGCAGCGAGCTGGCGTTCGAGGCCACCACCGGCACGCGCGAGGCGAAGGCTTCCACCACCGGGATGCCGAAGCCTTCGTACAGCGACGGGAAGGCGAATACGCCGGCGCCCAGGAACAGGTGGCGCAGCTCTGCCTGGTCGGTGAGCTTGTCGAGCCAGACGATGTTCTCGCCATCGGCGCGCGCCTGCTCGAGCCTGGACACCAGCTCTTCGCAGCGCCAGCCGCGCGCGCCCACCACCACCAGCGCGCGCTCCTCGCGCAGCGCTTTCGGCAGCATCAGCCAGGCGTCGAGCAGGCGGCCGACGTTCTTGCGCGGCTGCAGGGTGCCGACCGTGAGGAAGTAGCCGGGCATGAGCTTGTATTTGGCCAGGGTCGCGGCCACGTCGGCCTCGATCGGGGGCTCGAGCCATTCGTCGTCCACGCCGCAATACACCACCGAGACCCGGTTCGGGTTCACGCCGAAGCACTCCACCAGCTCGTCGATGGCGAAATGCGAAAGCGCGATCACGTGGTCGGCCTTGGCGGTGGCCTTGCGCTGCAGCCAGTTCTTGACGCTGCGCAGGCGCGGGTTGCACCACTCCGGATACTTGATCGGCAGCGCGTCGTGCAGGGTCGCCACCACCGGGCAGTCCATGCGCACGATGCGGTAGTCGGTGACGTGGAACAGGTCGGCCGGCATGTGCACGCGATGGGCGCTCGGGGTCGCCAGGTCGATCAGCGAAGCGGCTTCGAAGGATTGCGGCAGCGGCCGGCCAATGCTGATGCCGTCACTGCCGCCGCGCAGGCGCGGCCAGGAATAGGGCAGCACCGTGCAGCCGGTACGTGGGAGGTGGCGCATCAGGGCGTGGGTGTACACGCCGATGCCGTCGAGGCGGCCGCCGGTCAGGCCCGGTTCGATCATGGTCGTCCCGAGTCCGACGGTGAGACCGCCGCCACTCACGCCAGGTACATCCAGCGCAGCGTCTCGGACAGCGGCGTCGGTTCGAGCTGGCCGATGACGGCGGTCAGCTTGCTGTTGCTGCCGGCCAGCGTGAGCACGTCGTTGGCGCGGACAAAGGCCGGGTTGACGTGCACCTCGATGTGGTAGCCGGCGATTTCGCTCATCATGTCGATCAGGTTGGCCAGCGAGTGCGAAGACCCGGAGCAGACGTTGAAGGCTTCGCCGCTCGGCGCCACGGCCAGCAGGCGGCGGTAGGCGCGCGAGACCATGCGCACATCGGAGAAGTCGCGCGCGATCGCCAGGTTGCCCAGCTCGATGCGGCGTTCTTCGCGGCGGAAGTGCGAGACGATCTTGGGGAGCAGGAAGTTCTCCGCCTGGCCGACGCCTGTGTAGTTGAATGGCCGCGCGATGGTGATCGGCAGCTTGTCCATCCACAGCCGCGCCATGTATTCCATGGCCAGCTTGCTGACGGCGTAGTCGTTGGCCGGCGCCGGCGCCACGTTCTCGTCGATGAGGGGGACGTCGGCGTTGCCGTAGATATTCGCCGACGAAGCCAGCAGCACGCTGGTCGGGCGGTGCTGGCCAGCAGCCAGCGCCTCGAGCAGGTTGCGCGTGCCGACCACGTTGACGCGGTAGATCAGTTCGGAGTTGGTATGCGCCACGAAGGCGATGCCGGCCAGGTGGGCGACGACATCGGGCTGGACTTCGTCGACCATGCGGGCGACGGCTTCGCGGTCGCACAGGTCGAGCGCAAATATGTCCGGGCCGAGTTCTTCGCCCGGCATGACGGTGCCGTAGACACGGTAGCCGGCGGCGGTAAGCTCCTGCGCCAGGTAATGGCCGGTGAAGCCGCGCAGGCCCGTAATGAGCGCGCGGCGCCCCTCGCCTTCCCGTCCGCCGATGAATGCCGGGATGTCACCCGTGGCCACGCGCTCCATATCAGAACGAGAAGCCGATTTCGTTGCGGCGCAGGTCGGCGTCGACCATCATCTGGCACAACTCTTCGAGCGTGGTCTTCGGCTCCCAGCCGAGCACCTTTTTCGCCTTGGCCGGGTCGCCGATGAGCAGCTCGACTTCGGCCGGGCGGTAGAACTTGGGCGAGACGCGCACCAGCGTCTTCCCGGTACGGGCGCAGTGGCCGGTTTCGTCTTCGCCGGCGCCGGTGAATTCCAGGTCGATGTTGGCGCCCTTGAAGGCCATGGTGACGAAGTCGCGCACGGTCTCGGTACGGTTGGTGGCCAGCACGAAGGTATCCGGCTGGTCGGCCTGCAGGATGCGCCACATGCCTTCGACGTATTCCTTGGCATAGCCCCAGTCGCGCTTGGCGTCGAGGTTGCCCAGCTCGAGCACGTCGAGCTTGTTCAGGACGATCTTGGCGACCGAATCGGTGATCTTGCGGGTGACGAACTCGCGGCCGCGCAGCGGCGACTCGTGGTTGAACAGGATGCCCGAGGAACCGAAGATGTCGTAGGACTCGCGGTAGTTGATGGTCATCCAGTGCGCGTACAGCTTGGCCACGCCATACGGGCTGCGCGGATAGAACGGGGTGTCTTCGATTTGCGGGACGGCCTGCACCTTGCCGAACATTTCGGAGGTGGACGCCTGGTAGAAGCGGATCTTCGGGTTGACGATGCGGATGGCTTCCAGCAGGTTGACCGCGCCGATGCCGGTGATCGAGGCGGTGGCCACCGGCTGCTCGAAGGACACGCCGACAAAACTCTGCGCCGCGAGGTTGTAGACTTCGTGTGGCTGCGCCTTGTCGACCAGGCGGATGCTCGAGGACAGGTCGGTCAGGTCGTATTCGACCAGGGACAAATTCGGGTGCTTCTCGATACCAAGTTCTTCGATACGCCAGAAGTTCACGGAGCTGGAGCGGCGATAGGTGCCGGTCACGTGGTAACCTTTTTCCAGGAGGATCTGCGCCAGGTAGGCGCCATCCTGGCCGGTGATGCCAGTGATCAGGGCTCTTTTTGTTGTTTGCATGTTCTTGGATTCTAGAAGATGGTCTCGCAGGCCGCCAGACAAATGACGAGCCGGGATTGTAACAGAGAGGGGAAACTCACACCCTTGCACGTTAGAAAGTCGTGCAAGAAAAGCAACGGATATTCAGCCATTATGCCTTGAAACGGCTGGGGTACGTCGCCCGCTTACGGTTTGTTACCGTTGTATTTGTGCGAAGACAAATGGTGAAGTTTTCCGACATTCCCGTCTGGCGCAGCCCAAAATCGGCCGCGCGCGGACGTGGCACCGGGACCACGCCCGGTGCCGCCCCAAGGTGACGATTGCTGCTTAACGCTGCGACACCGCGTCGACCACGCACAGCGCGGTCATGTTGACGATGCGGCGCACCGTCGCCGACGGGGTCAGGATGTGCACCGGACGCGCGCAGCCCAGCAGCACCGGGCCGACGGCGATGCCGTTGCCGGCCGCCGTCTTGAGCAGGTTGTAGGAGATGTTGGCGGCGTCGATATTCGGCATCACCAGCATGTTGGCGTCGCCCTTGAGCGTCGACTGCGGCATGATCTTGGCGCGCATCTTCGAATCGAGCGCGGCATCGCCGTGCATCTCGCCGTCGATCTCCAGGCCGGGAGCCCTTTGCTGCACCAGCGCCAGCGCGGCGCGCATCTTCACGGCCGACTCGCCGTTCGAGGTGCCGAAGTTGGAGTGCGACAGCAGCGCCACGCGCGGCGTGATGCCGAAGCGCTCGAGCTCCTCGGCCGCCATGATCGTCATCTCGGCGATTTCCTCGGCGTTCGGGTTCTCGTTGACGTGGGTGTCGAGGATCGCCAGCTGGCGCTCCGGCGTGATGACGATGTTCATCGCCGCGTACACGTTGGTGCCTGCCCGCTTGCCCAGCACCTTGTCGATGAATTCCAGGTGGGTCCAGGTGGTGCCGTAGGTGCCGCAGATCATGCCGTCGGCGTCGCCCTTGTGGATCATCATCGCGCCGATCAGGGTATGGCGGCGGCGCATGGCCAGCTTGGCCATGTCCGCGGTCACGCCCTTGCGCATTACCATCTGGTGGTAGGTCTGCCAGTAGTCGCGGTAACGCTCGTCGAAGTCCGGGTTGATGACGTCGAAGTGCTCGCCAAGCTTCAGGCGCAGGCCGAATTTCTCGATGCGCTGTTCCAGGACCGCCGGGCGGCCCACCAGGATCGGGCGCGCCAGCCTCTCGTCCACCACCACCTGCACCGCGCGCAGCACGCGCTCGTCCTCGCCCTCGGCGTAGACGATGCGCTTGATCTCGGCCTGGGCCGCCTTGGCCACCGAGAACAGCGGCTTCATGAAGGTGCCGCTGCGGTAGACGAACTGCTGCAGGGTCTCGGCGTAGGCATCCATGTCGGCGATCGGGCGCGTGGCCACGCCGCCTTCCTGCGCGGCCCTGGCCACCGCCGGGGCGATATGGGTCAGCAGGCGCGGATCGAAGGGCATCGGGATCAGGTATTCCGGGCCGAAGGACAGGTTGGTGATGCCGTAGGCCGAAGCCACGATGTCCGACTGCTCGGCGTGGGCCAGGTCGGCGATCGCATGCACCACCGCGATTTCCATTTCGCGCGTAATGGTCGTGGCGCCGCAATCGAGGGCGCCGCGGAACATGTACGGGAAGCAGAGCACGTTGTTGACCTGGTTCGGATAGTCCGAACGGCCGGTGGCGATGATCGCGTCGCTGCGCACGGCTTTCACGTCTTCCGGCAGGATTTCCGGATTCGGGTTGGCCAGCGCCAGGATCAGCGGGTTCGGCGCCATCGCGGCGACCATGTCCTGCTTCAGGACGCCGCCGGCCGACAGGCCGAGGAAGATGTCGGCGCCGGGAATGACTTCGCTAAGGGAACGGTGTGGCGTATCTTGCGCGAAGCGTTCCTTGTCCGGGTCCATCAGCTCTGCGCGGCCCTTGTAGACCACGCCGGCCAGGTCGGTGACGAAAATGTTCTCGATCGGGAAGCCGAGGTCGACGATCAGGTCGAGGCAGGCCAGCGCCGCCGCGCCGGCGCCGGAGACCACCAGCTTGCAGTTTTTCAGGTCCTTGTTCACGACCTTCAGGCCGTTCAGGATGGCCGCGCCGACGATGATCGCGGTGCCGTGCTGGTCATCGTGGAAGACCGGGATCTTCATGCGCTCGCGCAGCTGGCGCTCGATGTAGAAGCACTCGGGCGCCTTGATGTCTTCGAGGTTGATGCCGCCGAAAGTCGGTTCGAGCGAGGCGATGATGTCGACCAGCTTGTCCGGGTCGTTCTCGTTGATCTCGATGTCGAAGACGTCGATGCCCGCGAATTTCTTGAACAGCACGCCCTTGCCTTCCATGACCGGCTTGGAGGCCAGCGGGCCGATATTGCCCAGGCCAAGGACGGCGGTGCCGTTGGTGATCACGGCGACCAGGTTGCCGCGCGCGGTGTACTTGAACGAATTGGCCGGGTCCTTGACGATTTCTTCGCACGGCGCGGCCACGCCCGGCGAATAGGCCAGCGCGAGATCGCGCTGGTTCAGCAGGCCCTTGGTCGGGGTGACGCTGATCTTGCCGGGGCGGGGAATCTGGTGATACTCGAGCGCTGCAGCACGCAGTTGTTGACGCAATTCTTCTTTTTTGTCCGATGACGAATCCATGCTGGGCAGCCTTCCTGATACTAGAGGGGAACCTCCAATTTTATCAGACGGGCACTTATCAAAGGCTACGTATTTTCAACAGGGGACCCACCGATTTAGAAGCTGAGCAAATATATCGAGCCGATTTAGTTGCCGAACTAATAGTGCGATCACCATAGCGCCGCCATCCATGTCGATATTGTTATCGCAGTACCAAGCCGGCGCGGGCAGTACAATCCGTCCATGCTTTCCGAATTCGACCTCATCAGGCAGTTTTTCAAACGCGAGCGACCCGGCCGCGCCATTCTGGGCATCGGCGACGACTGCGCCCTGCTCACGCCCACCCCGGGACGCCAGCTGGCCATTTCATCCGACATGCTGGTCGAGGACCGGCATTTCTTCGCCGGCGCCGATCCCTTCATGCTCGGGCATAAAAGCCTGGCCGTGAACCTGTCGGACCTGGCGGCGATGGGCGCACGCCCCGTCGCCTTCACGCTGGCCTTGGCGCTGCCGGCCGCAGATCCCGTCTGGCTGGAAGGCTTCTCGCGCGGACTGTTCGAACTGGCCGATGCGCATGGCTGCGAACTGGTGGGGGGCGACACCACCAAGGGGCCGCTGAACATCTGCATCACCGTGTTCGGCGAGATCACGCCGGGCCACGCGCTGCGGCGCGATGCGGCGCGGGTGGGCGACGATATCTGGATTTCCGGGACGCTGGGCGATGCACGCCTGGCCTTGGGCGTGGCGTGGAAGGAAGTGACGCTGGGCGCGGAAGATCACACGCAGGCGGCGCAGCGCATGCACATGCCGACGCCGCGGGTGGCGCTCGGGCTGGCGCTGGCTGCACAGCCAATCGCGCATGCCGCGCTCGACATCTCGGATGGGCTGGTGGGGGACCTGGGGCATATCCTCGCGGCTTCGCGGGTGGGTGCGACGCTGGACGTCGATGCGCTGCCGGCAGGCCCCGTGCTGGCGCGGCAGGCGTCGGGCCTGCGGCGGCGGTTCACGCTGGCGGGCGGGGATGATTACGAGTTGTGCTTTACGGCCCCCGTCAGCAATCGCGAGGCGGTGCTGGAGGCGGGGCGTGCGAGTGGGACGGCGGTGACGCGCGTTGGGCGGATCGAGGCGCAGGCCGGGTTGAAGCTCGTCGATGCGGATGGTGCGCCGCTTGATCTCAAGCTGAGCGGGTGGGATCACTTCGGTTGAGCGCGTGGGCAAGAAACTTGCCCACGCAGTCAGGCGGCATTCGAATCCTCCTCCCGCGGCTCCTTCCGATCATCATACGGCCCATACGTCAGCCAGTAATGCCGGAACGCCAGCCGGATATTTTCCCTCAGCTGCAGGTCATGCCAGGGCTTGGTATAGAACCGGTAGATCGCCCCGCGGTTGATCGAATCGAGCACCGTTTCCACGCCCGTGTAGCCCGACAGGATGATGCGGATCGTCTCTGGATACATCTCCTTGACCTTGCTGAGGAATTCGGTGCCGCTCATGACCGGCATGCGCTGGTCGCACAGGATCACCTGCACGCGGTACAGCGCCAGCAGGTCGAAGCCCTCGGCCGGTGACGATGCCGTCAGCACGCGGTAGTTGTCGCGCCTGAACAGGCGGTGCAGGGAGGTGAGCACGTTGACGTCGTCGTCGACGATCAGCAGGGTCTGCACCTTGTCGTCGTGCGAAGGCGGGGTGTCGGGCTGGGCGCGGTTGCCCTGCACCAGGCGCGCCGCGTCCGCCGCCGGCAGTGCGCGCGAAAAATGGAAGCCCTGGATCTCGTCGCAGCGGTTGCGCCGCAAATACGCCATCTGGGCCCGCGTTTCCACGCCTTCGGCGATCACCTGCATGTGCAGGCTGTGCGCCATGCTGATGATGGCCAGCGCGATGGCCGCGTCGTCCGGATTGGTCACGATGTCGCGCACGAACGCGATGTCGATCTTGAGCTTGTCGATCGGGAAGCGCTTGAGGTAGGCCAGGCTCGAGTACCCGGTGCCGAAGTCGTCGATCGCGATGCGGATGCCCAGCTCGCGCAGGCGCCCCAGCACCTCGATGGTGTGCTCGGCATTGGACATCAGCGCGCTCTCGGTCAGCTCCAGTTCCAGCAAGGCCGGCTCCACCCCATGCCGTTCGAGCGCGGCGCGGATCACGCCCTCCAGGTCGCCCTCGACGAACTGGCGGCTCGACACGTTCACCGCCACGCGCACGTCGCGCACGCCTTCCTTGTTCCAGGCGGCGATCTGGCGGCAGGCCTCGTCGACGATCCAGTCGCCGACCCGCACCACCAGCCCGGTCTCTTCCATGATCGGCACGAATTCGGCCGGATAGACCAGCCCGAAGTCCGGCCGGTTCCAGCGCAGCAGCGCTTCCATGCCCGAGACGCGCCCGGTGTTGAGCTCGAGCTTGGGCTGGTAGTACAGCACGAACTGCTTATCCTCGAGCGCGCCGCGCAGGGCCAGCTCCAGGTCCAGGCGCGCCAGCACCTGCACGTTCATGCCGGCGGTGAAGAAGCGGTAGCCGTCGCGCCCCGCTTCCTTGGCGCGCACCATGGCGGCATCGGCGTATTTCACCAGGGTGCCCGGATCGAGCGCGTCTTCCGGATACATGGCGATGCCGATGCTGGCCGTGAGGGCCGCCTGCTGGCCGTGCAGGTCGAAGGGCGCGCGCAGCGCGTCGCGCACTTCGTTGGCCATGTTGACGGCTTCCTGCTGGTCGCGCGTCATGGTCAGGAACAGCGCGAACTCGTCGCCGCCCAGGCGGCCCACCGATTCGCGCAGGCGCACCACGCGGACCAGGCGGTTGCTGAACTGGCCCAGCAGCTCGTCGCCGAGCTCGGTGCCGAGCGAATCGTTGATGATCTTGAAGCGGTCGAGCGTGATGCACAGCACCGCCACGCGCCAGTTCTTGTCGCGCGCCAGTTCGATCGCATCGTTCAGGTTCTCGAAGAACAGCGTACGGTTCGGCAGCCCGGTGAGCGCGTCGTAATGCTTCAGGTGGAGCATGCGCTGCTGGGCATGCAGGCGTTCGCTGATGTCGCGCGCCACCGCGATCAGCATGCGGTTCTTTCCCAGATCCTGCAGCTTCCAGCTGATCTCCACCGGCACCGCGCCCTGCCCGCCGGCGCGCAGCAATTCGGTTTCGACGATATCGCCCGGCATGGCGTCGAAGCGCGGCGCCGGCTCGGCTTTGTCGCCTTCGCCGCCGGCAAATGCCCTGGCGGCAGGCGCGTCGGCCGCCAGGTGGCGCTCGAGCAGCTCGCGCGTGCCCAGGCCCAGCGCCACCGGGTCGATCCGCAGCAGCGCCTCGCGCGAGAAACCCAGCATGCGGCAGGCGCCGTCGGACACGTCCACCATCGCCATGCTGGCGGTGTCGATCAGGAAGATCGCATCGGGCGTGGCGTCCATCGCGCCGCGAAAGCGCGCCAGTTCAGCGGTGCGTTCGCGCACCTCGCGTTCCAGCCCCACGCCGTAATCCTGCGATTCGCGGTGCAGCAGCCGCACTTCCAGCAGGTTGCGGATGCGCGTCATGACCTCGACCGTGTCGAAAGGCTTGCCGATGAAGTCGCGCGCGCCGGCTTCCAGCGCGGCCAGCTTCTTGTCCGGCTCGGCCGTCACCGCCAGCACCGGCAGCCAGGAATCGCTCTCGAGCGGCTTGAGCGCTTCCATCACGTCGAAGCCGTCCATGCCGGGCATGTGCAGGTCGAGGATGATCAGGTCGAAGCGGTGCTTCAGGTGCAGGGACACCACCTGGCGCGGGTCGTTCGTGCTCAGGACGTTTTCGTAGCCGGTGGTCTTGAGGAGGTATTCCAGCAGCTGGACGTTGACGGGTTCGTCGTCCACCACGAGGATGCGCGCGTGGCGGATGTCGGACAATGAAATCATTCGGCCTTCCTTTCGGCCGGCAGCGCTCCCACGGGATGGAGTACCGCCAGCGTACTGTTGATCGCTTCGGTGAACTTGTCGATGTCGATCGGTTTGGTCAGGTAACGGTTGAAGCCCGCCGCCTGGCCGCGTTCAATATCGCGCGGCATGGCGTTGGCGGTGAGGGCGATCACGGGAATGGCGGCCGTCAGCGGATCGGAACGCAGCTGCCTGAGCACGTCGATGCCGCTCATGCCGGGCAGGTTCAGGTCCATCAGGATGATCTCGGGATGGTAGCAGCGCGCCAGCGACAGGCCGACATGCCCGTCGGGCGCCGACAGCAGGCGCAGGTCGTCGCGGAAGCGCACGATTTCTTCCACCAGGCGCAGGTTGGCCGGGTTGTCCTCGACGTACAAAATCACATGCGGCTCGCCGTCGCGCGGCAGGGTCGGCAGCGCCGGCAGCGCCTGCGCGCCCTCGTGCACCGGGACGACCAGGGGGGCCGTAGTGGCCAGCTCGATCCAGAACACGCTGCCCACGCCGGGGCTGCTGGTCACGCCGATGTCCCCGCCCATCAGTTCGACCAGGCGCTTGGTGACCACCAGGCCGATGCCGGTGCCCTCCTGGTTGCCGCCTTCCTGGCCGAGCCGGTTAAAGGGCTGGAACAGGCTCGCCACCTGTTCGGCATCCAGGCCGACGCCGGTGTCCTGCACCGCCATGCGCAGCCGGTTCGGGGCCACCTGCTCGCAGGTGAGGACCACGGCGCCGTCCTCGCGGTTGTATTTCACCGCATTCGACAGCAAATTGAGCAGCACCTGCTTCAGGCGGGTGCGGTCGGCCAGCACCACCGCGCCGGGCGCTTCCGGGAACAGCACGCGCACGCCGCGCGCGGCAGCTATCGGCGCCACCATGGCGCGGCATTCGAGCAGCGTGTCGGCGAGGGCCACCGGCTCCATCGACAGCGTCACCGTGCCCGATTCCACCTTGGCCAGGTCGAGGATTTCGTTGATGAGCGTGAGCAGGTGGCGGCCGGATTTCAGGATGTGGTTGGCGAATTCCTTTTTCTGTTCGAGCGTCGAGGGCAAGCTGTCGGACGTGAGGATCTGGGCAAAGCCCAGGATCGCATTGAGCGGCGTGCGCAGCTCGTGGCTCATCGACGACAGGAAGGCCGACTTGGCCTGGTTGGCGCGCCTCGCTTCCTCGATGGCATTGGCCAGTTCGGCATTGGCCAGCGCCAGCTGCAGGGTGCGCTCGTCCACGCGGTGCTCGAGCTGCTCGTTCAGGCGCATCACTTCCTGCTGGGCGCGCGAGCGCTCCTGCACCTCGTGCGCGATCTCGGCGCTGGAGGTTTCCAGCTCGCGCGTGCGGCCCTCGATCTCGGTCAGCATCGCATTGAAGGAATCGACCAGCTCGCCGGCTTCGTCGTCGCTGATGCGCGGCGCCCGGCGCGAATAGTCGCGGGTGGCGACGACGTCGCGCGCGATCTCGGTAATGGCCACGATCGGCGCCGTCACCACATGCCCCATGCGGCGCACCAGCAGGTAGGCTATGCCCATTGCCAGCATGGTCACGCCGGCGGCGATGCTCAGGTAGCTCAGGGTGCGTTCCATCAGCTGGTTCTCGGCGCGCAGGTAGACCGTGCCGAGGGTGTCGCCGTTCTCGGCGATGCGGTGGTGGATCACGAGATCGTTGCCCTCGGTGCCGGGTGCGCCCGCCAGCCGGCGCGGCAAGGCGCGCCCTTCGCCGGCGGCCTGGTAGGACGCGAACAATTCGCCGCCGGCGTCGTAGATCGCGGCGGCGCGCACCTGCGGGCGGGTGCGCAGCAGCGCCAGGTTCTCGTTGGCCAGGCGCGGGTCGTCGAAGGTCAGCGCGGCCGAGGTCATGTGCCCGACCAGCTCGGCCTGGGTCGCCATGTCGTTGGTGAGGGTGCGGTGATAGCTGCGCAGGTCGTAGCCGATGATGATCGCGACCGACACCAGCAGCGCCGCCAGGGTCGTGGCCATCACCGCCGCCACCAGCTTGGTGCGGATCGAGTGCAGCGGGGTCATGCGGCCTCCGGCGCGGGCCAGGCATGGGGGACCGTGCCGCAAGTATGCGCCGGCCCCATCCGGTCATGCGCAATTCGTTCGAGCGGCATCGAGGGTCCTACGAAAACAGGAAAAGTGGCCCGGCCAGGTCGAACGGCGGGGCGTGACCAGCATAGCCTACCGCTGTGTGACATGTCGCACGGAACCTTTCACGTTTCACATTGTCGCGGTTGCTCCGTGGGTCTATGCGAGCAGGGTAGGTTTTTGTCGATCCAACCCGTGCCAGGACGGGGCGGAGCGCGCTAGAATGAGCTTGCGCGCACTCGGGTGCGCCAGACTGCAGCGACCACGACCAGCACTCAAAGGAGCCTCACGTGACGAACGATATTCTCGATCTAGCTAGCAAAGTTGGCCGCGCACTCGAGGCCAAGCGCCTGGTCCTGGCCACCGCCGAGTCTTGCACCGGCGGCGGCGTCTCCCATGCCATCACCGAAATCGCAGGTTCCACCGGCTGGTTCGACTGCGGCTTCGTTACCTATTCCAATGCCTCCAAGAGCGAGCTGCTCGACGTCCCGGCCGCACTCATCGCGCAGTTCGGCTCGGTCAGCGAAGAAGTCGCGGGCAAGATGGCCGAAGGCGCGCTGGCCAGCAGCACGGCCGACGTCGCGCTGTCCACCACCGGCATCGCCGGCCCGACCGGCGCGGTGCCGGGCAAACCGGTGGGCACGGTGTGCTTCGGCTGGTCGCGCGGCGACACCACCTTTACCGAACGCCTGGTGTTCCAGGGCGACCGCCAGTCCGTGCGCGAGCAGACCGTGGCGCATGCGCTGCGCGGCCTGCTGCGCTTCATCGAATAAAGCCGGGGCCGATGTCCCGGCTGGCCTGCCGCGTGCTGGGGGCCCTGGCGCTGCTCGCCGGCGCCGCGCTGGCTGCCGCCTATACGAGCGCATACACCGTCTTTGCTGCCGGAGACATCGCGCGCTGCAAGCACCCCGACCCGCGCTGGTCGGGCGCGGCCGCCACCGCCACCCTGGTCGAAGGCTTGCTGCGCGCCGATCCGCAGTCGGCGGTGCTGAGCCTGGGCGACCATACCTATCCGCGCGGTACCAAAGCCGAATTCAGGGACTGCTATGCCCCGACCTGGGGGCGCTTTCGCGAGCGCACCTGGCCCACGCCCGGCAACCACGAATACGCGACGCTGGGGGCCAAACCCTATTTCGATTATTTCGGCGCGCGAGCAGGCCGCGGTTACTACAGCCTGCGGCTCGGCAGCTGGCTGGTGATTTCGCTCGACAGCAACCTGAAGGGCACGGCGCACGCGGCCCAGATCGACTGGCTGCGCGCCGAACTGAAACAACAGCCGGCCGCCTGCACCCTCGCCTTCTGGCACCATCCCCTGTACAGTTCGGGCGGGCATCCGCCGCCGGGCCGGATGCGCGACGCCTTCGCCCTGCTGCACGCGGCCGGCGCCGAGCTGGTGCTGTCGGGCCACGACCACGACTACGAGCGCTTCGCGCCGCAGGATGCCGACGGCCGGCTGGCGCCCGCGCGCGGCCTGCGCCAGTTCGTGGTCGGCACCGGCGGGGCCTACGCCACGCCCTTCGTGTTCTTCGCCCCGAACAGCGAAGTGCGCGAAGCCAGTTATGATGGCGTGCTCGCGCTGCGCCTGCTGGACGGCGCCTACGAGTGGCGCTTCCTGCCCGCCGACCCGGGCAAGGTGCCGGCCGGCGCGCGGCTCGACCACGGGCGCAGTGCCTGCCACTAAGACCCCTTGAGCTGCCACCGACCGGAGTCCGGCATGCCTACCCTATTATTTTTTGCTCGTTTCATCCTGACCATCACCCTCATGACCGCAATTCCCCAGGCCAAGCCTGCCGCCACGCCGCTCCCGACCATCGCTTTCGAAAAAACCGTCCTGCCCAACGGGCTGCAGCTGATCCTGGTCGAAGACAAGCGCCTGCCGATCGTGGCCGTCAACCTCTGGTACCACGTCGGCCCGGCCAACGAGACCCCGGGACTGGCGGGCTTCGCCCACCTGTTCGAACACATGATGTTCAACGCCACCCGCCACGTCCCGCGCGGCATAGCCGACCGCCTGCTCGAAGGGGCCGGCGCCACCGACAGCAATGGCGGCACCGGCTACGACAGCACCAGCTATTACGACACCGTGCCGTCGAACCAGCTCGAGCTGGCGCTGTGGGTGCACGCCGACCGCATGGGCTATCTGCTCGACGTGCTGGACCAGAAGGCCCTCACCAACCAGCAGGACGTGGTGCGCAACGAACGCCGCCAGACGGTCGAGGACGAGCCCTATGGCGTGGTCGAGGAAGCGCTGGCGCATGCCCTGTTCCCGAAGAACCATCCCTACCACGCCTCGATCATCGGTTCGCACGCCGACATCCAGAATGCGCGCCTGGCCGACGTGCGCCAGTTCTTCGAGCGCTACTACGGCCCGAACAACGCCAGCCTGGTGATCGCCGGCGACATCGACAAGGCGAAAACGCGCGCGCTGGTCGAGAAGTATTTCGGCAGCCTGCGCCGCAGCGCGCCGGTGGCGCGCCCGTCAATCGCCACGCCGCCGATCACCAGCGAACGGCGCGTGGTGGTGCGCGACCGGGTCGAGCTGCCGCGCGTGTTCATGGGCTGGCTCACGCCGCCCGCCTACCATGCCGGCGACGCCGAGCTGGCGCTGGCGGCCGAGATCCTCGGCGGCGGCAAGGCCAGCCGCCTGTACAAGAAGCTGGTGTACGAACGCCAGATCGCCCAGGAAGTCGGCGCCTCGCAAAATTCATATGGCTTGACCTCGACCTTCGTCATCGACGTCACCGCCCGCAGCGGGGTGGAGGCGCGCGAGCTCGAGGCGGCGGTCGATGCCGAACTGGCGCTGCTGCGCGAGCAAGGGCCGAGCGCGCGCGAAGTGGAACGCGCCCGCAACAGCCTCGAGACCGCCCTGCTGAGCTCCATCGAAAAGCTGGGCGGCGACGGCCTGGCCGACCAGCTCAACCACTACAACCAGTACACGGGCGATCCGGGCTACCTGGCGAAAGACCTGGAGCGCCTGCGCCGCGTGACCCCGGCCGACGTGCAGCGCGCCGTGCGCAGTTTCCTGGGCCGGCAGGCGCGCGCCGTCGTCACCGGCCTGCCCGGCAAGCAGGTAGTGAACGATCCGCGCGCGCCCAAGCCGCCCAAGGCGGGCAGCGGCGACAGCGCAGGCATCAATGCGCCCGAGCCTTGGCGCGCACAAGCACCCAAGCCCGGCCCGGCGCCGCAGTTCACGCTGCCCCAGGGCGAGTCTTTCAAGCTGGCCAATGGCCTGACCGTGATCCACCACCACAACCCGGCGCTGCCGCTGGTCTCGACCCAGCTGGTGGTACGCAGCGGCAGCGCCGCCGCCCCAAGCGCGCTGCCTGGCCTGGCCGGTTTCACCGCCCAGATGCTGGAAGAAGGCACGGCCACCCGCAGCGCGCCGCAGATCGCCGACGAGATCGCGCAGCTCGGCGCTTTCCTTGGCACCGGCACGGGCGCGGACGCCTCCATCGTCTCGCTGCTGTCGCTACGCTCGACCTTCGCCCCGGCGCTGGACGTGCTGGCCGATATCGTGCAGCGCCCGGCCTTCCCCACCGCCGAAGTCGAGCGCCAGCGCGCCGACCGCATCGGTGAACTGATCCAGCAGCGCGACGACCCCGAAAGCGTGGCCTCGGTGGCCGCCGCCGGCGCCCTGTACGGCAGCAAGCACGCCAAGGGCTACGGCCAGCTCGGCACCGAGCCGGCCATCCGCAGCGCCACCCGCGACGACCTGGCCGGCTTCTGGCGACGTCACTACGTGCCGGAAAACGCGGCGCTGGTGGTGACGGGCGATGTCACCCGCGCGGAACTGAAAGCCCTGGCGGAAGCGCGCTTCGGCGCCTGGGCCGGCGCGGATGCGCCCGGCGGCAACGCGGGCGCTCCCGCGACTACCGCCGCGCGCCTGGTCGTGGTGGACCACCCGGACGCCGGCCAGACCGCTTTGCGCGTGACCAGCATCGGCGTCGCCCGCGACACCCCGGACTACCCGGCGCTGCAGGTCATGAACGGCGCGCTGGGCGGCATGTTCTCCAGCCGCCTGAACAACAACCTGCGCGAGACCAAAGGCTACAGCTATGGCGTATTCTCGGAGTTCCGCTACGACCGCACGCCGGGGCCGTTCGTGATCGCCGGCAGCGTCAAGCAAAGCGCCACCGGCGCCTCGGTGCGCGAGATCTTCCGCGAAGTCGCCGCCATGCGCGAAGCCGCGCTGCCTCCGGCGGAACTCGCCGCCGCACGCGACGCGCAACTGCTGTCGCTGCCGGGCCAGTTCGAAACCAATGCCGACATCGGCGCCAGCCTGGCCGAGAGTTTCCTGTACGGGCTGCCGCTCGACTACTACAGCCGCCTGCCCGCCCAGCTGGCTGCGGTGACGGCCGCGCAGGTGCAGGAAGCCGCGCGCAAGCACCTGGATCCGGCGCGGATGATCGTGGTGGCCGTGGGCGACCGCAAGCGCATCCTGCCGCAGCTGCAGCCCCTTGGCCTGGGCGCGGCCGAGCTGCGCGACAGCGACGGGCAAATGATTCGCCCCTGAGTTAGTTGCGACTGTTAAGTCAGACAAGAGTCCTCATCGTCATGCTAACAAAACTCAAGACTGATGTTCCCTCATCAGGGCAGACACTCTTGATAGGTATGGTCTCTCTCGAGTCTATACACCTATCGACGCTATCACGTGACACAAAATAGTTATTTTCAGAAGAGTTCAAACATGAGCAGTCAAGCTGGCAGCGTTGTTTGGTAGAGGATGCGCGTGATCACCCACATCCTCGGCATCGAAGTCAATTTCGTAGGCTGTTTGTAGAGACTGGCTTTAAGCTCGTCCCATCATCATCTCGTAGTGTGGCTTGTGTCCCATCTTGACAAATACTTGCTCAAACACCGCCAAATGAGCATCGATCGCGCCAGGCTCAAGCGAAACGAATAAATCATCCATAACGAAGTGCGAGCCATCATTGACCCAGGAAAAAAGAGAGTTGCAAATTAGTCGCTCTCGGCCTTCAAATTTTCCGCAGATGGTTTTCGGATCAATGCCTCCGAAGATTTTGAAGTAGTTCTCCACGATCCGTCGTAGCGTGTTCTGGATGGTAAGACTGTTTTTTGATTCCCGACGCAGTTCGGCCCAGAGAAGCTCGTAAGAAGTTTTGATGGGGTTGTCCGGCTGTGACTCCAAACGCGAACCTTCAGGAGTTTTTCGCACTACCCAAAAGGTCTCCTCGTTCATTGCCTTTCCTTTTCGATCGGGATTGAACGTCACCTCCTTGTGAAAATAGACGTTGTGCGTCAACACGAAAACTTGTTTAATTTGGCCACTCGCACGGACCTCGTCGAAAACTGCTTTGATCAGGCTGCTTACGATGAACAGAATGTCGGCATCTAAGCTGGAAACTGGATCGTCGAAAACCACCACGCGGTCAGAGGAAATGCCGCTTTCTGATTCGCTGCCTTTGAGTAGCTGATAAAAATAAAGGAATGTAACAAAGGACTTTTCACCCTCGCTCAAGGTATCGTGTGCGTTGTCGCCATTGCCTCGCACGAGTTTATAGTGATTCCCCTCGGCCTGAGCCAGAGTAAAGGAATAAAATCCAAAGGACTTGAGCAACGCGTTGATTGCGGCAATGGTCGGCAGGATGCTGGTCGCACTTTTTTCGAGCACTTTGAGCTCATTTTCGCCTTGATCTTTATCGTCTTTCTTTTTTTTCACCTGCTCAGTCAAACTCTCAATCGCGCGTTTAACACCAGCACTTTTGCCTGCATACTCCGCTAGATCATCTTTAAGAGCGACTTCGACGATATATTTCCAAATTTCTGCGGTCAGCTTTTGCTTTTCCTGCGCAAAATTGCTGACCAGCGCGTTGTGCTTATCCACCTCCGCATTCGCCTCCACAACGAGTCGCGCGACTTCCTCTACGAGCTCTCGTATGAATTGCAGTTCGATGTTTTGACTGGGCTCGGATTTTTTGCGTTCAAGCAGCAACGCGTTGGCCGACAGCTTGGCGTCGATAGCCACCCGCACGATCGCTAATTTCTCCTTGTCTAAGAACTTACAAGGGCTGGATCCAATGGCTTCCAGTTGCGTCTGCAGGCGGCGAGATTCCGAAGAGTAATCGGTAACCAATTTCGCGATCGCCGCGGTGTCATTGATGAACGATTCGTCAAAGTATTCCTTGATACTTTCCTCAAATCCCATCAAGACCTTCTGCTGACAAAAAGGGCAGTGAGAGTTGTTCACAGCGTAGAATGGCAAGCCTTGTTTGATCCAGTCGCTGTTTCCCAGGCGCTTAATCATCGCGGCGATATCTACATCCTGTTTACCCAAGATTTTCTTCTCTAGAATTGCCGCCCCTTCTAATTCAAACAGCGCAGTGGCGCTGATGCTTGGGGCGGCGATTTCTAACGTCGGCTGGCGTCCATAGATGATCTTTGCTCTTGTGGTCAAATCTTCCAAAGTGACCACGTCAGCGGTATTCGATTTTTGCTGAGCGAGTACTTTGTCCTTAAAACTATCCTTTGCAGCACGCACTCCATCGAACGCCGTTTTAAAAGTAGCGTCGTGCGCGATCTTCTGTCTCCAACAAGCCTCCACTAGCACAACCTCAAGCGCGGCAAGCTCCCCATATTTTCCTGAAATCCTGTCAGGGCCGTGCAAAGTATCGGATAGCTTGGCGATCTCAGCCCCGAGCGCCTCAACCGCCCGCTTTTTTTCTTCTATTGCACGTTCGTTGTCCGCGTCCTTCTCGCCTAATGTGAAGATGCCCTTGACTCGTGCAGAGGCAGTGAAGTTTTTTGTCACGAAGTCACGGTTGTAGACCAAAGTTTCCAGTTCCACACCTCGCAACCAATTCACCTTGCATGAGCCGAATGCGGTGGGGTTTTGGATAACGCGGCCAATAGTCGTCTTGCCCACGCCGTTCGTGCCGAAGATAAAGTTCATTTTCTTCAACGCGCCAAGTGTCTCGGGCACAGGGGCGTAAGTTGCGGCATTGGCAAGCTCAATAGATTCGATCATCGCTGTCTTCAGATTGTAGTAAGTGCATTTAATTTACCAATAGTAACATGTACAGAGGAACAGGCATGCGGTTTCTCATGGGCAAAATAAATTGTGTATGACTACGATATGCCATAACGATCTATTACTTCAATGCCATGAGGGTTTTCAAAATTTCAATGCGCTTTTAAGATTTTCCCGCACGTAATAACACTACTTGCCGCGCTTAACAATTTGACCTAACATGTGAACAATTCTTCACATGTTAAACAAATTTCACCGTGACCTACCACCCTGAATTCGAACTGGGGGCCGGCGCCGTCGAAGAGCTGGCGGACCTGTTCCACCTGCTCGGCGACGCCACCCGCCTGCGCATCGTGCTGGCCTGCCTGGCCCAGCCGACCGCGGTGGGCGAGATCGCCGCCTCGCTCGAGCTGTCCAGTTCCCTGGTCAGCCACCACCTGCGCCTGCTGCGCGCGGCCCGCATCGTCAAGGCCGAGCGCCAGGGCAAGCAGGTCTTCTATTCGGCTGCCGATGCCCACATCAGCAGCCTGCTCGCCAACATGTTCGAGCATATCGCCGAACCAGCCACCGGAATCGACGCATGAGCGACCACAAACACCACGATCACCACGACCACGGCCACGGCCATTCGCACGGCGTCGGACACCACCATCACCACATGCCCGACCCGGCCGGCAACGGGCGCGCCTTTGCGCTGGCGATCGGCGTCAATGCGCTGTTCGTGGTCATCGAATTCGTCTACGGCTTCATCGCCCACTCCACCGCCCTGATGGCGGACGCCGGCCACAACCTGTCGGACGTGCTGGGCCTGGTGCTGGCCTGGGGCGCGGCCGCGCTGGCAAAAAGCGCCCCGACCCGCCGCTACACCTACGGCCTGCGCGGCTCGTCGATCCTGGCGGCGCTGGGCAATGGCCTGCTGCTGATGGTGGCCTGCGGCGCCATCGCCTGGGAAGCCGTGCAGCGCTTCGCCAGCCCGGCGCCGGTCGAGGGCATGACGGTCACCGTGGTGGCGGCGATCGGGGTCCTCATCAACGGCTTCTCGGCCTGGCTGTTCCTGGCCGGCAGCAAGGGCGACCTGAACCTGCGCGGGGCCTACCTGCACATGGCGGCCGACGCGGCGCTGTCGCTGGGCGTGGTGATCTCGGGCCTGGTCATCCTCGCTACCAACTGGACCTGGATCGACCCGGCGGTGAGCCTGGTGATCGTGGTGGTGATCGTGCTGGGCACCTGGTCGCTGCTGCGCGAATCGGTGCAGCTGTCGATGGCCGCCGTGCCGCCCGGCGTGGACGCGGGCGCGGTGCGCGGCTACCTGGCCGCCCAGCCGGGCGTGAAGGAAGTGCACGACCTGCACATCTGGGCCATCAGCACCACCGAGAACGCGCTGACCGCGCACGTGGTGATGCCCGGCGGGTATCCGGGCGACCGGGTGCTCGACGAGATGGTGGCCAACTTACGGCACGACTTCGGGATCCACCATTGCACGCTGCAGGTGGAAGAAGGCACGACCCGGCATGATTGCGCGCTGGGCGGGCACGAGCATGCCGGACACGCCCACGCGCACTAGGTCTATCTGACTAAGGCCATAGATGGGACGCTGAACTTTTGTAGGGTGGTCGGGTTCCCCGACCGCGCGTTCAACTCTGGCATGCACTGTGGCGACGCGCGATCTGGTTGAACGCGCGGTCGGCAGAGCCGACCACCCTACACGTGTCATGGCCGGCATGATGTCGTGGTGTCTCTAGACTTAGTCAGACAGACCCTAGTGCTGCGGCGGGCCGCGCACGGCCCTGCTGCAGGTCGCCCGGGGCGTTCAGTCGCAGATGAACTTGCCGCCGCTGGAGTGTTCGATATAGGTCGGCGGCGTATCCGGGGTAGCCGCCTGGAGATAGGTCACCGCGCAGGTCAGCCTGTTGGCGGCGCTCACGTTTTTCGGCGACACCGTCAGGCCGCCGTTTTCGTAGGTGATGTTGTAGTCGTCGTTGAGGCCCGTGCCCATGCCCAGGCCCGCGGCGGCGGCAAACATGCGCACCTGCCCGATGTCGCCGGCCGCCGGGTAACCGTTGTAGAGCAGGACGGACTGGCCTTCGAAGGTGAGGGAGCCGGTCGTCATGTTGTTGCTGACCATGGCCTTGGCTCGCACCATCGACGCCGTCGATACCAGCGCGCCCTTGGCCGCCTTCAGGTTGGCTGCCCTGGCGTCGCCTGCCAGGTTGGAAAATCGCGGCAGCGCGGTGGCGGCCAGGATGCCGAGGATCACGATGACGGCGATCAGTTCGATCAGGGTAAAACCGCCCTGCCCGCCCGCCTTGAAATGTGTAGTGGCCACAGCTTGCTCCATGGGAAAGTTGCCGGCGACTCGTTCCGTCACCGCTGAAGACAGCATACGGCGCCTGCGATCCTCAGCTCTGAGCTACAGCAACTTTTGTGTCCCACTGGAAATAAACGTGCAAGTTCAGCCAGCGAGGTTCGCGTAGAGCGCCGTACTGAGGTAGCGCTCGCCGAACGAGGGAATGATCGTCACGATCAGCTTGCCCGCGTTCTCGGGCCGGCGCGCCACCTGGATCGCCGCCCACAGGGCTGCGCCCGACGAAATCCCCACCAGCAGGCCTTCTTCGCGCGCGGCGGCGCGCGCCGTCTCGAAGGCATCCTCGTTCTTGACGGTGATGACTTCGTCGTAGGCGTGGGTATTGAGCACCTGCGGCACGAAGCCGGCGCCGATGCCCTGGATCGGGTGCGGGCCCTTGCTGCCCTTCGAGAGCATGGGCGAGGCCTCGGGCTCGACGGCGATGGCCTGGAAGCCGGGTTTGCGTGACTTGATGATCTCGCTCACGCCGGTGATGGTGCCGCCGGTGCCCACGCCCGCCACCAGGATATCGACCTTGCCGTCGGTGTCACGCCAGATTTCCTCGGCGGTGGTCTTGCGGTGGATCTGCGGGTTGGCCGGATTGTTGAACTGCTGCGGCATGAAGTACCTGGGGTCGGACGCCACCAGCTCTTCGGCACGGCGGATCGCGCCCAGCATGCCTTCGCTGCCGGGCGTGAGCACCAGTTCGGCGCCATAGGCGCGCAGCAGCATGCGCCGCTCGCTGCTCATGGTTTCTGGCATCACCAGCTTGCAGCGGTAGCCGCGCGCGGCGCACACCATCGCGAGCGCGATGCCGGTGTTGCCGCTGGTGGGTTCGACGATGACGGTATCGGGCTTGATCAGCCCGGCCTGCTCGGCGGCCTCGATCATGGCCAGGCCGATGCGGTCTTTCACGCTGTGGGCGGGATTATGGTATTCGAGCTTGCCCACGATGTCCGCGCCGGCGCCCTGCGCCAGCCTGCGGATCCGGACCAGGGGGGTGTTGCCGATCAGCTCAGTGACATCGTTTGCGATTCGCATGCCATTCTCCCTTGGAGCCAGTGAAAAATTCTCCATGGATTTTTTTCACGAGCTCATGGTGTGGTTTGACTTACTTTACGTTCAGCAGTTCCACGTCGAAGATCAGGTCCGCGTCCGGCGGAATCTCGCCGCCGCCGGCGCCGCGCTTGCCGTAGGCCAGTGCGCTCGGGATGATCAGGGTGCGCTTGCCGCCCACCTTCATGCCCGCCACGCCCTGCTCCCAGCCCTTGATGACGCGGCCCGCGCCCAGCTGGAACTCGAGCGGCTCGCGGCCGGCGTCGAGCGAGGAATCGAACTTGCGGCCGCGCTGCTTCGGCGCCAGCGGCTTGTGGAACCAGCCGGTGTAGTGGACGACGACATTGCTGCCCAGCGTCGCTTCCTTGCCCTTGCCGACGACGCGGTCGACGATCTCGACCTGCGGGGTCGGCAGCGGCGGCAGGGTTGGCGCAGCCTGCGGCTGGGTAGCCTGCGGCACGGCTTGCTGCTCGGGCGCCGGCTGGGTGGTCGGCTTGGAGGCGTCCTGGGCGGTGGTGTCCTGGGCGCTGGCGGCGGTGGCCACCAGCATCAGGGCGGACAAGAGGGTGCGACGAATCATGGTGGCTCTTCCAATCAAAAGATCATTAACTGATCCTATGATAGCAAGGCCTCTTCCGCTTGCACAGTTTCCGGTTGAGCGCCCTCGAGCGGCTCGGTATTGGCCGCGTCGGCCAGCTTGCGCAGCAAGTGCCCGGCAGCCACCATCCCGAAGGTCGCCGTGACCACCATGCTCGAACCGAAGCCCGCGCAATTCAGGCCGGTGACGCCGTTGGGGTCGACCGCGCAGGCGTCGCCGCTGTCCGGATAGCGCAGCGGCTCCATCGAGAACACGGCGTCGATGTGGTACTTGTTCTTTTCGCCGCGGGCGAAGCCGTACTGCGAACGCAGCAGCTTGCGCACCTTTTTCAGCAGCGGCTCCTGCTCGGTGCGTCCCAGGTCGCGCACTTCGATCTTGGTCGGATCGATCTGGCCGCCAGCGCCGCCGATGACGATCAGGGGCATCGCGTTGGCGCTGCACCAGGCGATCAGGGCCGCCTTGGATTTCACGCCGTCGATGGCATCCACAACGTAGTCGAAGCCCTTGCCGGCCACCATCGCCTCGATATTGCCCGGGTCGATGAAATCCTCGACCAGCGTGACCTTGCAGAACGGGTTGATCTGCAAGATGCGCTCTTTCAAGGCCTCGATCTTCGCCATGCCGATGGTGGACGTCAGCGCCTGCAGCTGGCGGTTGATGTTCGACTCGGCCACGTTATCGAGGTCGATCAGCGTAAGGTGGCCGACCGCGCTGCGCGCCAATGCTTCGACGATCCAGGAGCCGACGCCGCCGACGCCGATCACGCAAACGTGCGCCGCACGGAAGCGTTCGAGAGCACGCTCGCCATAGAGGCGCGCAATCCCGCCGAAGCGGCGCGCGAAGTCGACTTCATCGTTGAGCGTGGCTGCGAAAACGGGGGTGTCTGTCAGGGTCATCCCGCCATTTTAACGGACGATCGTTTTGCATCTGCACTAAAATAACTTCTCGTCAATCAAATATTTTCGCCTGTTAACAAAACGCCCCATGACCTCACTCCTCCACGAAACCGCGCCCGATTTCGACCAGCCGATCGCCGTCCTCAAGCATTGCCACGGACGCATCCGCAAGCAGCTTGCGACCCTCGACAAGCTGCTGGCCCACCTGCCCGAATTCGGCGCCGACGAACAGGCGCGCCAGGCGGCAGCGGCGGTGCTGAAATATTTCGACAAGGCGGCCCACCTGCACCACGAGGACGAAGAACAGGACCTGATCCCGATGCTGCGCGCCGTAGCCCAGGGCGAGGATGCCGCCACGCTGCAGGCGCTGGCGCCGGTGATCCTGCAGGACCACAAGGACATGGACGCGCTGTGGCAGGACTTGCACGAGCAGCTGGTGGCGATTGCCGAAGGCAGGTCGAGCGTGCTGTCGGCCAGCGCGGTGCAACGCTTCAGCCAGCGCTATTCATCGCACATGGACCGCGAGGAAAGTACGATGGCGCCGATGGCGATGCGCCTGTTCAGCCCTGACCAGATGGCGCAACTGGGCAAGTCGATGCAGGCGCGCCGCGGCATCGGCGAAGTGCAGGCTGCCTCCCCAGCCGTCGGCCAGGCGGTGGCCGACCTGCGCAAGGATTACGGCCAGGCCAGCCTGAACGAAACCGAGGTGATGGACGACCCGATGCTGCAGTTTACGCAGTGGTTCGAGCAGACCTTGCGTGCCGAAGTGAACGAGCCGAACGCGATGTCGGTGGCCACGGTGGGGCTCGACGGCCGGCCGAGCTCGCGCATTGTGTTGGTCAAGCAATTCGATGAGCGCGGCTTCACCTGGTATACAAACTATAACAGCCGAAAGTCTGAGGAGTTGCAAAATAATCCACATGCGGCCTTGCTATTCTTCTGGAGTGAACTCGAACGCCAGGTTCGCATTGAAGGACGCGTGGAGCGCACGTCCACCGAGGAAAGCGACCGGTATTTCCGCAGCCGGCCGTTAAAAAGCCGCCTGTCGGCCATCGCCTCGCAACAGAGCGCTCCCATCGGCAGCCGCGCCGAGCTCGAAGCCAACTACGAAGCCACCGCGCGGCAGGCTGGCGAGGATCCGGCACGCCCGGACAACTGGGGCGGTTTCCGCCTCGTGCCCGAGCGTCTGGAGTTCTGGCAGGGACGCCGCTCCCGCTTCCACGACCGCATCGTCTACGAGCGGCAGGAAGACGGCAGCTGGACGCGACTGCGTTTGCAACCGTAAGCCCGGGCGCAGCGCAACACTGCACCCCGGCTGTCAACGCCGGAGGTGATCGTGTTCGAACAGATGATGTTGTCGGCCTGGAGTACAGGCCTGCGTAACAAGCTGTCCCTGCCCTTGCGGGTGGAGCTGTGGGACGGCCGGCAACTCGAGTTTTCTTCCGAGGGGCCGGGCGTCGCCACGCCGGGAGCCGCCACGCCGGGAGCCGCCGCTCCGCGCGTGACCATCCGCGTGCCCGACCGCTCCGCCCTGCGCTATCTGCGCTCGCCCTCGCTCTACAGCCTGGGGCGCGCCTATGTCGAAGGCGCCATCGAGATCAAGGGGCGCGCCGCCGACATCATCAGCGTCGGCAACACGCTGGCCGCCAACCTGGCCGGATCGAGCAACCGCTTCGCCGACGTCCTGCGCCGCATCGCCCCGCACACGCGCGAAAAAGACGCCGAAGCGATCCGCTACCACTACGACGTCTCCAACGATTTCTACAGCGCCTGGCTCGATCCCGGCATGGTGTATTCCTGCGCCTATTTCGAAAACGGCACGGAAGACCTGGCCACGGCACAGCAAAAGAAGATCGACCACATCCTGCGCAAGATCGACCTGCAGCCGGGCCAGCTATTACTCGACATCGGCTGCGGCTGGGGCGCGCTGGTGCTGCGCGCGGCCCAGCAGTTCGGGGCGCGCTGCGTGGGCGTCACGCTGTCGGAAAACCAGGCGGCGCTGGCGCGCGAACGGGTGGCGCAGGCCGGGCTGCAGGACCAGGTCGAGATCCGCCTGCAAGACTACCGCGACGTGGCCGGACAGTTCGACCGCATCACCAGCGTCGGCATGTTCGAGCACGTCGGCGTGGCGCAGCTGGCCGCCTATTTTTTACAAGTGGACAAATTATTGGCGCCGGGCGGCGTCGTGATGAACCACGGGATCACCACCACCAACACCGACAACGGCGCCACGCCCTACGGCGGGGGCGATTTCATCGACGAATACGTGTTCCCGGACGGCGAACTGGCGCACCTGTCCACCGTGGTGCAGGCCATGCAGGAAGGCGGGCTGGAAGTACGCGATGTGGAAAATTTGCGGCGCCACTACGCGAAGACCTGCGCGCTCTGGACCGACAATTTCGAGAACAATGCCGAGCATATCCGCACGCTCACCGACGAGAAGCGTTTCCGGATCTGGCATTTGTACCTGGCCGGCTGCGCGTATGCGTTCGCGCACGACCGGATCAGCCTGTACCAGATCGTGTGCGGGAAGGCGGGTGGGGATCCGCAGCAGATCCCGTGGTCGCGGAAGTATATGTACCCGTAGGTTGGCCGGCTTCGCCGGCCGCGCGTTCAACCGAGGCATGAACCGCCGCACGGGCAACATCACCCCGGTTTGAACGCGCGGGCGGGAGGACCCGCCCACCCTACTTCAAACGCTCCGTAAACGTCTTACGGAATTTTGCGACTTTAGGCGCCACCACGAACGCGCAATACCCCTGCAAGGGGTGCTGCGCGAAATAATTCTGGTGGTAGTCCTCGGCCTTGTACCAGGTCTCCTGCGGCAGCAACTGGGTGACGATCGGCGCGTCCCACACCGAGGCCATCTCGGCCATCACCTTGCGCGCGGTGGCGTCCTGCTCGGGCGAGGTGGTAAAGATCACCGAGCGGTACTGCGGCCCCACGTCATTGCCCTGGCGGTCCTGGGTGGTCGGGTCGTGGATGGTGAAGAACACCTCGAGGATATCGCGGTACGAGATCACGCCGGGGTCGAATTCCACCCGCACCACCTCGGCATGGCCGGTGGTGGCGGCGCACACCTGCTCGTAGGTCGGGTTGACCACATGCCCGCCCATATAGCCCGATTCGACCCGGGTCACGCCGCGCGCCTCCAGGTACACCGCCTCCAGGCACCAGAAGCACCCGCCGCCCAGGATGGCCACTTCGGTTGCTGTTTGCTCGCTCATCGCACACCTTGGTTCGTCAATTTTGATAGCGCTTAATGTAACGCAAACCCGCTCCCTCTGCAGTGCAGCAGGGATACGGAACCGGCATGGCGCCCGACAATGGCATAATGGCGCATCCTTCAAGGTTCCAATGAATACACGTGCCCCCCACGCCGCGTCGCGCGGTTTCGATTCGGCGCATTTCCGCCATGCGCTGTCGCAGTTCGCCACCGGTGTCACCGTCATCACCACGCGCCTTGCCGACGGTACATTCCGTGGCCTGACCGCCAGTTCCTTCAACTCGGTCTCGCTCGAGCCGCCGCTGGTCCTGTGGAGCCTGGGCGCCGGCGCCAACAGCCTGCCCATCTTCAGCGGCAATTCGCACTACGTCATCAACATCCTGGCCGCCGGGCAAGAAGAACTGGCGATGCGCTTTTCGCGCCGCACCGACAACCCCTTCGAGGGCGTCGACTACGAACTGTCGCGCACCGGCCAGCCGATCCTGAAGGGCGTCTCGGCCTGGTTCGAATGCCATAACCGCAGCCGCTATCCCGAGGGCGACCACGTCATCTTCGTCGGCGAAGTCGAGCAGTGCGCCGTCCATCCCCAGCCGGCCCTGCTGTTCCACGGCGGACGCTTCGGCACCACGCCGCAGCGCTGATTCCCCGCCGGCCCCGCGGCCAAAAATGAAAATCGTTGTCGCCATTTCAAAAGATGTGGCGCCTCCTCCTTCCCTATAATGGCCAGACTGTGCGCAGTCTGGGCCCGTGCTCGCTCGCGCCTCATGTACAAGAACTTACCGAGACAGGATGACCCATGAACCGCTCCGATTCGCCCCGCAAAGCCGCCTTCCACTGGGATGACCCGCTGCTGCTGAACAGCCAGCTGACCGACGAAGAACGCATGGTGCGCGACGCTGCCGCCGCCTATTGCCAGGACAAGCTCAAGCCGCGCATCCTCGAGGCCTTCCGCCACGAGCGCATGGACACCTCGATCTTCCGCGAAATGGGCGAACTCGGCCTGCTCGGTCCGACGATCCCCGAGCAGTACGGCGGCCCGGGCATGAACTACGTCGCCTACGGCCTGATCGCGCGCGAAGTCGAGCGCGTCGATTCCGGCTACCGCTCGATGATGAGCGTGCAGTCCTCGCTGGTGATGGTCCCGATCTTCGAGTTCGGCAACGAAGCCACGAAGCAGAAATACCTGCCGAAACTGGCCACCGGCGAATGGATCGGCTGCTTCGGCCTGACCGAGCCGAACCACGGCTCCGACCCGGGTTCGATGGTCACCCGCGCCCGTAAAGTGGACGGCGGCTACAGCCTGACCGGTTCCAAGATGTGGATCACCAACTCGCCGGTCGCCGACGTATTCGTGGTCTGGGCCAAGGACGACGAAGGCGCGATCCGCGGCTTCGTGCTCGACAAGGGCATGCAGGGCTTGAGCGCCCCGGCCATCCATGGCAAGTTCGGCCTGCGCGCCTCGATCACCGGCGAAATCGTGATGGACAACGTGTTCTGCCCCGAAGAAAACGCCTTCCCGGACGTGCGCGGCCTGAAGGGTCCGTTCACCTGCCTGAACTCGGCACGCTACGGCATCGCCTGGGGTGCGCTGGGCGCGGCCGAAGACTGCTGGCACACCGCGCGCCAGTACGTGCTCGACCGCCACCAGTTCGGCAAGCCGCTCGCCGCCAACCAGCTGGTGCAGAAGAAACTGGCCGACATGCAGACCGAGATCACCCTCGGCCTGCAGGGCTGCCTGCGCCTGGGCCGCATGAAGGACGAAGGCACGGCCGCCGTCGAGATCACCTCGATCATGAAGCGCAATTCTTGCGGCAAGTCGCTCGACATCGCCCGCGTCGCCCGCGACATGCTCGGCGGCAACGGCATTTCGGACGAATTCGGCATCGTGCGCCACATGGTCAACCTCGAAGTGGTCAACACCTACGAAGGCACCCACGACATCCACGCGCTGATCCTCGGCCGTGCCCAGACCGGCATCGCCGCGTTCTGATTTCCACATCGTGATGCCCTGCGCTGCCGGCAATAGCCGGCAGCGTTGCCACATCCGGTCATCCTGACTTCATTACAACAAGTTATTTACGGTTTTCAATCGAGCGCTGTCAATACTGCTCTTATTTGCGGTACGATAGTTACCAGCTTCACATAACTAGACGTTTCAACGACCACTTCGCGAGGCCAGATGAGCGCTCTCGATGCACCGCTTTCGCACGGCATGGACGACGCACCTGCGCTATCGCTCGAGCTGCTGCTGCGCAATCTGCCAGGTGCGGCCTACCGTTGCCTGAACGACAGTGACTGGACGATGGAATTCGTCAGCGATGGCATCGAACGACTCACCGGTTACCCCGCTGCTGCCTTCCTGGCTCGCCCCGGTCTCTCCTACGCCAACATCATCCTTCCCGAAGACCGCCATGGCGTGGAACGCGGCATCGCAGTTGCCATACAAGATGGAGGCGAATTTCAGCTGACCTACCGCATCCGCTGCGCTAACGGCGATCTCAAGTGGATATGCGAACAGGGGTCGGCCGTGCCGCAGCAGCGGGGCCTCGTGCTGGAAGGCTTGTTGTTTGACTTCACCCGACTGCACAACGCCAACATGCTGGTGCACGAACAGGCGTCTTTCCTGCAGCGTGCGCGTGACGCCATCGTTGCCATGGACATGAATTCGCGCATCTCCTACTGGAACAGCGGCGCCGAGCGGCTGTACGGCTGGAGCGCCGCTGAAGCGCGCGGCAAGAAGTTCAGCGAGCTGCTGTGCGAGAACCTGCCGGCCTACCATGCCGCCTACGAGACAACGCTTGCTACGGGCGATTGGTCGGGCGAACTCTCCCACATGCGGCGCGACGGCGTGTGCATCGAGACCGACACGCGCTGGACGCTGCTGGGCGCCGACGCGGCATTCGGGGCCCAGCAGAAGATCCTTGTCATCAGCACCGACATCAGCGAACGCAAGCACAACGAAGCGAAAATCTACCGCCTTGCCTTCTTCGATCCGCTGACCGACCTGCCCAACCGCGCCAGCCTGCTCGACCACCTGCGCCGCGCCCTGCTAGGCAGCGCGCGCACGCGCAAGTGCGGCGCCCTGATGTTCTGCGACCTCGACAACTTCAAATACCTCAACGATTCGCAGGGCCACGCGGCCGGCGACATGCTGCTGCAGGCGGTGGCGCGCCGCCTCGAGCACTGCGTGCGCGAAGCCGACATGGTGGCGCGCCTGGGCGGTGACGAATTCGTGATCCTGATCCAGCCGGTCGAAGACACGCGCGAAGGCGCGGCGGCCCAGGCCGAGACGGTGGCCGCCAAGGTGGTCGCGGCGATGGCGGCGCCCTTCCAGCTGGCCGAGATGATGTATTCGGTGTCGGTCAGCGTGGGCGTGGCGACCATGTGCGGCACCGTGGACACGGTGGAGTCGACGCTGCGCCAGGCCGACGCCGCCATGTATGAGGCCAAGGCCTGCGGGCGCAACACCTACCGTTTCCACGACCCCGCTGTGCAGGCCGCATGGTCGGCGCGCGCCGAGCTGGAAAACGGCATGCGGCGCGCGCTGCGCGACAACGAATTCGTGCTGCACTACCAGCCGCAGCTCGACCGCAGCAGCCGCGTGATCGGCGCAGAGGCGCTGCTGCGCTGGCGCCTGCCCGACGGCCGCCTGCTGTACCCGGCGGAGTTCATCCATGCTGCCGAGGAAAGCGGCATGATCATCGAGATCGGCCGCTGGGTGCTGCGCACCGCCTGCGCCGAGCTGGCGCGCTGGCAGCGCTTCCCCGATACCGCCGGGTTGACCCTGTCGGTCAATGTCAGTGCCCGTCAGTTCACCGAGCCTGACTTCGTGCCGATGCTGGCCGAGATCTTCGAGCAGACCGGCGTGCAGCCCTCCAGCCTCAAGATCGAGCTGACCGAAAGCCTGGTGGTCAGCGACTTCACCCAGACCGCGCACACGATGGGCATGCTCAAGCAGCGCGGCATCAGCTTCTCGCTCGACGACTTCGGCACGGGCTATTCTTCGCTGGCCTACCTGCGCAAGCTGCCGCTGGACCAGCTCAAGATCGACCAGTCCTTCATGCGTGACGTGCTCACCGACCAGAACGACGCCTCGATCGTGCGCTCGATCATCGCGCTGGGCGACAGCCTCGGACTACAGGTAATCGCCGAAGGCGTCGAGACCCCGGGGCAGCGGCAATTCCTGTCGGACGCCGGCTGCTTCATCTACCAGGGCTTCCTGTACCAGCATGCGATCAGCGCCGAGCTCTTCACGCAGTACGCGCGCAACGTGCACTAGGCGCCGAGCAGCGCCAGCGGCAGCCCCCGCGCCCAGCGGTTCGACGACAGCGAAAACTCAAGCGCCCGCACCTGGTGGTACCAGCCGGCCGGCACGTAGAGCATCTCGCCCGGCTCGATGATGCATTCGACCAGCGCCGCCTGGCGCGCCAGCGGAAAGCGCTCGTAATCCGGCGCCTCCGGGTCGACCGGGGAGCCGAACAGGATGGCGTTGGCTTCGCTCGGATACAGGAAGGCGTCATGGTGCGGTGGCGCCAGGAAGATGCGCTTGCTGCCCCAGATCTGCGCGAAGATGTTGTCGTCGTAGTCGCAATGCAGCGGCGTCATGGTGCGCTCGGGCCCGATCCAGAAGCGCGGCGGTCCCATCTTGTCGAAGTAGGCAGGCCAGTGGCACATGCGGTTCAGCTCGCGCAATTCCAGGTTGCCGACATAGGGCGGGAGTTCGCCGGGGGCAGTGCTCAGGTCGAGGTACTCGCCAAGCGACATGTCCTGCATCGCGCGGTCGGGATGGAAGGCGGTGTTGATGTAGTCGCCCACGCGGGCGCGCACCGGCAAGTGGCTGTAGCGTTCGCGCAGGTCGGCGGGCGTCAGCGCCAGCAGCGGCCAGCGGTCCACTACCCCGGTCATGATGAAGGGCAGGCCCTGCATGGCGCGCGCGCGGAAGGCCGCGGCGTCCAGCCGTTTCACGCGCGGGACTTCGCGCAGCACCGGCAGGCTGCGGGCGGCCTGCCTGATCGCCTCGCGCATGGCGTCGATCGAGGCGACGCCGCGGACCTGGGCATCCTTCTGCGCGCGCGCGGCCTTCCTGGCGGCGGCTTCCTCAGGCGTCGCGGGCGCAGCCAGGGGCAGCGGCGGCAGCGGCGCGGGACGTTTTTCTCTTACCATTGGTGCTGTGCTTTCTGCGATCGGATCTGTCAGGCGAGAGTATAGTCGCGATGGCAGCCAGACCAAACACCCCCTTCCACCAGCAACGCGCGAGGCCCCATGTCCAGCCAACTTGATACCAGCATCATCGACTCCTGGTCCCGCAATACCGACCCCTGGGTAGCCGCCGTGCGCAACGGCGACATCGAAACCCGGGTACTGGTCACCAACGGAGCCATCGTCGACACGGTGCGGGCGTATGCGCCGCAGACTGCCGTCGACCTGGGCTGCGGTGAGGGCTGGCTGGTGCGCGCCCTGCCGGAAGTCGCCATGGTCGGCGTCGATGCGATTGCCGGCCTGGTCGACGCGGCGCGCGCCCTGGACGCCGGCGGCGACTTCCGCTGCCTGAGCTACGAAGAGATCGCCGAAGGCAAGCTGGCTTTGCATGCCGACCTGGCCGTCTGCAATTTCTCGCTGATCGGGAACGAGGCGGTCGACGGCCTGTTCCGGGCCGCGCCCACTTACCTGCGTCCGGGCGGGATCATGGTCGTGCAGACCGTGCATCCGGTGCTGGCATGCGGCGAGGCGCCCTATGTCGACGGCTGGCGCACGGGCAGCTGGGCCGGCTTCAGCAGCGACTTCCAGGATGCCCCGCCCTGGTATTTCCGCACGCTCTCGAGCTGGATCGCGCTGTTCGAGCGCCACGGATTGCGCCTGCGCGAGCTGCGCGAACCGGTGCATCCGCAGACGGGCAAGCCGGTTTCGCTGATCCTGGTGGGGCAACTGGCAGGTTAGGCACCATTTTATTCGCGCCAAGTAGGCACTTGACGACCATAAGATAGTATGCAAACTGAAAAGACGAGGCGCTGTGTCCGTCGTGATCAATTGGTGAAGCGTCATTCTTAATAATAGAACAGGAGAGTACAGGCATGGACACCGCCCAGACAGCAATCACGCGAGCGTGGAACCGCATCAGGGACATCCCTGCGGCATCCGCGATTTCATCGCCGACTGGAACAAGCGCGTTTCGCCTGGCAAGCGTGAGCGGGGACCGCCTTGTCATTGCCACGAAAAGCAGCAAACTGACAATCAAGAAAGCATATTTCGAGGGTGCCCTTGCCTACCTGATGGCCAACGAGCACACCGTGGATTCGCCCTGCCTCATCGCCTCCAACAAGGTGTACGCGAAAGCCGGACCGCTGTGCCGGTCTGCACGGGCGGCCTCGGGCGGGCAGATGAACATCACCTATGTGCTTCCCCTTCTCCGCGAGGCAGGCCTGGTCGGGATCGACCCGGGCAAACCGAGCAAAGCCTGGTTTATCCACTGACACCCGTGAAGGTGATACCGATGAGTTCAGCCTGATGGAACACAAGTGAACCAATTGACTGAAGCTGGAGAACTGTTTCGCGAGGTTCGCGAAGTCGACGAGCGCATTCTCGCGTTGCTCACACAGTCGGATACGGTCGACTGGCATTGGCCAGGCTTTAACCAGTTATACATCGAAGCCGACAGGATGGCAGGCACGATGCAGGGCGCCGCGCAGGCCTTCCGCGAGGTGTCCGCCATTACTGGCACAGCGCCCGATACCGGGCAAGTCGCGCTGGCAAACGCCGCCTTGTGCGCATTACGCAGGGACTATCTCGCTGTGCTGGATCGGCTCTGGCACATCGCACGCGGCATGACTTGCCGTATCCCCGACGCCGCCCTGCAAGCCGGATTGCGCGCCCATCTTCACCCGAAAAGCAGTTGGTACCAGGCGTGCCGCCGGGACTATTCTCCTGGATCGATATCGGCGGATGGCAAGCGCCTGGAACGGACCATCTTCCTGTTCGAGCCACGGGCCGGTGAACACGGGGACACGCCCGACGAAGAATTCATGGTGCGCCATCAACGCTTCGACATCGCATCGGCCGGCAGCGGCCGCGAGATCGCAGGCGTGATGGAGGAAGCCAGCCAGCAGCACGCCGAGGTTGTACGCGCGATGGGCGCGCACTTGCGTTCACAGGGCGTCATCCCGGGCCTGCCCCACCAGCCACCGGCCTGAGGCGTCATGGCTAGACCGTTTCCGGAACCGGCCAAAGGCTACAGCCGTACCCTGGTCGCCCGGATCGCACGCGCAAAAAAAGGCCCGCACGCGGCGGGCCTTCGATTGAAGCGAAACGCCTCTTAGAACTTGTAACCCACCGCCAGCATCACCGCCACCGGATCGAGCTTCATGTGCTGCTTCTGTCCGGTCGAGAAATTCACGTCCGTGCGCAGGTGGCTCTTGTTGATGGTGGCGTCGGCGAACCAGCGCTCGGTGATGTTCATCGCCACGCCGACCTGCATCGTGTAGGTGAACTTGTTGTCGATGCTGAAGGTCGTCGGCACGCCGCGGCCCGGATTGGTCACGGCGGTCATCTTGGCCGAACCGCGTTCCTTCATGAAGTAGGCGTAGGTCGCGCCGATGCCCACGAAGGGACGGAAGGTCGCGTTCGGCGCAAAGAAGCGGTACTGCGCGAACAGGGTCGGCGGCAGGGCTTCCACGGTACCCAGCTCGCCGACGCCGGCAATCGCGCCGGCCCCGTAGATCTTGTGCTTGTACGGCGTGCCCAGGCAAGTCTCGAGCGAGATGTTGTCGGTGACGCCGTAGGTGAAGCTCAGCACCGGCTGGATGTCGCTGCCGACATCAGCCTTGGTGCCCGGCAGGGCCGGTGCGCTGACGTCGCCGCTCTCGACCTTCGGGGTCAGCTGGTTGATGCCGAACTTCGCGGTGAGCTGGCCGGCCGACTGGGCCGATGCCGTCGAGGCGCAGGCCAGCGCTGCCGCTACTGCCAGCGCTTTGATGACGCTGTTGAATTGCTTGTTCATTCTTGTTTTCTCCTGATTCTGGTGGTGAGGCCCGCCCTCCCCGGACGGGCCCGCGCAGTCTTTACAGCCAGCCCTTGACGGCCATGTCCTTGAGGATCAGGCGCGCGATCAGGTTGTTCTCGAACGGGGTCGGGTGGATATCGTCGGCAAACATGTAGTGGCTGACGTCGCCCGCCACGGTGTTGGCGTTGGTGCAGACCAGCGAGGTCGTGCCCAGGACATTCGGACCGCAGGCCGGGGTGGTGACGTTGGTCAGGCCATATGGCGCCGGGTTCTTCACCTGGTCATTGCTGATGGTGTAGAGGTCGACATACAGGATGCGGTCATCGGTGCCCAGGCCGGACTTGAGCTGGGTGTTGAAGGCATTGACCATGGCGGCAGTCAGTGCCTGGATGTCGGCCGGCTTCGACTTGGCGGCCGGGGTGCTGGCCACGTCCGGCAGGTTGGCGACCACGACATACTTGGCGCCCTTGGCCAGGATCTCGTTTTTCACCAGTGCGGCCATCTGCGCGCCGGCAGTGCCCAGTTCGGCAACGAGTTTCGGACCATTCGCGGCGGCATAATCGTTACCTGCCTTGGTGCCGGCGGCAGTGGCGTCAAGCTGGGCCTTGGCAACCATCGGGCCATACACGGCCGGTTGTCCCACGGCGGCATTGCCCGGCTGGGTCGCGGCGGCCATCACGGCAGCCTGGACGACGCTCTGGTCGGTCTTGCCCGGACGTGCGTTTTCGGTGGCGATGGCCACGCCGATCGCCTGGGCGGCGCTTTGCGGATTGGTCGCGCCGGCAGCCAGCTGCATGGTCAGCGAGGTGGCGAAGGTCTGCGCGCCGGCAGCGTTGCCTGCAGCGGTAGCGGAAGCCGACAGGGTCGCGAGCTGCATCAGCACGTCGTTACCGCCCGACAGCAGGGTGACCAGTTCGGTGCCGCTGAACTTGTTGCCGTTGCGGGACAGGTGGTTGGCGACCTGGGTCACCAGCGGCACGGTGGTCTCGCCGATCGGCGAACCGGTGGCCGGGTTGCCAGGGCCGACCGGATTGGTCACGCGCGAACCGCCCTGGGCATAGTTGAAGCAGGTGAGGTTCTGGACCACCGGGACCGAGAAGCCTTGGGCGGCATTGCCGATCAGGCCGGTCTGGGCCGGGCAAGGCGCAGGCAGTTTCAGTTCCGCTGCCAGGTAGTCGACCCAGATCTTGCCGGTCAGTTCAGGATTCTTGGCCGTGCCGTCGCCGTTGATGGTGAACTTGCCGCCGCCGGCGGTCTTGACCGCGCCCACGGCATAGGTACCCACGTCCGACAGGCTGTCGCCGAACGACACCTGCTGGGTGAAGGTGAGCTTTTGTTTTTGTTCGCCGCCGCTTGGACTGGTTCCGCCGCAAGCAGCCAGTACGGCCGCCGTCAACAGTGCGAGCGCGAGTTTGGTTTGACGCATTGTGTCTCCTGGATAGGGAAGTTTTTATTGAAACGAACGGCCGTACTATTCGTATCGTCAATAATATGCCAGCGTTCAACTTGCTTGTATAGAAATTGTTGCCTCTTCGTCAGTTCCTGACGACAAGCGGCGAACGCCTAGGGGAGCCGATTATAGCCCTGCTAAGTTGCCGGAAAGAAGTAGTTTTTTAGGCACAGCGTTGGAACAGAATGCCCGTACCGACGGGCGCTCTGCTCGAGGCGCCGGTCAGGCAGCCGGATGCTGGTTGAGCAGCCCGTGCACGATGCCGGTCGAGCCGTGCGCGGCCCGGCGCAGGCGGTCGTTGACGCCATTCCAATCGCCACCTTGCGGCGGCGCCTCGACCAGGATGACATCGGCGCCATGGCCGTCCATCGCCCGCAGCGCGGCGTAGAGCGCGTGCGCGAAGCCGTCGGGCGTGGCCGGAAGGCGCAGTGCCGCGTGGGTCGAAGGCATATCGGAATAATGGATCAGCGCGACCTTGCGCCCTGCCTTCTCGAGTTGCGCGAGCGTCTGGCGCAGCGTTGCGCCGTCCTGCATCGCCACCGGCGTGTGCGGCGCGTAGTGCGATTCCAGGGTGCCGGAAGCGCGCGGCGCGGCAAGGTCGGGTGCGCCCGGCACGCGGTCGATCACGGCGGCGATCGCGTCGGCGCTGATGTGGCCCGGACGCAGCAGCACCGGCCCATGCGTGGCCAGGCGCGACAAATCGACGATGGTCGATTCGATGCCCACTTGCGAGGCGCCGCCATCGAGCACCATCGCGACCGAACCATCCAGGCCGAACTCGTCACGCACGTGCTGGGCCAGGGTCGGGCTTACCGCGCCGAACTTGTTGGCCGAGGGCGCCGCCACGCCGCCTTTGCCGCCCTTGAACGCGCGCAGCAGCGCGATCGCCACCGGGTGCGAGGGGCAGCGCAGGCCGACGGTATCCTGGCCGCCGCTGACGGCAGCCGGGATGCCCGGCGCGCGCTTGAGGATCATCGTCAGCGGGCCGGGCCAGAAGGCCTCGGCCAGCGCATGCGCTTCCTGGGGAATCTCGGTGGCCCAGTAGTCGAGCGGCGCATCCGGCGCGAGGTGCACGATCACCGGATGGTCTTGCGGGCGGCCCTTGGCGGCGTAGATGGCGGCGACTGCCGCCGGGTTCTCGGCATCGGCGCCGAGGCCGTACACGGTCTCGGTCGGGAAGGCGACGAGCTCACCTTGCTCCAGCGCGCGCGCAGCAAGCTCGATGGCGGCGTGGTCGATGGCGTCCATCGTCACGGCGCGATACCGAGGATGGCGCAGGCATCGAGCAGGCTGGCCTGGGCCTCGGCCAGTGTCGGCGCGACGAAGGTAATGTGGCCCATCTTGCGCGCCCGGCGCGGGTCGTCCTTGCCGTACAGGTGCAGGTTGGCGCCCGGCAGCGCCAGCACGCGGTCCCAGGCCGGCTCGCGGGCCGTAGCGCTGTCTCCGTCGAACCAGACGTCGCCCAGGATATTGAGCATCACGGCGGGCGAATGCTGGCGCACCTCGCCCAGCGGCAGGCGCGCCATCGCGCGCACCTGCTGCGCGAACTGGCTGGTGATGCAGGCGTCCATCGTGTAGTGGCCGCTGTTGTGCGGGCGCGGCGCCATCTCGTTGACGACCAGGCTGCCGTCTTCGAGCACGAAGAACTCGATGCACAGCACGCCGACATAGCCCAGCTGGGCCACGATGGCGCGTGCGGCGTTCTGCGCCTGCTGCGCGCAGGCGCTCGAGACGTTCGGTCCCGGCACGGTGGTGGTGAACAGGATGCCGTCGCGGTGCACGTTCTCGGCGATCGGATAGACCACCGAGGCGCCGTCCGCGCCGCGCGCGGTGAGCACCGACACTTCGTAGGCCAGCGGCAGCATCTTCTCGAGCAGGCAGGTCACGCCCTGCATGGCGTCGAAGGCGGCGCGCACGTCTTCGCGCGAACGCACCCGCACCTGGCCCTTGCCGTCATAGCCCATGCGCACGGTTTTCAGGATGCCCGGCAGCAGGTCGTCGCCAATGGCGTCGATGTCGGCATGCGAGGCGATGGTCTTGTGCGGCGCCGGCATCACGCCGGAAGTCGGCGCGCAATCCACGAAAAAGCGTTTTTCCGCGATGCGGTCCTGGGCGATCGACACGCAGGCGGCGTTGGGCGCGACGAAGCTGCGTTCGCCCAGCCAGGCCATGCTGTCGGCCGGGACGTTCTCGAATTCGGTGGTGATGGCCACGCAGGCCTGCGCCAGTTCAGCCAGCGCCGCCGGGTCGGTGTAGGCGCCCGGGATCAGGCGTTCGGCGACCTGCCCTGCCGGGCAATCCTGGCCCGGTTCGAGCACGGCGACCTTGAAGCCCAAGCTTTGCGCGGCGTGGGCGAACATGCGGCCAAGCTGGCCGCCGCCCATCACGCCGAGCCAGGCCGACGGTTGGGCGCTAGGGAGAAACGGTTTACTCATGCTGCAATCAGACCGGAAGAACCATGGCCTGGGCGGCCGCGGTCTGCTCGAGGCGGAAGGCCAGCAGGGCCTGGGCCAGCGCGTCGTCGCCGGCGGCCAGCATCGCCACCGCGGTCAGCGCGGCATTGGCGGCGCCGGCTTCGCCGATGGCGAAGGTCGCCACCGGCACGCCCTTGGGCATCTGCACGATCGACAGCAGCGAATCCTCGCCGCGCAGGTATTTCGACGGCACCGGCACGCCCAGCACCGGCACGATGGTCTTGGCGGCCACCATGCCCGGCAGGTGGGCGGCGCCCCCTGCCCCGGCGATGATCGCGCGCAGGCCGCGCGCGCGCGCGGTTTCAGCGTACGTGAACATCTCGTCCGGCATGCGGTGCGCCGAGATCACCTGCGCCTCGAAAGGCACATTGAACTGCTTCAGGATGGCGACCGCATGCTGCATCACGTCCCAGTCGGACGAGGAACCCATGATGACGCCGACAACTGGCTTTGCTTGGTCGGTCATTTCAAGCCTTCAGCTTTTCGCCGGTGAGGCGCTCGATGGCTTCGAAATACTTGGCCTGGGTCTTGTCGATCACCTCCTGCGGCAAGCTCGGGGCCGGCGCGGTCTTGTTCCAGTCGGTGAGCGTTTCGAGGTAGTCGCGCACGAACTGCTTGTCGAAGGATGGCGGCGACATGCCCGGCGCGTACGAGTCGGCCGGCCAGAAGCGCGACGAGTCGGCGGTCAGCACTTCGTCCATCAGGTGCATGACGCCGTTGTCGTCCAGGCCGAATTCGAACTTGGTGTCGGCGATGATGATGCCGCGGGTAGCGGCGTATTCCGCAGCGGCCGTGTAGAGCTTGATGCTGACGTCGCGCATCCTGGCGGCGAGTTCCTTGCCGATGCGCTGCTCCATGTCTTCGAACGAGATGTTCTCGTCATGCTCGCCCAGGTCGGCCTTGGCGGCCGGCGTGAACAGCGGTTCCGGCAGCTTGTCGGCCTGGCGCAGGCCGGCGGGCAACTGGATGCCGCAGATCGCGCCGCTGGCCTGGTAATCCTTCCAGCCCGAACCGATGATGTAGCCGCGCACGACGGCTTCGACCATGATCGGCTTCAGGCGCTTGGCCACGACGGCGCGGCCGCGCACCTGCTCCACTTCGCCTGGGGCCACCACGCTCTCGGGCGCCACGCCGGTCAAGTGGTTCGGCACGATGTGGCCGAGCTTCCCGAACCAGAAGTCGCTCATCTGGTTCAGCACCATGCCCTTGCCGGGAATCGGCTCGTTCATGACCACGTCGAAGGCCGACAGGCGGTCGGTCGTGACGATCAGGATCTTGTCGTCGCCGACGGCATAGTTGTCGCGTACCTTGCCGTGACCGAGCAATGGCAGGGACTGGATAGAGGATTGGTAGAGGCTGTTCATAGATGGGATATCAGGGGAACGGAACCGGGAAGTTGTCGCCGGTCGAGTGGGGCAAGCCGGGTGTGGCCTGGGCCAATGCGTGATTTTACGTCAATTCACATGCGCCGTCCCGGCAAGCGCCGGGACGGTCATGCATGCAAAGTAAAGCTTACTGCACGATCTGCGACAGCTCGCCCGCCTTGTAGCGCTCGGCCATCTTGTCCAGCGGCATAGGCTTGATCTTCGCAGCCATGCCTTCGCAGCCGAACGACAGGTAGCGCGCCTTGCAGATCTCGGTCGCGGCTTCGCGCGCTGGCTTGAGGTAGTCGCGCGGATCGAACTTGCCTGGGTTCTGGAACATGTACTTGCGGATCGCAGCGGTCATGGCCAGGCGGATGTCGGTGTCGATGTTGATCTTGCGCACGCCATGCTTGATGCCTTCCTGGATCTCTTCGACCGGCACGCCATAGGTCTCTTTCATGTCGCCGCCGAATTCGCGGATGATCGCCAGCAGCTCTTGCGGCACCGACGACGAACCGTGCATCACCAGGTGGGTGTTCGGGATGCGCAGGTGGATTTCCTTGATGCGGTCGATCGCCAGGATGTCGCCGGTCGGCTTGCGGGTGAATTTATACGCGCCGTGCGAGGTGCCGATGGCGATCGCCAGCGCGTCGCACTGGGTCTTGGCCACGAAGTCGGCAGCCTGGGCCACGTCGGTCAGCAGCTGTTCGCGGGTCATGGCGCCGTCGGCGCCGTGGCCGTCTTCCTTGTCGCCCATCATGGTTTCCAGCGAACCGAGCACGCCCAGTTCGGCTTCGACGGTCACGCCGATCGAGTGCGCGAACTTGACCACTTCGCGCGAGACTTCCACGTTGTACTCGTAGGAAGCGACCGACTTGCCGTCGGCTTCGAGCGAGCCGTCCATCATCACCGAGGTGAAGCCCGAGCGGATCGCGGCCATGCAGACCGCCGGCGACTGGCCGTGGTCCTGGTGCATGACGACCGGGATGTGCGGATAGGCTTCGACGGCGGCGTCGATCAGGTGGCGCAGGAAGGCTTCGCCTGCATATTTGCGGGCGCCGGCCGAGGCCTGCATGATCACCGGCGCGTTGACGGCGTCGGCGGCAGCCATGATGGCCTGCACCTGTTCCAGGTTGTTGACGTTAAATGCCGGCAGGCCGTAGCCGTGTTCGGCGGCGTGGTCCAGCAGTTGACGCATCGAGACGAGTGCCATGGTTGATTACTCCAAACAATTAAGAAACTTTTTCGTCCAGCTCGCCCACGCGCACGATCTTGAGCGCATTGGTGCCACCGGCCTGTCCCATCGGCGAGCCCCAGGTGACCACGATCAGGTCGCCCTTGCACACCATGCCTTCGCGCATCAGCACTTCTTCGGCCTTGCGCAGCACGGCGTGGCTGCCGCCTTCCTGCAGCAGGTGGAATGCTCGCACGTTCCGGTACAGCGACGCCTTGCGTTGCGTCGTCTGTGACGGGGTCAGGGCGAAGATCGGGGTGTCGATCGAGTGACGGCTCATCCACAGCGCAGTCGAGCCCGACTCGGTCAGGGCCACGATGGCTTTCACCTTCAGGTGATGGGCGGTGAACAGCGTGCCGTAGGCGATCGACTGGTCGATGCGGGTGAACTGGACGTTCAGGAAATCGGCGTCGAGCTTGTTGTATTCGGATTGTTCCGCTTCCAGGCAGATCGCGGCCATCATCTCGACCGTTTCAACCGGGTACTTGCCCGATGCGGTCTCGGCCGAGGTCATGACGGCGTCGGTGCCGTCCAGCACGGCGTTGGCCACGTCCGACACTTCGGCGCGGGTCGGCACGGCGTTGACGATCATCGACTCCATCATCTGGGTCGCGGTAATGGCCAGCTTGTTCGACGCGCGTGCCATGCGGATCATGCGCTTTTGCAGCGCCGGCACGGCCGCGTTGCCCACTTCCACCGCCAGGTCGCCGCGGGCGACCATGATGCCGTCGGACGCATCCAGGATTTCCTGCAGGACCGGAATCGCTTCGGCGCGCTCGATCTTGGCGATCATCATCGGCTTGTGGTGGTAGGGCTCGCCGGCGATATTGGCCAGCTGGCGCGCCATTTCCATGTCGGTGGCGTTCTTCGGGAACGAGATCGCCAGGTAGTCGGCCTGGAAGCTCATCGCGGTCTTGATGTCTTCCATGTCCTTGGCGGTCAGCGCCGGCGCGGTCAGGCCGCCGCCCTGGCGGTTGATGCCCTTGTTGTTCGACAGCTCGCCGCCCACTTTCACCGTGGTGCAGATCTCGTGGCCCACGACGCGGTCGACGATCAGCACGATCAGGCCGTCGTTGAGCAGCAGCTTGTCGCCCGGCTTGACGTCGCGCGGCAGCGCCTTGTAGTCCAGGCCCACGCGCTCCTGGTTGCCCAGCTCGCCGTCCTCGCCCCACTTGGCGTCCAGGATGAAACGGTCGCCATTGTTCAGGAAGATCTTGCCTTCTTCAAACTTGCCGACGCGGATCTTCGGACCCTGCATGTCGGCCATGATCGCCACTTCGGTGCCGCATTCGGCAGCGGCGCGGCGCACCAGCGCGGCGCGGTCGATATGGTCCTGGGCCTTACCGTGCGAAAAATTCAGGCGCACGACGTCGACGCCGGCGCGGATCATTTTGACCAGGATGTCGAAGTCGGTCGACGCCGGACCGATGGTGGCGACGATCTTGGTGGCGTTGTACAGGGGGCGCGCAGGTTGCATGTGTTGGATCCTTGATTCTGAAAAGAGAAGCGCAGCTTTCAAAGCTGCGCTCGGACTTATTTCGTATTTCGCTGGAGCAGGATGTCGACTGCCGGCAGGGTTTTGCCTTCGAGGAACTCCAGGAAGGCGCCGCCGCCGGTCGAGATATAGCCGATCTGGTCGCCGATCTCGTACTTGGCAATCGCCGCCAGGGTGTCGCCGCCGCCGGCAATCGAGAAGCCTTGCGACTTGGCGATGGCCAGCGCCAGGGTCCTGGTGCCTTCGGCGAACTGGTCGAACTCGAACACGCCTACCGGTCCGTTCCAGACGATGGTGCCGGCCTTGGCCACCTGTTCGGCCAGCATGGCGGCCGTCTTCGGGCCGATATCCAGGATCATGTCGTCGTCCGCGACGTCGGCCACATCCTTGACGGTGGCCGCAGCCGTTGGCGAGAACTCTTTCGCGCAGACCACGTCCACGGGAATCGGCACCGAGGCGCCACGCGCGCTCATCATGTCGATGATCTGTTTCGCCTCGGCGACCAGGTCGTTCTCGACCAGCGACTTGCCGATGTTCAGGCCGACGGCCTTCATGAAGGTATTGGCGATGCCGCCGCCGACGATCAGGTTGTCTACCTTGCCCGCCAGGCTCTGCAAAATGGAAAGCTTACTTGACACTTTCGAGCCGGCCACGATGGCCAGCAGCGGACGCTTCGGCTGGCCCAGGGCCTTGCCCAGGGCGTCGAGTTCGGCGGCCAGCAGCGGGCCGGCAGCGACGACCGGCGCAAATTTCGCGATGCCGTGGGTGGTGGCTTCCGCGCGGTGCGCGGTGCCGAAGGCGTCGTTCACATAGACGTCGCACAGCTTGGCCATTTTCTGGGCCAGCGCGTCGTCGTTCTTCTTTTCACCCTTGTTGACGCGGCAGTTTTCGAGCAGCACGACCTGGCCCGGCGCGACATCGACGCCATCGACCCAGTTCTGCCTGAGTTCCACCGGCTGGCCGAGCAGCTCGGACAGGCGCGCGGCGACCGGCGCCAGGCTGTCTTCCGGCTTGAATTCGCCTTCAAGCGGGCGGCCCAGGTGCGAAGTCACCATGACGGCGGCGCCAGCCTTGAGTGCAGCCTGGATGGCCGGCACGGAAGCGCGCACGCGGGTGTCTTCGGTGATATTGCCAGCGTCATCCTGCGGCACGTTCAGGTCGGCGCGGATGAAGACGCGCTTGTTTTTCAGCGCATCGCGATCGATCAGGTCTTGCAGGCGGGTGAAGCTGAGAACGTCGTCCATTGGCTAGTCAACAGTGGAATAATGAAAGAACGTCATTGTACATTAGGCCGAGGCGCCAAAAACGTGTAGAAGACGCAACAGTGTGAAGACCGCCATGCCAAACAGGATGGTCAGGATCATGCTGCGGCGCCACAGGTAAAACGCCAGTGCCGCGAGCCCGGCGAGCAGTTTCGGGTTGGCCAGCGTCAGTTGCGCGGCGCCCTCCGTATCGACCAGCATGTCGGGTCCGACGATTGCGGCCAGCGCGCAGGCCGGCGCATAGCGCAGCATTTCCTGCACCCGCGGCGGGATCGTCACGCGGTGGCCGATCAGCCAGAACGAGCTGCGGGTGGCGGCGGTGGCCAGGCAGAGCACGCCGATGATGGCCCAGATTTCCCAGTCAGACATGTTTCGCCTTTCGCTTGGCGAAGGTTTCTTCGACCACCATCGCCGTGACCATGCCCACCACGACCGCCAGCAGCAGGCCCAGTTTATAGGGCAGGCCGTAGGCCAGCACCGAAATGGCCACCGCCACGACCACGCCGCACAGCGCGGCGCTGTTGATGATCAAGGGGACCATGATGCAGAGGATCGCCAGCGTGCCGGCGAAGCCCAGGCCCCATTCGGACGGAATCGCGCGGCCCAGGAAGATGCCGGTCAATGAACCGATCTGCCAGGCGAACCAGTTCGGATACATCAGCCCTTTCAGATAGGACAGCTTGCCGGCCACGCGTTCGGCGGTCGGATAGCGCTGCAGGAACATCGCCACGGTCATGTCGCCGGAAACGTAGCCGAGCAGGAAGCGCTGCTTCCAGGGCAGGTGGGCGAAATGCGGCCCGAGCAGGGCGGAAAAAATGACGAAGCGCAGGTTGACGACCAGCGCGGTGGCGAAGATGACCCAGATCGGCGCGGCCGCCGCGATCAGGGGCAGCGAAGCGAGTTGGGCGGAACCGGCGAACACCAGCAGGGTCATGCCGGTTGCCTGCACCGGGCTCAAACCACTCTTGACCATCGCAATGCCGACCACCAGGCCCCAGGCGCCGATGCCGAACAGGGTCGGCAGGCCGGTCTTGAAGCCTTCGCGCCAGGCGGCGGGGTCGTGCGCTTCCTTCGATACAGGATGGGCCTGGCTCATGTGGTCTTCCCGCAACGGCCATGACGGGCAGTTGCGGCGACGGTCTTGAAACGACGGTGCATGAAACGCATGTAAAAGATGTGCAAGGATGCGGCGCCGGGTGGCCAAGCTGCGCCCGGGCTCGATTGTAGTCAGTTTGTTATTCTACCGATCATTTCGGTATGCAGGGTGAATCCGGTAGAATCCTGTCTTTGTCCACATTCGCTCAACGGAGAAACCAGATGAACCAAAAGACGATGCCCGTGGTGGAGCTCGAGGCCAAGGACTTGCCGGCACATTGCCCGAACCCGGCCATGCCGCTGTGGTCGTCGCACCCGCGCGTCTTCCTCGATTTCGACCACCATGGCGACGCCAAGTGCCCCTACTGCGGCACCCAGTACCGCCTGGCGGCCGGCACCGTGCTCAAGCATCACTAATCTGCTGTCCATCGGCGCGCTTGATTCCCGCGCCGCCTCGTCCATGCATTACCGTGCGCCCGCGTGGCTCCCCGGTGGCCACCTCCAGACCATCTACCCGGCGACCTGCATCGCCAGACCGCCCGTCGCCTACCGGCGCGAGCGCTGGACGAGCGCCGACGGCGATTTCGTCGATGTCGATTTCGTCGACGGCCAGCCGGGCAAGCCGCTGGTGGTGCTGTTCCACGGGCTCGAAGGTTCCTCGAACAGCCATTACGCGCGCAGCCTGATGGCGGCCCTGCACGCGCGTGGCTGGTCGGGCGCCGTGCCCCACTTCCGCGGCTGCTCGGGCGAGCCGAACCTGCAACCGCGCTTCTACCACTCGGGCGACGCCGACGAAGTCGACTGGATCGTGCGCAAACTCCATGCGCGTGCACCCGGCCCGCTGTTCGCCGCCGGCGTGTCCCTGGGCGGCAATGCGCTGCTGCGCTGGCTGGGCGAATCCGGCCAGGCCGCCGGCATCGTCTCAGCGAGCTGCGCGGTCTCCGCCCCGCTCGACCTGGCGCAGGGCGGCAAGGCGCTGGGCTCCGGCTTCAACATGCTGTACACCCGCATGTTCCTGCAGACGCTCAAGCCCAAATGCCTGGCCAAGCTGGAACGCTTTCCCGGCCTGTTCGACCGCGACGCCCTGCTCGGTGCGCGCGACCTCTACGCTTTCGACAACGTCGTCACCGCGCCGCTGCACGGCTACCGCGACACCGACGACTACTGGCACCGCGCCAGCGCCCGCCACGTGCTGCACGAGATCACGGTGCCGACCCTGGTGCTCAACGCCCGCAACGACCCCTTCCTGCCGGGCGAGCACCTGCCCCTCACCGCATCGAACGCGGTGACGCTCGAGTACCCGGACGAAGGCGGCCACGTGGGCTTTTCGGTCGGCCCCTTCCCGGGCCGCATCGACTGGCTGCCGCAAAAGATCCTGCATTTCTTCGACGCCGCAGCCCCGAACTGCGCGACCGGCGCGCACGAACTATGCGAAGCTTCGTGACATGGACGACATCGTAAAACAGGCAATGGCCAAGTGGCCCAACGTGCCCCACTGCTACGGGTGGCTGGCACTGGACGCGCGCGGCAACTGGCGCATGCGCGACGAGACCGCGCAGCGCACCAACGGGCCAGGCGACAAGCTGGCGCACGTCGCGCTCATCGGCTTCATCAACCGCAATTACGCGCACGACGACAAGGGCCGCTGGTATTTCCAGAACGGTCCGCAGCGCGTGTACGTGAACCTCGAGGCGACACCTTTCATCGCGCGCACCGATCCGGCGCAGGGGTTTGTATTGCACACCGGGCAGGCGCTGGCGGGAGTGGACGGCGTGTTCATGACCGATGCCGGCGCGCTGATCCTGCAGGCGGGCGAGGTCGTCGCCCAGCTGGACGACCGCGACGTGGAACAGGTGCTGGGACGGATGGAGCTCGATGGCCGGCCGGCGTCGATCGAAGCGATCATGGCCTGGCTCGAGGATGATGCGGAGCCGCTGATACTGGCGCTGGGCGAGGGGCGTGTGCGCGTCGAGCGGCTGGCGGCGGACGCTGTCGCGCGCCGCTTCGGCTTCGTGCAGCTGCCTGGGGCGTAGGGTGGGCGGCTACACCCGGGATTGGGCTTGGCCCGAGCATTGAACGCCGCCCGCGCGTTCAATCCGGGCATGAACGGCCGCACGACAATTCCTCCGCTGGTTGAACGCGCGGGCAGGAAACCTGCCCACCCTGTAAAGGCAAAGTTAAAATGTCCGATTCTGGCAAAGTTGAAATGTCCGCTGTTTTTTGTGTCGCAGGACTTCAAACTCGCTTTTGAGCGGACATTTTTTTCGCCGCCTTGACCCCT